>CAYMWA010000100.1:0-6976 GCA_964393795.1 uncultured Roseivirgaceae bacterium
CGATGGTAAGGGACTGTCATCGGCAGGGATGACGGATGGGGGACTCTATATCATCGAGGTAGCCCAGGGCAAGTTCCGCGCACAGAAGAAAGTGATTATGCATCGTTAAAAAAACGGAATGAAATTTTTTAAGAATTCGGCAATGCTAAAGCCAATACTTGCAATCTACAGTGAAGTATGATACGTGTATTTTTTGGAATTACACTTTGTGCGATGGTCATGTCGGGCTGCACCCAAAAGGATGAACAAGATGGAAGACCGCAGACCGAGGATCTTACGCGGTATGTGAATCCTTTTATCGGCACTGGCGGACACGGGCATACTTTTCCCGGTGCAACGCTACCGTTTGGTATGGTTCAACTAAGTCCGGATACCCGTGCGGAGTCCTGTGGCGGTTACCACTATTCCGACAGCACTATCCTTGGATTCAGCCACACGCACTTAAGTGGAACGGACATGGCTGACTATAGCGATATTCTTTTGATGCCGTTTACAGGCGAAGGGAAGGTGCATCCCGGAACAGTTGCGCATCCGGATTCCGGATACCGTTCAAGATTCACGCATGATGAGGAAACAGCATCGCCCGGATATTATGCGGTCATGCTGTCCGATGAACATGTCAAGGTGGAACTAACAGCAACGCTAAGAGCCGGATTCCACCGGTATCAATTTCCAAAGGACAGCGCAAAGGGAGTGGTGATCGACCTCGCACATGCTCCCAAAGGGTATAGCAATAGGTTGAATGAACTACGGGTGATCAGCGATACCGAGATTGCCGGACTCAAGGTGACCCGGGGATGGGCAGGGGAGAACCGTGTATACTTTCATGCGAAGTTCAACAAGCCTTTTGAAGCGGAATTGTATAGCCATCGGGAGAGGGCCGACGCTACCGTAATCAATAGTACCTCAGGGCAAGCCATATTGACGTTTGATCCCGACGAAACAACCATACTCGCAAAGGTCGGAATTTCATCAGTCGACTACGAAGGCGCGAAGGCGAATCTGTTTCAGGAGATACCGGATTGGGATTTTGATGGTGTGCACGCAGCGGCAGCGAAAGCCTGGAATACCCGATTAAACACGATTACTGTACAAGGCGGTTCGCGAGACCAGCAGACGGTCTTTTATACCGCGTTGTATCACGCGTCGATCAGCCCTTCGTTGTTCAGTGATGTTGACGGGAGATACCGAGGTATGGATCATAGGATACACGCTGCTGGCGGCGGCTCACCTGAATACACCGTTTTTCCTTTGTGGGATACATTCAGGGCTTTCCATCCGTTGTTGACGATCATCGATCCGGAGCGGAATGAGGCGTTCATCAGGTCGCTGTTGACGAAGTACAGGCAGGGAGGTGTTTTGCCCAGGTGGGAACTGGGCGTCAACTATACGGGTGCCATGATTGGCGATCATGCCATTTCTGTTATATACGATGCCTATAAGAAGGGCAGCAGGAATTTTGATGCCGGGCTTGCCTATCAGGCAATGAAAGAAGCCACCGCTTACGACACGGCCGGGATACTTGCGCCTGACCGGGCGGTGCTGGCGAGACTCAAGCCGATGGCAAAGTACTACAACGAGACCCTGGGATTCATTCCTGCCGATCTGGAGAATGAGTCTGTTTCGAAGGCTTTGGAGTTTGCTTACAATGATTGGTGTGTCGCGCAAATGGCGAAAGATCTTGGTAAGAATGAAGATTACGAAGTCTATATGGCGCGCTCGCAACGGTATCAGGAATATTTTGACAAAAGTACCGGGTTAATGCGCGGTAAGAACAGAGACGGGCACTGGCGGGAGCCTTTTCCCCCACGTTGTGCCCAGTATTGGAAAGCTGATTATATCCAGGGAAATGCCTGGCAGTGGACCTGGTTTGTACCACATGATGTGGCTGGTCTGATTCAGTTGATGGGCGGTGTTGGCGGGTTTCGAACCCGGCTCGATTCGTTTTTTAGCACACCATCGAAAGTTCCTGGAGAAGATATATCGGGTGAATTCTCCGGACGTATTGGACAATATGCACACGAAAATGAACCGGCCCATCATGTAGCACATTTGTATAACTTCATTGGCGAGTCGTGGAAGACACAGCAGCTGACAGACACAATCATGAATGCGCTTTATACGAACGCGCCGGATGGTTTGTCGGGAAGCGAAGATTTCGGACAGATGTCAGCGTGGTATATCATGAATGCAATGGGTTTTTATCCGGTCTGCCCCGGGAATCCGGAATACTCCCTGGGAAGGCCTTTGTTTGATGAGGTTACGTTGAATCTGCAGAACGGCAACCAGTTTACCATCAGGGCTGTCAACAACTCCAGAACCAACAAATACATCCAAAACGCCACGCTGAATGCCGCTGATCTCGACCGGCCTTTTTTTAGTCATCAGGACATTCTCGACGGTGGCGTGCTGGAGCTAGAGATGGGGCCGAGCCCTAACCGATCCTGGGGCGTCGTTCACGTGAAGAACCTGGAACCTGTGGCGGCGATTTCGCTGGCAGATTCGTCTCAAACGAACAGATAGTAAGAGATTATTGAGCATCAGTTTATATAGCGCGCAAGCACTTCAGCCCGCGTTACCGTTAACCTTAAATTGCAGATAAATGGAGCAAAAACAATCGAATATTCAAGTCCGTTCCCGTAGGGGAAACCATCACCTACTACATATTTGGATGATCGCCTTCCTGCTGTTGAGTTTCGTGCAGGCGCGGGCACAGATGTCGGAGATACATCAGAAGAACAGATCATTGAAACTGAACAAAATTCCCGGTTCGAAGCCGTTGAATGTTGTGTTTATTTTGACCGATGATCATCGGTACGATGCCCTGGGCTTTCTCAGCTCGCAAACCTTTATTGAGACGCCACACCTGGACCGCATGGCAAAAGAAGGTGCCTTCATGTCGAATGCGTTCGTCACAACGTCATTGTGCTCGCCATCGCGCGCATCCATTTTGACGGGTCTGTATGCGCATAAGCATCGCGTTGTTGATAACAACAATCCGGTTCCCGACGGTCTGGTGTTCTTTGCCGAATACCTGCAACGCGCAGGCTATCAGACGGCCATGATCGGGAAATGGCACATGGGTGGAGCGGTCGATGATCCCCAGCGCGGCTTTGATCACTGGATTTCCTTCAAGGGTCAGGGACATTACCTGCCTCATGCCAACGGACTGAATATCGATGGTAAACGAGTGCCACAAAAGGGATACATCACCGATGAGCTCACGGATTATGCAGTCGAATGGCTTGAGGAAACCGATCGCGATAAGCCTTTCATGCTGTATCTGTCGCACAAAGGTGTGCACGACAATTTTACCCCGGCCGAAAGACATAAAGGAAGGTTCAAAGACCATGCGTTCGTTCCGCCGGCAACGATGTGGCCGGGAGCGCACAAGAACGCGCCGATGTGGGTAAAGAATCAGCGGAATTCCTGGCACGGTGTCGAGTACCCCTATCACAGCGATCTGAACATCGGCGAGTACTATAAGCGATATGCCGAAGCCTTGCTGTCTGTTGATGAATCAGTCGGACGTGTAATTCAATATTTGAAGGACGAGGGGTTGATGGACAACACGCTCGTGATTTACATGGGCGACAATGGCTTTCAGTTTGGTGAGCACGGCCTTATCGACAAGCGAACTGCATATGAAGCGTCGATGAGAGTGCCGATGCTGGCGTATGCGCCTTCCATCATCAAACCGGGAACGGAGATAAAGGAGGTTGTGGCGAATATCGACATAGCGCCGACCATTCTGGAAGCGGCCGGACTGAAAGTCCCGGCTTACATGGATGGCATGAGTATGCTGCCGCTATTGCAGGGAAAATCGGTGACGTGGCGAACAGGATTGCTGTATGAGTACTATTGGGAGCGGAATTTTCCCCAAACCCCTACCGTACACGCGATAAGAGGCGATCGTTACAAGTACATTCACTACCACGGGATCTGGGATACCGACGAATTGTATGACCTGCAAGAAGATCCACAGGAATCCGTCAATCTCATCGACAGTAAGGAGCTTCAGTCAGTCGTAAAAGCGATGAACAAGCAGCTGTTTGATGAACTCGAACAGACGGAGGGTATGTATATTCCACTGTACAGAGACAGGGGTGGCGTCAACAACAAACGGAACGCGAACGGGTCATCGTCTGCATCCTTCCCTATGAAATTTATAGGGCGCGGCAAATGACACTGTCTTACAGCCCGTTAGCTTATTTCCTCACCGGCACAACGGGGAGGCTGGAGGTGGAGCCCAGGCCGTTCTTGTAAGGTTGCGCGCGACATTTAGCATCATTAAAAAAAATATGCCATATTAGAGTAACTGCATTCATTACAACTTTGGATTGTAAAGTGGTGGTTCACATGAAATTATGGCTTTGGAGATGGTGTTATTCTTGAAACGGTATGCGTCGGCGTTGTTATTTCTTGGTATACCGTTCAGTGGCGTAGCGCAAGATTATGGGTTGAGGTTTTCAAGTCATGGAGCGGTGGTGGATCAACGAACAACGCTCCAGTTAGGCGAAGACATCTGCGCGCGCGAAAAAGTGCGGCTGAAATTCGATTTCAGATTCGAGCGGCGGTCGCATGGCTACTTTGGCTATTTGTTCAGAATGGTGACGCCAAAACGTTTGAACATTGATTTGATTTTCAAACCATCCTCACCGAATCACAAGTTTCATCTGGTCGTCGGTAAGAAACTCAAGGGGACAAACTTCGGGATCAGCAATGTATACGCCTGGAACCGGGTGGAGGTACTTCTCGATATCAGGCAGGATATGGTGCAAGTCATCACCAGTGATACGACTATTGCTGCGCATAACGTAGGTTTTTCGGACCGGGAGTGTGTTAAAATTGTATTTGGCAGAAGTGCCATTCCGGGTATACAAAGCATTGATCTGCCCCCGATGGTAGTGAGGGATGTCCGGTTAACGGTCGATGGAGAGCTTCGGCATCATTGGCCACTCAATCAGGCGGAGGGTGATATTGCCTATGACACGGTTTCAAATGTTAACGCCACCGTAGTCAATCCCGGGTGGATGCTGGAGGATTTTCAGCGGTGGCGCTTACACCGGCAGCTGACGTTCAGCGGGCCTGTAAGTGCGGCCTTTAATGCCCGCGACGAAATTGTCATGATCATGTCGAACGATTCGTTGGTGGCGGTGCCATTGACGGAGCAGCCTTCGGTGTCGTATGATTTTCATGAAGAAGCAGATTTCGTTTTTCCGGGCGACCAGGCGGTCTTCCATGAAGGGCGCAATGAATTCATCAATATCAATCCGACTCACCCCGGGGTCACCACCTATGACTTCGACGATAAATCCCTTCGGGTAGACCGCACGATTTCTCCTAAAATGTCAAAATTCTGGCATTACAATAAAGTCCTCAACGAGGAACAAGGTACGCTGTTTCTGGTAGGCGGATATGGCTTCCTGACGTATAAGAATCTTGCCCGGCGGTATCACATCGCATCCGATGATTGGGATACGCTACAACTGAAGGGTGACGTTATTGCGCCGAGGTATTTGTTTGGACTGGGAAATGACAACAGTGAGGTGTCGTATCTGATCGGCGGTTATGGAAGTGTGACGGGTGATCAGGTGCTTTACCCGCAAACCTTTCGGGATTTGTATAAGATCAGGTGGGAAAATTCAGAGGTAGAGAAACTGTACGAGCTTCCCCCTGAAGCCGAGCCTTTTGTGTTTGCCAATTCGATTGTTGTCGTTGGAGATTCCGTCTACTACGGACTCCGGTTTCCGCGGTTTCAGTACAAGTCGCATTTACAGCTTGTCCGCGGATCTCTGTCAAAGCCTGAGTATTATCCGATAGGTGACTCCATACCTTTTTTGTTCCATGACATTAAATCATTCGCGGATCTCTTTTATGCTGAGAAAAGCAAATTGCTTGTCGGTATCAAGACGTATTTTAATGATAGCGTGAATGCGACAGACGTGGCTTTGTACACCATTTCCTTCCCGCCAATTGCCGTAAATCCTCAGCGGTCATACGCCGGGCATGCAACCGAAGATAACGATTCCATTGTTGTTGCGCTGGTCGGGGGTGTGATTGTGCTTGGAGCGATCGGCCTCTACTTCGCCGTTTTTCGGGCACGCGGGAAGCCTCGCGCGGGAACGGACGAGACGATGTCGGTTACCCAAGTGCCCGAGCCTGTCCCGGCGGAACAGCAAACGGTCGGGCAGGAGGTTGATACGGCGGTCTCTGCATCCCCTGTGGCGAATCGTATACGGTTTTTCGGTGGATTTCATGTCTTCAACAGAGAAGGCGAGGAAATCACAAACAAATTTACGCCATTACTGAAGGAGCTGTTCCTTTTGATTGCGCTGAATACCTTGCGCGACGGAAAGGGAATTTCGTCACAAAGGCTGGATGAGATTTTATGGTTCGATAAAACGGAAAAGAGCGCGCGAAATAATCGGTCTGTGAATATTGCGAAGCTCAGGCTCATATTAAGCGAAGTCGGCTTCGATTTGTCTAAAAGTACGGGGCATTGGAAGATTGAAGCCATTGACGAAGATGCGCGTATTGATTATGCTGACTATCAGCAGCTCGTGGGTGATAGAAAGCTACTTAGCCGGGAACAAGCGGAGAAGTTGATCGGAATCGTTGGGAAAGGGGCTTTTCTGCCTAATCTGGAATACGAGTGGCTGGACAGCTTCAAGTCGGCTGTTTCGACGGAAGTGATCACCCTGCTCAACAGTTACCTCAAGACCCGGGATCAGAAAGAGGACCACAGCCACGTCATGGATGTGGTACAATGTATCTATTTGTTTGATGCAGTGGATGAAGAAGCCATGGGTATGGAATGCAGGGCATTGATTCGTATGGGCAATCATACACTCGCCAAAGTGGCCTACGATAAATTCCGAAAACAATATTTCGCCCTCTACAGCCAGGAATACAGCAAGTCCTTCCAGGAAATCGCCGATCAATAACCCACAACCTGCAACCTGCAACTTGCAAC
>CAYMWA010000100.1:7076-8330 GCA_964393795.1 uncultured Roseivirgaceae bacterium
TGCAACCTGCAACTTGGCGCTCCCACGCGTGTAGCCGATCGTTCAACAACGCAACGTCTCTACACGCAGGAACCCCAACCTGCAACCCGGCGCTCCCACGCGTGTAGCCGCGTCTTCAACAACAAAAACGTCTCTCCTCGCAGGAACCCCAACCCGCATCTACTCCCACGTAAACTCCGGCAGATAAATAATCTTCCCGCCCTGCATTGCTGATTCGTGGGCGAGAATGCCGACGCAGGTTATGTTGGCCGATTGTACGGCGTTCGGATAGGGCGCGGTGCCGGTGCGGAGTGCGTTGACAAACTGATGCACGAGATGCGGATGCGATCCGCCGTGACCGGCGCCCTGGACGAAAGACAGGTGCTGATGATCGTCAGCATCGTATACCCCCTTCGTTGTAAACCGTCGGATTGACTCCGGCAGCAGGTGAGCAAAATCCGGGCACTCCACGCGCTCGGGTATCTCCGGCTCAGGCCGCTTGGCGGTGTGCACTACCAACGGCTCACCTTCAATCAACGGCCACTCTACTGCCTTTTTCGAACCATATACTTCAAAGCTCTCCCGGTATTGACGCGCGACGTCAAACAATGACCGGTACACGTGCGCGCTCAAATCGGAATTCCGGAATTTGATCTGCGCCGTCTCTACCGCAAACGGTGAATTGTAATGCTTGTGCAACGACTCGCGAATGGTCCCCGATCCGAAACATGATACGTACTCGGCCTCCGCCCGCGTCAGACCTAGTACCGGGCCAACGCAATGCGTGGCGTAATACATCGGGGGTAACCCCGGCCAGTAATCCGGCCATCCATCCATGTCCTGCTGATGGCTCGCCTTCAGAAATTGAAGTTTCCCAAGCGTGCCATCGTCGTACAGTGACTTCATAAAGAGAAACTCGCGGGCGTACACCACCGTCTCCATCATCATGTAGGTGAGCCCGGTTTCTTTAGTCAACTTGACAATCTCTTCACATTCTTCTACCGTGGTGGCCATCGGCACTGTGCAGGCTACATGCTTGCCCGCCCGCAATGCCTTGATCGACTGACTTGCATGATCGGGAATGGGCGTGTTGATGTGAACGGCATCAATGTCGGGATCCTTCAAGAGGGCATCATAAGAACTGTAGCGCTTCTCAATTCCGAAAGCGTCGCCTATCTCGTTCAGCCGTTTTTCATTACGCTGACAGATGGCGATGATGTTGGCGTCGGGATGCTTCTGGTAGATCGGAATGAACTCGGCCCCGAAGCCAAGGCC
>CAYMWA010000100.1:8430-13799 GCA_964393795.1 uncultured Roseivirgaceae bacterium
TGGCGTCGGGATGCTTCTGGTAGATCGGAATGAACTCGGCCCCGAAGCCAAGGCCAATCACGGCTACATTTACTTTTTTGTCCGGCATGTGAAGATTGTTTTTATTCAAGATTTGCAAAAAGTCGATACTTTACAAGGCGCGACTTGATTTTGTCACTTTCATCACCCCATTCATGATCGACCAGTGTCCGGGAAATGTGCAAACATACGGATAGTCACCGGGTTGGACCGGCGCTGTGAATTCCAGTTCACGCGTTGCCTGCGGGTCGACCAACGGCGTATGGAAAAGTATCTCGGGGATGTCGGGGACATAGTTCAAATCGGCGGCTTTCGGATCGGGCGCAAGTTTGTCTGCTGCCTGTCCTACGATCTTAAGCGATCCCGGCTTTGCAATGACAAGGTTGTGCTGCATGAAGTCGGGATTCTTGAAAATAATGACCACGGGTTTCCCTGCCTCGACCGTGAATTCCTTGATGTCATACTTCATCTCGTTCGGAAGCGCACTTATGCGTATCACCGTCTTGCCCTCATAGGCGGCAATGTTCCCGTCACCCGATGGCGTGGAGGGTGGAGTGGAAGTGGGTTTGTCTTTATATGTCGCGACGAACAACTCCCCAATGGATGTACCACTGAAGGTTGCTGTATCGGCGGCGCTAAAATTCTTCTCGACTTCATACTTCCATGGACCGGCCAGCGCTACCTTGCGATTCCCAGCACTAATGAACATATCATCAGCGGTACCATAGAGGCCGCCTCTGCTTCCCGTATCCGTCACCCTGATGGCAATAATGTTCACGCCCGGCTCAAGTACACCGGAGGGGATATCGTATTCGCGCGGTGCTGCATATTGGTCCATGCTCCCGATTTTTCTTCCGTTGACCCAGGTTTCATCGGCATCGTCGATGGGTCCGAGTGAGAGGCGCGCCTTACTGGCGTGTAGCCCTGCAGGTATGTCCACGGTTTTTCTGAACCAGACGACACCATCCATATTCAGGCCCGCCGCCTCGAATGTTTGGGGCAGTGATAGGGTCGGCCATTCACTGTCGTCGTAGTTGCTGGCCTCGCGTTGCGTTTGCGTCTTGCTGACTGAAAAGTCAGGATGCACTGACGTGAATGCGTCGATGAAGCCCTGGCGATGCCTGGTTGCGGCGACGTAGACTGCCTTCGATAACCACGGGTCTTGCTTCACCGCGTTGTCGTTACTGAGCTCAAACAGTTTCTTTCCGAGAAGCGAGGAAGGGGATGCTTTGACGAGTGAAACGAGTGCAGCAAGACGTGTATGGGGATCGGGGTCATCGAGAATTCCGGAATCGAGGATGTCGGTCTCCGTCCATTCTGTTTCTGACAGAACTTGAACAGCAGCCTTGCGAACGGCCGGTGCCGGATGTTTCAACGCCTGGACGGCGACTTTGAAGGCGTCACTTCCGGGGTGAACCACATCCAATCCTTCGAGGACCCAAAGCGCGTGCACAGCTGCGTAGTTTTCTCCATGTGCGTTCGTCGATTCATCTTCGATCAACGAATAGAGACGGGGAAGGACATCGGTGTTCTCCGATTCCACCAAAAGGCGTTGTGCGGTGATGCGCCAAAAGTAATTGTTGTTCGTGAGCGCATCCACGAGCGCATCCGGATCGTCGCGGCTCAACGGTTTCATCGGACGGGATTCTGCCTCGCGATACACCACACGCCAGACGCGACCATGTGTCTTATCGCGCAACGGATTTTCGTAGGCATTGCCCGCGCCGTTCACTGCCTGATAGCCGCCACGGTCAGGCGTAGGGGTAGGGTTGTGCTGGACGATGAAGTTGTACCAATCCAGTACCCACACCGCGCCGTCTGGTCCGACTTTGGCTTCGACCGGCGCCACCCATTCATCTGCGCTAGCGAAGAGGTTCCAACCGTCTTTCTCAACAAAGCCGGCGCCTTTCTTCTCAATACGTGCCATGTGTACAAGGTGGCCCGTGGGCTCGGCAACGAAGGCGATGCGATTCCAGAACCGCTCGGGGTAATCCCTTGCTGTATAGAAATTATGACCCGACGCTGCGGTGAACCCACCGAAGACATCGACCTGCCGCACTTTATCGGTGATGGGGTGCATCGCGTAATGGCCGTCGATCTTGGGACTCGAAATGGTAATTCCTTCGACGTCGGCGGCGGCTACATCGGAGATGCCCATATACACGCTGTGTGTGTTGTTCGCCGTTGACGCAAACACATTGTTGTCTTCTGTAAATCCAAGACCCCATGTATTGTTGGAAGTTCCCGTCATGAATTCAAACGTTCCAACATCCGGTGTAAACCGGTAAACACCCTGCCTGAATTTGCGTGGCGTTCCGGCGATGGTCCCCTCGAATCCGGAATAACCGACCACGCCCCAAATGTGATTGTCGAGTCCGTACTTCAGGTTGGAAGGACCTGCGTGTGTGTCGAACGTTCCCCATCCGTCGATGATGACTTTGCGAACATCCGCGCGGTCATCACCATCGGTGTCTTTGAGAAACAGAAACTGCGGTGCCTGTGAAACGATGATTCCTCCGTTGACGAAAACGAGACTCGTCGGAATGTTTAGTCCGTCGGCGAAGATGGTAAACTTATCCGCTTTTCCGTCACCGTCGGTGTCCTCGCATATCTTGATACGATCGTCACCGACACTGTTGTCATCGCGGACGGTATTGGGATAGTCGACCGTTTCAATCACCCACAGCCGCCCTTTTTCATCCCAATCCATGGCAATGGGATTAATGATATCCGGTTCGGATGCGAACAATTCGAGGTCGAAGCCGGAGGGGACCTGAATTAATTTGGCCGATTCTGTGGGCGACAGCGGTTCCTGATATTTCGGTGGTGGATTGCGTTGTTCATAGTTGGGGATATTCGCCATCTCGCGATAGGTGAGCGTCGGGATGTCCTTCGCAAATGATTCCCATTGGGCACGGACCTTATCGCCGACGGCCCAGAGGATTCCCTGTTTGATCAGTTGGTGGAATCCGGGGTTGCTCCACGTGCGTTCATCATGCCCGTAGGCCGTATAAAAGACTCTTCCTTTGCCTTGTTGCTTGACCCACGTCCACGGTTCGTGATGGTCACCGTCGACGCGTTCCATCAGCACAGTACGGTCGTCCGACAACTTGTCGTGGATATACGTTTCATCCCAGGTCGAAAATTCGTGGACGCCCTGCATGGCGGGATGATCCTTTGCGACAATCGTTGCCACGAAGGTGGCCGTATCGTGCTTTTGAAATTGTCCTCCAACGAGGTGGATATACGCATCGGAATTCTGAAAGCAGAAACTCGCGCAATGGATAGGGATGAACCCTTTTCCGCCCTCGACGAAGTCGGTGAGTGCGGCCTCCTGTTCGGGCGAGATGGTTTCATAGTTGGCGTACAGCGCCAGCCCGTCGTAATAGGAGAGCGTTTCCGGATTCAGGTCTGCGGGATCGTCGGTATAGGTGAAATTGATGCCCTCTGCGGCCAGCTCCGAGGTGAGCAGCGGCATGAAGCGCGCCGCATCATGGTGTTGACTGTTATGGCCGAGAAAGAGAATTTCAATTCGTCGCGGGCCGTCTTTCAGTCGCTGTTTGTTCCCCGGTTGACAGGAGAGGAGAAGAAAACAGAACACGAGGCCGGGGAGAAGAAAGGTGCGTAAGCGCATGGTCGCCGGGTCAGGTTGATGGATGAGTGAGTAGTGCAGCGTTCCAAAAGGGAGGCGTTAGCATACTGCAGTTTATCACATTTCAGCCTGAAAGTCAACCGTTCCGGCATCCGGCAAACGGATGTACGGATCGCGAAACCCTAAGCGGGTCAGTCGGCGTCCGTCGCCCTTTCTGCGAATCCGTTCCTGCGTACGAGACGGATGGTGTCTCCATAGCAGTCAATCCCTTTGTCAAAGGCAATGATGGTATAGCCGAGGCATTTGTTTTCCGGTTTTTGTTCCTTGAGCCAGGACGTTGGTGTTGTGAAACCCGCTGCGCCCACAAAGATCACAAGACACAGAAATGCGACCCCCACTACAAACATTCTTTTCATTCTTTTCAGTTACGTGAAACATCTGCGCGGCCCCACTGGTGACGGTGTATTTAGTTTGGAGGGGATAGCTTCCGGAGGTTCCGTAACCCGTCCGGCGTTTGAGTGCCTATCGCCTCACCGTCTGCCTGCGCAATCAGACGGGTCTTTTCGATCGCCCGTCCTTCCTTCATACTGACATGCAAATTTAAGACCGGGATGTAAGATTTTGAACCCGGGGTGCAAAAAAATAAGACGATTGTCGAAAAAAACGTTTGCGGGATTTCAGCAAAAAGTGTCAAAAACTGCGATTTGAGCATGTAAGAGCAGTTGTCAACGATTGCGGAAAAAGTTAGCCGCATCACTTCAACCGTGACAGGTTTATGTCAAAAAATGAAGAAAAATAGTGAGGTGGCTGACACTTTGGAGGCACAGGGTGTGCTGGCTGAACACGTTTTCAGCCAGCACCCTTTATGTAGTGCCCGGAAAAAGAAGCGCCTCATCGTTGAGGTCACCGTGCAAAATTAGCGAGCACGGCTTCCGCCATGAGCTCACTGCCCGCGATCGACGGGTGTACGCCATCGTAGGTCCAATAGGAAGGCGAGACCTTTGCGGAGGCTTTATCGAAGATCTCTTGATAAGGAATGAATGCCGCGTTGAACTTGTCTGCGATTTCGCGGGCTGCCTTCTGGTAGCCATTGAACCGCGGAAACCAGCTATCGTCGACTGCTTTGACCTTGTTGACGGCAAATGGCTCGCCGATGATCAGTTTGACGTTGGGGAGCGTGGCCTTCGTTCTTTCGAGGAGGGCGGTGAAGTCATTACGATAGGTGTCCAGCGTGCCATCGTACCGGCCGTTGATCATGTGCCAGAAGTCGTTCACCCCGATGAGGATGCTGAGCACCGTAGGTTTGAGGGCAAGGCAGTCGGTTTCCCAGCGATCTGCCAATTGATAGACTTTGTTTCCACTGATCCCGCGATTGTAGATCTGCAGGTTCTTTGCGGCATGATCACGCAAGAGTTTGGAAGTGGCCATGAAGGCGTAACCTGTGCCCAGCGCGCGCGCATTGTTTGCATTTGCCTCATCGCGGTTTCGTCCCGCATCGGTGATCGAATCTCCCTGAAACAGAATGATATCGTCCTGTCGCAAACTGATTTTTGCGGGTTTGCTCGCTGCGTAAGTTGTAGAAGCGATCTGTGAGAAACCCAGCGCCATCGCGCCGCCTGCCGAAACGGTTCGGAGAAATTTTCTTCGTCCTTTTGTGTGGTCCATGTGGTTGTGGTTTAGGGTGATGCTTTGATACTTCGCGCTTCAGACGCGTAGAAAAACATTCTTTTTGTAAAGGAAGTAAAGAAACATCCATTTC
>CAYMWA010000101.1:0-13700 GCA_964393795.1 uncultured Roseivirgaceae bacterium
CGCAAGGAAGTTTACCATGCGCTGGAGCACTCTTACAAGTCCATCAGCTATGTGTTTGAAGAGTATTATCGGAAGATTGAGGTGGTTTAGCTGTTGGCTGTTGGCTATTGGCTGTTAGCTATTGGCTGTTAGCTATTGGTTGTTGGCTATTGGCTCTTAGCTATTGGCTCTTAGCTATTGGCTCTTAGCTATTGGCTACTGGGATTTAAGCCAACCGCCAACCGCCAATAGCCAAAAGCCAACCGCCACCTCACAACTTATAAGGCAGCAATTCCGACACATCGCCTCCATAGCCGTGTACCTCACGGACGATCGACGAGCTGATCCATGCGAACTGAGGTGAAGTGATCAGGAACACAGACTCCAGTTCTTCATACAATTTGCGATTGATTTGGGAGATGCTGTTTTCGTATTCGAAGTCTGTCGTATTGCGAATCCCGCGCAGCAGATAGCGCGCACCGTTGCGTCGCGCAAAACCGGCAGTGAGTTCGGCATAGGTTACCACGCGGATAGCAGGATAGTCTGCAAATGTTCCTTCGATGTATTCAATCATCCGGTCGATGGGAAAGTACCGCGCGCTCTTTTCACGATTGTACCCAATCGATATGATAATCTCATCAAACAGCCGCAAGCCCCTCAATACAATATCTTCGTGACCCTTCGTGAAAGGATCAAATGATCCGGGGAATAATGCAATTTTCTTTTCTGCCATTACAAGTTACGAATTACGAATTTCCCGCGTGCCGACGCTCAGTTGACAGTTGACAATTGGACAGTTGACAATTGAGGGAAGCGTACACCTTTAATTCCCACTCTTTCCGTTCTGTCTCTAATTCCTAATCTCCCAATCTCCCAATCTCCCAATCCCCAGTGCCTAGTGCCCAATGCCCAATTTCCAATGACTAATGACTAATGACTAATGACTAATGACTAATTTCTAATGACTAATGTCCCCAACGAGATTGAGGCTATATAAATCAAAGAAGTGGTGATCCTGTACTTCATCAAACATATAGCCGAACCTCAGGTGTTTGGGGCGGTACCCAAACGTGACGTTGCTGATGTATTTATAAAATTCGTTGTAGTGCGGTGAGTTTTTGCCGATATATCCCCAGAGGACAATATTGGTGTTGTCCTGTCTGAGGTTCAGCGTACGCATCACGAGCATGATGTACTTCACGTATTCTGAGAACTGTCGGATCACAAATTGGTTGTAGTACAAGAGTGTGCCCTGCTTCGCAAAGAGGATATGTAACTTGAAGCGGTCGACAAAGATATACAACGGATTGTCTTTTCGGTTTTCCGACACACGCGAAACGCCTTCGATCAATGCCGCGGATTGGTGCAGAAAGGTGACGGTGATTCGCGGATACATTTTTCTGAACCAGTCGCCGAGGTCTTTCGGAAAGGCAAAGACGGTAATGGCTTTTGACCGCATGTTGACCACCGACTCCACAAACTCACGGTCACCGTCTCTTGCAGCATTGAAGCGCAGGTATTCCTCTTGCGCTTCTTTGACGAAGAGCGCTTCGGGCACCTGAATAAATTTATTGTTTTTGACGGAGACCTTTACAGCCTTCCAGAACCCCGCTTTCAGCAACGCATGATCGTCGAACAATTCATCAAGTGTTTCGAGTAATGCGGCACGAGACGTAAGGGATGGGAACACAAAGTCTTCCAGCAGAAGCATTCTGTTCTCGGCTCCGTCTACGATCCCGACCTGCAGATCACGGGCACCCACGTGGATGAGCAAGGTATAGGTGCTGATTTTGTCGACATCAAAACGCTCATCCTTGATCTTTTTTATAAGCTTGTAGTTGAGCGCTGCAGACTGCAATGTGGGCACATTTTAGGTGTAAGATATCTTACAATAATAAAAATTTTACACATCAAATTGAAAGCAATGTGACCCAAAGGCCGTCAAATCCTGAAAAATCCGGTGAGTGTCTGAAGGTCTTTGGCCGAAGTGACGATTCTGAAGATGCCGTGCAAGGCTTCAGGGGGAAGGGCAGCAATCTGGCCAGGTGTCATAAAGTCAACCGCTTCGATCAGTGGCCACTCGGGGTCGTCACCTTTCAGAAGTTGGCCACCTGTAACTGACACGTCGAAGTACAACTCAATCGCGTGCAGCGGGGGCCGTACAAATTCGCAGCCGAACCGAAATTGTCCGGGTGAGATCTGCAGCCCGGTCTCTTCCAGAAACTCCTGTTGCAGGCGCGCTTCGGCCGTCTCGCCGAACTCGAGGCCTCCGCCGGGGGGTGCCCAAAAATCCTCAGGGGCGAGTCCCCGGTGATTCACCATAAGCAGGCGATCGTCCTGCCAGCACAATCCGCAAACGCGCACACGTACGGTTTGACCGTAAATGCGGCCGATTTCAGGGTCCATGTGGTTACTTTTGGATGAAAAGCCTCATAAAAACCCGGGTAAAAAAACGTTATCGGGCTCCGCCGTCGAACTTCAGGCTATCTGCAAGTATTTGATCAGCGGTAAGGCTTTAGGGGTAAATTGATATTTTTTTTGTGGAAATCGCGTTAAATTTGAAAAAAATAAAGGTATGAGAAAGTATTTGATCATCATTTGTGCACTCGCTATTGCGCTGCCGTCGTTTGCGCAGGAGAAGAAAGCGGAAAAGAAAGACGGCCCTGTCATTTCATGGGAAAAGAAAACCCATGACTTCGGAAACATCTTCCAGGGCGACAAAGTCGAGCACACCTTTCATTTTACAAACGTCGGTAATGAGCCGCTCATCATCACCAATGTACAGGTGAGCTGTGGCTGCACAACGCCAAAAGGCTGGCCGCGCGATCCCATTCCCCCGGGCGGCAGTGGTGAACTTACTGTCTCATTCAACAGCGCTGGTAAAATGGGCATGCAGAATAAACCGGTTACCCTCGTGACGAATGCCGTCAACAAAGACGGTAACCAGATATCGTTTACGACGACTATCCTCGATAAGAAACCGCAGTGATGGCGGTTGGTGGTTGGCTTTTAGCTTTTAGCTGTTGGCCCGCCAATAGCTAAAAGCCAATAGCCAAAGGCCAATAGCCAATAGCCAACAGGCTCCTAACGGGGCCTTTTTGCATTTATACCGAGAAAGAGCAGAATCCATCCTGCGATAAAAAGGACACCTCCAATCGGCGTAATGGCACCCAGCATCGTGATGCCCGAGAGGGAAAGGATGTACAGGCTGCCGCAGAAGATGCCGATGCCAAGTGCAAAACATACTGCTGCCCGGTTCAGATGGCGGGAGGGGAATTGGAACATGAGGACACCGGCAAACAGGATCGCAAAAGCATGATAGAACTGGTAGCGCACTGCCAGTTCATAGGTTTCCGTCCGTCCGTTCACCTCCAGAATGGGTTGTAGGGCGTGGGCGCCAAAAGCGCCGATCATAACCGCAACACCTCCAAAGGCAACGCCGGCCAATAATGTATTTCGTTGATTCATAACAACTCAAATTTACGACAATATCTCAACGCATCCTTGAGGGCTTTGTTGATGACCACGATCCGCAACCGGGACAACTGCACATCTACCGGTCGGCATGCGCACACCGGCGACAGGTATGCTACCGCGGTCCGAAAATCGCTGATCCCACGCGCACCATCGTGCTACCTTCTTCGATCGCAATCCGGAAATCACCGCTCATACCCATGGACAGTATTTCCATGCTGACAGACGGCGGAAGCTGGGCCGCCTTAAACTTTTCAAACAGCCGCTTGAGGCCTCGGAATTCATTTCGGATCTGATCCTGATCTTCCGTTAGAGTGGCCATTCCCATCAGTCCTTTGACCGCGACGTGTGGCAGGTCTTTCCACGCATCTCCGTCAATGAGTTGGGTCACTTCGTCCGGCGTAAAGCCGAATTTGGAGCTCTCGTCAGCGATGTGTACTTGCAGCAAACAGGGAAGGACGCGATCGACTCGTGCTGCCTGCCGGTTAATTTCTTGCAGCAACCTGGTGCTGTCGACCGAATGGATGAGCGACACGAACGGCGCAATGGTTTTCACCTTGTTGGACTGCATGTGGCCGATCATGTGCCATTCGATATCCCTGGGCATGACCTCATACTTCTGCACAAGTTCCTGCGCCCTGTTTTCTCCGAACACGCGTTGCCCCCATTGGTAGGCTTCGTTGATTTTTTCCGGCGGATGCGTCTTGCTGACGGCTACCAGGGTGCAGTGAGCGGGGATTGATTTTGTAAGCGCTTCCAGATTTTCTTGAACCGACATGGTTTCCTTGCGTTTTTAGCCAATAAGAACAGGTGTAATACTAAGGATTTATCTGATTTGGGTGGAGTATATTTCGTGCCTATTTTTAGCCCCTGAGAAATACATGTATGGCGATCCTTGGAACGTTACTTAAAAAAGGGATCCGCATCCGCGAGATGCTGGAACAGGAGTATACATCGCCATTCGACCTCCAAAAGAAGGAGCTCAAAGAGCTCCTGATCACGGCGAACGCTACCGAATTCGGCAAGTATTATGACTTCGCGGAAATCCTGAACGGGTTTCCGACACAGGATAAGGAATTCTTTCGCCGTTTCAAGGCGAAGGTGCCGATTCATACCTACAACAAAATTTACAACGACTGGTGGAACCTCGCGCAGAAAGGCGTCAAGAATGTCTGCTGGCCGGGCCGCGTCAAATACTTCGCGCTGAGTTCAGGGACATCCGAAGCTTCCTCGAAGTATATTCCCGTCACCAAGGGTATGACGAAGGCAATCCAGAAAACGAGTGTTCGACAAATTCTGACCCTTTCCAAATACGATTTGCCGGACGAGTTTTTCGAAGCCGGGATATTGATGCTCGGCGGTAGCACCCACCTCAACCGCCGTGGTAGTTTTTTTGAGGGCGACCTTAGCGGGATTCAGGCGGCGCGTTTGCCTTTCTGGTTTCAGCACTTTTACAAGCCGGGCAAGAAGATTGCCAAGACGCGCCATTGGGATGCCAAGTTGGATGAGATCGCCCACAAAGCGCCTGAATGGAACATCGGTATCATCGTGGGCGTGCCGGCATGGATTCAGATTCTGCTGGAGAAAATAGTACGCTTCCACCAGGTGAACAACATTCACGAAATCTGGCCAAACCTCAGGGTATACGTGCATGGAGGCGTTTCGTTCGATCCCTATCGCAAGGGTTTTGAAAAACTCCTGGGACACCCGATCTATTACATCGAAACTTACCTCGCGTCGGAAGGATTTATTGCCTTCCAGACGCTCCCCAACAAGCGGACAATGCGCCTGGTGTTGAACAACGGCATCTTTTATGAGTTTGTGCCCTTCGAGGATAAGAACTTCGACGCTAATGGCGAGATAAAGCCCGATGCCGAGAGCTTATTGATCGACGAAGTACAGGAAGGCAAGGAGTACGCGCTGCTGCTTTCCACCTGCGCCGGCGCATGGCGCTATCTCATTGGCGATGTGATCAAGTTTACTGATCTGAACAATTGTGAAATTGTCATCACCGGGAGGACGAAACACTTCCTCAGTTTGTGCGGCGAGCATTTAACTGTCGACAATATGAACAAGGCGGTGGAACTCGTTGCCGATGAGCTTAACATTTCTATACAGGAATTCACAGTGGCCGGTATTCCCTATGAATCACTGTTTGCACATCACTGGTTTGTCGGTACCGATGATCAGGTGGATCCGGAAATGCTGAGAACGAAGATTGACGAACAGCTCAAAGTGCTTAACGACGACTATGCCGTGGAGCGCAGCGCCGCCCTGCGCGAAGTGCTCGTTGATGTGGTGCCCGTGAAGGCATTCTACGGTTGGATGGAAAGCAAAGGGAAAGTCGGTGGGCAGAACAAGTTTCCCAGGGTAATGAAAAAAGCACAACTCGACGACTGGACCGCATACCTTCAATCTCACCAGAATGGAAGTCATCGCTAACGGTGTTCTTTACGGCATCGTGCTGGCGTTCCTCGTTGGCCCGGTATTCTTTACCATCTTACAGACGAGTGTCGAACGCGGTTTCGGGAGTGGCGCGCTTGTCGCAGTAGGCGTATCGTTGAGCGACGCATTTTATATCAGTGTCACGTATCTCGGCCTTTATCATATCTTTGATCGCGGAAACTTTCGTGAATACCTCGCCTACTTCGGCGGAGGGGTGATGCTTATGTTTGGTATTTATTACCTGTTTATCAAGAACAGGCGCATGCGACAGGTCGAAGCGCACGAGATTCGCATTAAAAATCCATGGAGGCTCATTGGCAAAGGTTTCGTCATTAATGGCCTAAGCCCGATGGTGCTCATCTTCTGGCTGGGCACAGTCGGCCTCGCCACGACAAAAATGGGCTACTCCAGTCCGACCCAGGCTGTTCCTTTTTTTACAGCGATTGTTTCGACCGTTTTCCTTACCGACGTGCTGAAGGCCAAACTTGCAGACCAACTCCGGCGGATCGTCACTATCAAATTTATTCGCAACCTGAATGTCGTGCTGGGCTTTGTGTTGTTGATCTTCGGAATCAAGCTGATTTATTTCGCACTTCTGAATACGGGTTGAATACATTCCCACCTTGCCTTACGACCCGCACTAATCCTGCAGTACGTTGGAGATAAACGTAGACTTCAGCAGGAGCCAAAGCAAGAAGAAGGCGGCCGCCCATTGGAGATAGATGAAATAGTAGTCAGCGGTGTCTTTGTAACGGGTTTCCTTGATCTCTGCTTTTTCGAGCTGGTCAATTTTTCCGAACACCGACGCGAGCGCTTCGTTGTCGGTGGCGCGGAAAAACTCGCCGTCTCCGATCTCTGCAATGCGGCGCATGGTGGTTTCGTCGACAGTGTTCTCGATCATGTTCGGCCTGCCGAAAAAGTCTTTTCCGTAGGGGACGAGGCCTTCACGCCCGACCACAATCGTGTAAATGCGGATGCCGTATGCAGATGCGAGTTCCGCCGCAGTGATGGGGTCGATATTGCCTGCGGTATTGTCGCCGTCGCTAAGCAGGATACACACTTTTGACACCGCGTCGGATTCGCGCATCCGGTTGGTCACTACTGCGATTGCGCTGCCAATAGCCGTACCGCGGTTTTCGATCATGTCGAAATTAATACTCTTGACATATGTGCGAAGCAAGTCGTAGTCGGTCGTGAGTGGCGCCAACGAAAATGCGTCGCCGGAAAAAACAACCAGGCCTATCCGGTCCTGCATCCTTCCTGCGATAAAGTCGAGCGCGACCTGCTTGGCAGCTTCAAGGCGGTTGGGTTCGAAGTCTTCAATCTGCATCGATTGTGATATATCCAACGCGAGCATGATGTCGATGCCTTCGGTGTATTGCTCTACTTTTTCGTTGGTTTTCTGCGGCCGTGCCATGGCAGTGAGAAGGAGTGTCAACACGATCAGAAGAAGGATTTCGGGCAGATACCTTATGGCGTTGCCCGGCGAACTTTTCAGTTCCTTTGAGATCATGGCCACAGGCAACTTCTGATTGGAATAGTATCGGATCACCCACCGCAGTACGAAGAACAGTGGTGTGATGAGGATGACCCATAAGAACACCGGTTGTTCCCAGGTATATGACCGCAGTAAGGCGGGATCAAA
This sequence comes from uncultured Roseivirgaceae bacterium, assembly GCA_964393795.1. Lineage (GTDB taxonomy): Bacteria > Bacteroidota > Bacteroidia > Cytophagales > Cyclobacteriaceae > Chryseosolibacter. Next base: position 7,544 of record CAYMWA010000101.1, read on the forward strand.
CCAGGTGAGGCTATACCACGGTGCCGTCAATTCACTTTGCATGTTGCACCTCCTTCAGCTTTCGTTCAAATTGCGCGTCGGCAAAGTTTCTGAGATTCTCCAGCGAGTCGGCTACCGTTGTGTTGTGCCCGTAGATGGCCTGGTCGATGCGGTGCAATTCCTCTGCCAGGGTAGGGGCTTTGACCAGACGCAGGGTCTCCGGAGTGGTCAGCTTCGTGTAAGGCCTCGACTCAAGTTGTTCCATGTAGCGTTTCCATATGCTCAGCGCATATTCGGTGGCAGGGGGCGTAAAGGTCTGACGAAGTTGTGCCACCAATGGATTGTACGTCTCGAGGAACGTCGCATGTTTCTTTCGCAGGCGCCGCACCTTTAAATATTTTATGACCTTTTTACCAAACAACAGCCAGGCAGCAACGGAAAGGACGACGAGGACAGCGACGATGATAACGATCATCCAGAAGTTCAGATCATAGGCCACGTATTGCCATGCGGTATTCATTCTGAGCGGTAGCTGTTCGACTGACACGCTGTCGGGAACATGGGCAACTAATTGGGTAATCAGGAGGCTGTCGACCGCTGATTGCACAACGGTGCAATCCTTTCCCTGCAACACATATACCGGCAAGTGGAGGTATTGTACGCGGTCAATCTCGAAGGTCGTGAGATAGTAAACCGCACTGTCTGCGCTTATGCCTTCCGTTGTTTTTGTCGGGAAGTACGTTTTCCTTTTGTATTCAAAGGGCGTAAACAAATGCGTGGAGTCTGGAAAGAGGATTGTCTGGTCACTAGGGTAACGCGCGGCCAGGTAGTAGCCGGCTGACTCACCGATCTTGATGCTGTCGCTCAGAAATCCACCGCGCACAGTGACATCCGCATGCTGTGCATACAATGCCGGCGGCAGCAGGAAGCAGAATATCCAGCCTGTCAATATCCCCTTCCACCTCATGACGTTTTCATCGATTTATTTCTCACTTTGAAGAGCCGAAGCAATTTAGGGACGTAATCATCTTCGGTGTCAAGCGCGATGTAGTTGACCTGGTGTCTTCTGCTGAAGTCTTCAAGTTCGCGTCGTCGTTGCTCATACCGCTTGACCACCTTCTGACGAAAATCTCCGAATGATGTATTGATCCATCGCGTGCGTCCTGACTCCTTGTCGACAATCGGGATGATGCCAAGTTTAGGGAGTCGCGTTTCACGCTTGTCGGTGATCTGAATGATCACCAGGTCATGACGGCGTGCCAGCGACTTCAGGTTATGAAGATATCCTTCATCGATAAAATCGGAAATCAGGATAACGACGCTGCGACGTTTGATGATGTTGAGGGCGAACGAGATCGCCTTGCTCAGATTCGTCTTCATCGAAGCAGGCTTAAGCGAAGCGAGTGCCGAGATGATTTGATACGCTTGCGAATTGCCCTTGCTCGGCTTGATGTATTGTTCTTTGATGTCGGAGAAGCAAATCAAACCCACGTGGCTCGATTCCCTGACCGATGATAGCGTGAGTACGCCGCAGATTTCCTTCGCTACATCGCCCTTTGTACGGCCGGGATTGCCGATATCTTCCGAGGCGCTAACGTCCAGGATAAAAAAAACGGTTTGTTCCTTTTCTTCACGGAAAGTCTTGACGAAAGTGCCGTGCCCTTTAGCGGAGACATTCCAGTCGATGGTCCTGATATCATCGCCGTACTGATACGGCCGGACATCGTCGAATTCGAGACCCGAGCCCTTGAAAATGGAGCGAAAATCTCCCTGCATATGGCTGTTGATGGCCTTGCGTATCTGGATTTCATACCGCCTTAACTTCTTCAGTATTTCTTTCAAGATCTCTCTGCGTTAAACCCTTCTCCGGGACAGGCCCGGCATTCCACCCGCGCGGACGTTCACGGGTCCTCAGGTGGCGAAAATAGGATAATTATGAGTATTTTTGGCACCCTAATTGACGATTTGAACGATAAAACTGTGAAAGGCTTGTCGCGATATTGCTCCCGAACCTGCTTTGTCATCGCCGCATTGGTGGTCCTGGTGTCGTGCAAAGAAAAGAAACCCGAGCACATTCTCAGCCAGCAGGAGATGGTGCGCGTGATGACGGATATCTATATCGCCGAAGAAAAGATCAATCGCCTCGGTATTTCACGCGATTCCTCCGAAAAAGTTTTCGCTGCCATGAAGGAGAAGGTCTTTGAAAACGCCGCATTGACCGACAGTAGTTTCAAGCGATCTTTTGACTACTACATGGAAAATCCCAAGGCGATGGAACAGATCTATATGACGCTGGTAGACAGTTTGCAACTGCGTGAACAGCGCGCTGCTACGCCTTTTGAACTCGAATGATCTATCCCGACACGTTCGAACAAAAGCTGGGCTTTGACCAGATTCGAAACAGGTTGACAGCCTATTGCCTTTCTGCAGCCGGTGGCAGGAAGGTGGAGGCGATGCACTTCCAGACTGATGCCACCATCATCAACACCTTACTGCGGCAAACGCTTGAATTTCGGATGATCCTTGAAAGGAATGAGGCGTTTCCGGTAAGGCACTATCACGACGGAGACGAGTGGCTGGCGCGAATTGCGATCGAAGGTCATTACCTCGATGCGGACGAATTCGTCAAGCTCGCGCTGACGCTCGAAACCATACTGTCGATCACCCATTTTCTTTTGAAAGCAAAGGATGACTACCCGGAGTTGGAGAAACTTGCTGCCTCCGTTGCGCTTTCCGGGAAGCTCGTTGACCGGATCCGCGAAAAGATCGACGACAAGGCGACGGTCCGCGATACGGCAAGTCCTGAGTTGGGACGGATCAGAAAGCGCTTGCGCGATGAGGAGGGCCGGTTGCGGAGGGTGGCAGATCAGCTTTTCCGCCAGGCGGTTGCCGAACGCTGGATTCCCGAAGGCGCGCTGCCGACGGTGCGTGAAGGGCGTGTGGTGTTCCCGATTCTGGCGGAGCACAAGCGGCGCATGAAGGGATTTATCCTCGATGAATCCGCCACCGGGCAGACCGTGTTTATGGAACCGGCGGAAATGCTTGACGCCAACAATGAGATACGGGACCTTCGTCACGCGGAAAGACGGGAGGTCATTGCCGTCCTCAAACTCCTTACCGCTGTAATGCGTGAGGCGATCACCGACCTTGAAGATTCGTTCCAATTCCTGGCGCAAATCGACTTCATCAGGGCGAAAGCGAGATTCGCTGTAGAAACTGGGGGCGACCTGCCGCGGGTGGGGGAACAACCCGAACTTACGTGGTATCAGGCGAGACACCCCTTGCTCTACCTCAGCCTGCGCGGCAAGCGAGCGGTGGTGCCGCTCGATATTGAGTTGAACGATACCGCCAGGCTGCTGCTCGTGTCAGGGCCCAATGCCGGCGGAAAGTCAGTCTGCCTGAAGACGGTGGGTTTGTTGCAATACATGATGCAATGTGGATTGCTGGTTCCGCTTTCTGACCGCTCACGGATGGGCATTTTCAGTGATATTTTTCTCGACATCGGTGACCAGCAGTCGATTGAGAATGACCTGAGCACCTACAGCAGCCATCTGCGTAACATGGGCGTATTTCTCCGGTCAGCGTCGGCGCAATCGCTGGTCTTGCTTGATGAGCTCGGATCGGGCACTGACCCTGATTTTGGAGGGGCCATTGCAGAAGCGGTGCTGCAGGGCCTCGTATCGAGGCGCGTCTGGGGGGTAGCGACCACCCATTATCATAACCTGAAATTGTTCGCAGAACAGCATCCCGGCATCCGCAATGCAGCCATGCGGTTCGATAGTGAGCACCTTCAACCGCTTTACATTCTTGACATCGGCAAGCCCGGAAGCTCTTTTGCGCTTGAAATTGCACAGAAAACGGGGCTGCCCCGCGAGACGCTGGACACCGCTGAGAGACTGGTGGGCAAGGACCTCGCAGGCTTTGAAACGCTCGTGCGAAACCTGGAAAAGGAGCGCCAACAGCTGAGCGAACGTATCGCCCGACTGGAAGGTCAGGAAAGCGATCTCAGAAAGTCGCTGGCAAAATACAAGGCGCTGTCGGCAGATCTGGAGACACGCAAAAAGGAAATCCTTCAGAAAGCCAAGGACGAGGCGGCGCGGCTGTTACGTGAAACAAATCGCGAAATCGAAAAAACCATCAGGCATATTCGGGAAAACAAGGCGGAGCGCAAGGAGACGCTGAAGGTGCGGCAAAACCTGAAAGCCTTGACACATCGTGTGGGAGAGCGCAAGCGTACGCCACCCGAGCACCCACAAACACCTATCCGCGAAGGGGACCGTGTGCGGATCGTCGGACAGGAGGGAAGTGGCATCGTCGTGGCGCTCAAGGACAAGACGGCCTCAGTTCAGTTTGGTGAGTTCAAATCCCTCATTCATATCAACAAGTTGGAGAAAATTTCCGGAGCCCAGCGAGCGGAGGCGCCCGTCTCGCAACAATCTACCAGGGGAATCAATCTTTACGAAAAACAGACGCAATTCAATCCCGTACTCGACGTCCGGGGAAAGCGGGCGGAAGAGGTGTTGCCCTTGCTGGAGCAATTTCTCGATACGGCGCTATTGCTTGGCCATGGCGAACTTCGAATTCTGCATGGAAAAGGGGAAGGCGTGTTGCGGAAGGTCATCCGCGAACACCTCGCCAGCGTCCGCCACGTGGCGACCTTTCACGACGAACACATTGAACGCGGTGGCGACGGTGTTACCATCGTTGTCCTGAAGATGTAAAGACAAGGTATGCCTTGTCTTTGCTACATCGCCGTCAAATCACAATTTTGAAAATACGAATGTCCAGTCGCCGGTAACGGACTGGATGCGGCCGGAACCCGCCCAGCCGTCACTGGTCTCGGGAACATTAAACTCGATGGTAAGTTCTTCATCAGTGACGCTGTAGCTCATTGGTATCTCCCCGTCGGTGCCAGGATCCCGTATGATCTGACTGGTTTTTGGATTTCCGAACTGCCACGTTCCAGAGCCGGGCCATGGACTTGGATTGGGTCGCTTGCCTGTGAGGCTGTAATTGTAGATGCCCCCTTCCGCATAGTTTCCCGACAACGTCAGTACGAGGTCTTCGAACTCTCCAGTGCGGTCGCCCGACACGTCGCTGGCACTGACGATCTGCCAGGATGCCTTAAGCTTCTCGAGTTGCGTTTGCTCCTCGGTTTTCTTGTTGTCATCGTCTTTTTTGCATCCCGTGAAGCAAACAGCAACGCCAGCGAGCAGAAGCAATGAAAGTGTTCGCGATATCATTTTCATTTATATACAGGTTTTCATTCTGGTAAAAGTACAATAATTCAGGTCAAGACCGTCCGTTAATGCGTGAAAAATGGCTGTTTGTAACCGATTTGCGTTTTCTAACCTGTCTGGGATACCATTTTTAAAATTTCTATGCCAGCCATTTCGCTGGGGTTCAGGACAAGGTGGCGGACTTCTTGTAATCCATGATGTTGATCAGCTTTGAATCTGCGGGATATTCGTCTGGGTTGTTGGAGGCGATGAATACGATTGCTTGCCGTGGAAGGTGTTTCAGCTGATCGCTGTACCAGTCAAAAGCGCGTTGATCGAGGTTGGTACCTGGTTCATCAAGGAAGTAAATGTCCGCGTCTGTAAAGAAGGCCAGTCCGAGTTTCAGCCGCTGTTTCATGCCCGATGAAAAATTGATCAGCTGCTTTTCGGCGGCCTCTTCGAGGTACATGCGTGAAAGGAGCTCGTCGCGGTGAAGATCCGGCCGGACTTTTTTCAATGCAAAATGGAAATCGAGCATCTCGCGGAGCGTAAATTCCTCGATAAGGTCCATATAGGGCGTGGCGATTGCAAGGTGCTGAAAGATGGCTTCCGCCGGTAGCGGCGTGCCGGCCTTTTCATAGCGAATATCGCCGCCGGTCTGCGGCATCTGTCCCCACAAGACCTGAAGGAGTGTCGACTTCCCCGACCCGTTCGGTCCGGTCACGGCATAAATATTACCCGCGTCGAAAGTATAATCAAGCTTGCGAAAGATCCACTCCCGGTTGAATCGCTTACTCAGATCGCTAACGGTGATAGTCATTGCGAATTACGAATTACGAATGGCGAATGGCGAATGAATGACCCGCCCGCGTAGCACATGTTCAATTGACAATTGACAGTCGACAATTGACAATAGGGGGAGGTGTAGCCTTGAGTTCCCACACTGCTGATTCTAACAC
>CAYMWA010000102.1:0-13457 GCA_964393795.1 uncultured Roseivirgaceae bacterium
TAATGCTCGGTGTACACTTCCCCTATTGTCAACTGCCAATTGTCAACTGCCAATTCAGCGCCGGCACTGCGCGAGGATAAAGGGCATTGGGGATTGGGCAGTGGGGATTAGGGATTGGGGATTAGAGACAGAACGGAGGGTATCGGCACTAAAGGTGTAAACTTCCCCATTGTCAATTGTCAACTGCCAATTGTCAACTGCCAACTGAGCACCGGCGGCGCGCGCGGATAAATCGTCCAATTGCCCATTTTGAGCGCGGCAAGTGCGCGGGATTTTGTACTTTTGCGGCGCAATCCACTACATAGCAGATGATCCTATTCTTTCGCAAAAACGCCGGCACTGTTTACTGTGTGGGCGTGGCTGCACCTCTACAATCCATTGACATACAGAAGCTTCAATGGCTTTTCGGGAACGCCGATCCCATCGATGCCCGGCAGATTGACGGCCGCTTCATAGGACCTCGCAAGGAGATGATCACCCCCTGGAGCACTAATGCGGTTGAGATCACTCAAACCATGGGTATTCACGGAATCGAACGGATCGAGGAATTCAGGCAGGTGGGCGCCACCAAAACCCGCTATGATCGCATGCTGGAGACAATGTACGACGGTCTCGACCAGGAGCTGTTTACCATCCACCATCAGCCTGAGCCCATTTTGGAGGTCGACGACATTGCCGCATACAACGAGCAGGAGGGCTTGGCACTCAGTGCTGAGGAAATTGCTTACCTCGAAGATGTTTCACGCCAGCTTCAGCGCAAGCTGACCGACAGCGAAGTGTTCGGTTTCTCGCAGGTGAACTCCGAACATTGCCGCCACAAAATTTTTAACGGCACCTTCATTATCGACGGGAAGGAAAAACCCCACACCCTCTTTCAACTCATTAAAGAAACGGCGAAGAACAACCCTAACTTCCTGGTCTCCGCTTACAAAGACAATGTCGCCTTTATTAAAGGGCCGCGTATCGAACAGTTCGCACCGGCACGGCAGGATACGGCCGACTATTTCCGGGTAGAGGAAATCGATGCGGTCATTTCACTGAAGGCGGAAACACACAACTTTCCTACTACCGTCGAACCGTTCAACGGTGCGGCTACTGGATCGGGTGGCGAAATCCGCGACCGCCTTGCCGGAGGAAAAGGATCGCTGCCGCTGGCAGGAACCGCTGTATACATGACCTCTTACCCGCGGCTCAACGGCGGCCGCGCATGGGAGAAAAAATTTCACGAACGCCAGTGGCTGTATCAAAGTCCGGCGGAGATTTTGATCAAAGCTTCTGACGGCGCGTCCGACTTCGGCAACAAGTTTGGCCAGCCCCTGATCAGCGGAAGCGTTCTCACTTTCGAGCATTTCGAAGGCGACAAAGAATACGGCTTTGACAAGGTGATCATGCTCGCCGGTGGCATCGGCTTCGGCAGACATCAGGATAGTCAGAAAGGACATCTCGAACCCGGCGACAAAATCGTAGTGCTGGGAGGCGACAACTACCGTATTGGCATGGGCGGTGGCGCTGTGTCGTCGGTGGCTACAGGTGAGTATGGTAACGCCATCGAACTCAACGCCATCCAGCGTTCTAATCCCGAAATGCAGAAACGTGTGATGAACGCTATCCGGGCGATGGTGGAATCAAAACAGAATCCGATCATCACCATCCATGACCATGGCGCAGGAGGACACCTCAACTGTTTGTCAGAGTTGCTCGAAGAAACGGGCGGACATATTGAACTTGACAAACTTCCCGTTGGCGACCCTACCTTGTCTGACAAAGAAATCATCAGCAACGAATCTCAGGAGCGCATGGGGGTCGGTATCCGCCCGGAAGATTTGTCGACGTTGCAACGAGTTTCAGAACGGGAACGCGCACCATTTTATGTCGTCGGCGAGGCCACCGGCGATCACAAACTCGTGTTCGCAAGAGCCGGACAGTCGACCAAGCCCATTGCCTTCAACGTTGATCACTTGTTCGGGTCATCGCCTAAGACGATAATGGAGGACAGCACGACCGTTGCGAAATATGCTGAGGTAAAGTACAACATCACCGAGTTCCAACGCTATCTTGAAGCAGTGTTGCAACTTGAGGCCGTCGCCTGCAAGGACTGGTTGACCAATAAAGTCGATCGCTCCGTCACTGGCAAAGTGGCTACGCAACAGACTTGTGGTCCCATTCAGCTTCCGCTGAACAACGTGGCCGTAATGGCGCTGGATTACCTCGGACACAAAGGCATCGCCACTGCCATCGGGCATGCACCGGGGCCTGCGCTTATCGACCCCGTTGCCGGAAGTAAACTCGCGATAGCGGAAGCGTTGACGAACCTGTTGTGGGCACCGCTCACTCACCGGCTCAAAGGGGTATCGCTAAGTGCCAACTGGATGTGGCCTTCCCGCAACAAGGGGGAAGACGCGCGACTGTATGAAGCCGTGCAGGCGGTCAGCGACTTTGCCATCGCACTCGGCATCAATATCCCAACAGGCAAGGACTCGCTTTCGATGTCGCAAAAATATCCAAACGGTGAAGTAGTCCTCGCGCCCGGAACGGTCATTATATCCGCGGCAGCGGAAGTAGAAGACATTCGCAAGACCGTCACACCAGCGCTGCAACCCGTCAACGGATCACAAATCATTTATATTGATTTTTCACGCGATGACTTTAAACTCGGCGGAAGCAGCTTCGCACAATCCTGCAACCTGCTGGGTGATGAGGTGCCAACCATTCAGGACAACGCCTACTTCGCCCGCGTTTTCAACGCCGTGCAGTCGCTCATTCACGAAGGCCATATCCTTTCCGGTCATGACATTTCCGCGGGTGGTATGGTGACAGCCCTGCTCGAAATGACTTTCCCCGTGCCGGACACTGGCCTGTCCGTTGATGTGTCGGAATTGGGGCAGGACCACGTCAAGATTTTGTTCAGCGAAAATCCCGGCATCCTGTTACAGGTCGCAAATGCCACCGCCGTACAATCGCGCTTGAAAAAAGAACATATCCATTCCATAGTCCTCGGTCAAGTCACTGCGAAAAGGACCGTTGAGATCAAGACGTCCACCGGAAATGAATCCCTTGACATCGACGCGCTGCGCGACACCTGGTTCCAGACCTCCTTCCTGCTTGACAGTCAACAACGGCCGAAAGCCTTTGCCGAAGATCGCTTTAACAACTACAAACGCCAGCCGCTCGAATACATCTTCCCTTCCGGTTTCGACGGAACGTACAAACACTTCGGCATCGATCCAGGCAGAAGAAAACCGTCAGGATTAAAAGCGGCGATCATCCGCGAGAAAGGGGTGAACGGCGACCGTGAGATGGCATACAGCCTGTACCTTGCGGGATTTGATGTAAAGGATGTTCATATGACCGACCTCGTTTCCGGACGCGAAGACCTTTCGGAGATCAACCTGGTCGTGTTCGTCGGTGGATTTTCGAATTCCGATGTATTGGGATCCGCCAAAGGATGGGCCGGTGCTTTTCTGTATAATCCCAAGGCCAAGGCGGCGCTCGACAACTTTTATGAGCGTGCTGACACGTTGAGTCTCGGCGTCTGCAATGGTTGTCAGCTGATGATGGAACTCGGACTGGTTTATCCGGAATGGAAAGATCACCCTAAAATGCAGCACAATGCTTCAGGCAGGTTCGAATCTGGTTTCGTTAACGTCACCATCCCTGAAAACAATTCAGTGATGTTGAAGTCGCTGGCAGGTTCGCGGCTCGGGGTATGGATTGCCCATGGCGAAGGGCGCTTTGATTTGCCGGAAGACGGAAGCCGGTACGCCATTGCTGCGTACTATTCCCATAGTGGCTATCCCGGCACCCCCTCGGGTTCAACTCATTCCGCTGCGGCGTTGTGTTCCAAAGATGGACGTCACCTGGTGATCATGCCGCACATTGAGCGGTCGCTGTTTGCGTGGAACTGGCCCTGGTATCCGGCGGACCGGAAGCAGGATGAGATTTCGCCCTGGATGGAGGCGTTTGTGAATGCGCGTGAGTGGTTGAGGCGTGAGGCGTGAATCGTGAGGCGTGAGTCGTGAATCGTGAGGCGTGAGTCGTGAATCGTGAGGCGTAAATCGTGAATCGTGAGGCGTGAGGCGTGAATCGTGAGGCGTAAATCGTGAGGCGTGAGGCGTGAATCGTGAGGCGTGAATTGGGAGTCGTGGGTCGGGAGTCGTGGGTCGAGAGTCGTGGGTCGTGAAGGTGCAGCTGTTTGGGGAAACTGCTTTGGTACGCGGATTGCGCACGCCGACACGCAAATTGCGCCAATTAGCCACAGCGGCACATAAATCAGAACTTCCTGAAAAGGTTCCCGCGTTCCAGTCGTTGGTATTGATTTTTTAGGCTATATTCAACTTGTGATTCAACTGATTTGACGGCCTATGAAGAAACTGATTATACCCCTCTTGCTTTTGGCCTTGCTTTCGTCCTGTTTAGGCTATAAAGAACTACCGGTAGAATACGACTATAGCTACAAAGGGAACTTCAAGAAGTATCGCACGTTCGATATCATGAAGCCCGCCGGTTTAAATGACACCACCATGGTGAACGACCTCATCGAAAAATCGATCATCGCGCGCATGAAGTTTCTCGGTTACCGTCAGGCATCGAACAGGCCGCACCTCATCATTGGTTTCAAGATGTTTTCCGACAGTCTCAAGTTCAATGGCTACAACCAGCCCGACATTGAAGAGTGGGTGCGTAACCAGAAAGAAGACCTGGATTACGACCCACAGAAATTCAATTTGCGGACGGGGACACTGTTGATCCAGTTTTACGACCGGCGGCAGAACCGTTCGATCTGGCAGGGTTACGCTACAACGCAGTACGGCAGCATTGATTTCAACAATTCGCGGCATTTGCGGAATGCGGTGATCTCCATTCTCGACAAGTATCGCTTTTGGGCGGAAGGATTTCTGGAAAGTGGTGGCAACCTGGCGCAGGATCATCAGGAACTCTGAAACCGACAAAATTTCGCGGTATTTCCATCCTGCCGTTCCCGATTTAAAAAAATAATTCTACCTTTGCAGACCCAAAAACAGGCCTGACCAGCCTGAATTTGTCGGCCAAGACTTCAAATACGCACCTGAAGCGAGGGCAGGCAAGGGGTTTGAGGGATTTTGGTCGCAAGGATATTGTCCCATGGTGTAACTGGCAACACGCCTGATTTTGATTCAGGAAAGTCCAGGTTCGAGCCCTGGTGGGACAACCTGAAAATCCCGTTCGGATTGAACGGGATTTTTGATTTGAACGATGGCCACGGCCAGCATTTAATTACAAAAAACCATTTTTAGCAATGGCAGTAAAGCTCTTCAGTGGCCGCGCCACAAGGTACCTGGCAGAAAAAATTGCCGACGCTTACGGCGAACCACTGGGAGAAGTCAACTATCAACAATTCAGCGACGGTGAAATGTCGCCGTTTTTGTGCGAGTCAGTCCGGGGTCACGACGTCTTTATCATTCAGTCGACGTTTCCTCCGGCCGACAACCTGATGGAGCTGTTGCTGATGGTGGATGCCGCGAAGCGGGCAAGTTCGCACAACGTGAACGTCATTATCCCCTACTTCGGGTATGCACGCCAGGACCGCAAAGACAAGCCACGGGTTTCCATCGCTGCCAAACTGATCGCCAATTTGTTGTCAGCGGCCGGCGCGGATCGCATCATGGCCTGCGACCTGCACGCCGACCAGATCCAGGGATTCTTTGACATTCCAGTAGATCACCTCGACGGTTCATACATTTTTGTTCCGTACCTGAAATCGCTGGAACTGGACGACATCATGTTTGCCACTCCCGATGTGGGCGGCATCAAGCGGGCGCGCAACTTTGCCAAGTTTTTTAATGCCGAGCTGGCGGTATGCGATAAGAACCGCCGCGAAGCCAACAAAGTGGAGTCCATGCGTTTGATCGGTGAAGTGGAAGGCAAGGACGTTATCCTTGTGGATGACCTCGTTGACACTGCGGGAACGATTTGCAAGGCTGCCTCCGTGATCAAAGACAATGGAGCGAAGTCAGTGCGTGCCGTATGTACGCACCCGGTGCTCTCTGGCAATGCTTACGAGAAAATCGAAGAGTCGGCGCTGGTCGAAATGGTCGTCTCCGACACGCTTCCGCTGAAGAAGATGTCGAACAAGATCAAGGTGTTGTCGGTGTCTGACCTGTTTGCCAAGGCGATCAGGAAGATTCATGATAACGAGTCGATTAGTTCGCTCTTTATCAAGTTGTGATGGTGAGGCGTGAGGCGTGAGGCGTGAAATCTGAGGCGTGAATCGTGAATCGTGAATCGTGAATCGTGAGTGGTGAGTGGTGAGTGGTGAGGTCCAAAGACGTAGCCAACAGCCAACAACTAACAACTAACAGCCAACAGCTAACAGCTAATAGCTAATAGCTAATAGCAAACATACAACTAAATATAATAATCATGAAAACTGTTGAGATTATAGGGTATAAAAGAGCAAATCTCGGCAAGACAGCTTCGCAAAAACTGAGAGATGAAGGTCTTGTTCCCTGTGTATTGTACGGCGGAGATGATCAGGTTCATTTCTATTCACCGATGATTCTATTTCGCGAGCTGGTGTACACTAACGAAGCGCACTTTGTACACCTTAACATCGAAGGTGAAGAACATCAGGCGATCCTGCAGGAAGTGCAGTTTCACCCTGTGAGTGAAATTATTTTGCACGCCGACTTTCTGAGAATATCGGATGACCGAAAGATCAAGATGAGTATTCCGGTCCGCATTATCGGTGAGGCGCCTGGCGTAGTAAAGGGCGGATCATTGGTACGGAAGCGCACCTCGCTGAAGGTATTCGGCTATCCCAAAGATATGCCCGACCATATCGACGTGGACGTGAGCACGCTGGATTTCCATCATGCAGTGAAAGTGGTCGACATGAAGATCGAGAACCTTACATTCCTCGACCCGAAACAGGCACCTATCGTTGTCGTCGAGGTACCTCGTGCAGCGAAGGTTCTTGAAGAAGCAGCCGCCGCGGCACCCGCAGCCGAAGGCGCAGCCGCCGCACCTGCCGCAGGTACCCCTGCCGCACCTGCCGCCGAAGCACCGAAGAAGAAGTAACCGGTTGCCGGTTGCCAGTTGCCGGTTGCCGGTTGCCGGTTGCCAGCTAAAGATCCCGTCCTGCGGACGGGATCTTTTTCATGGCGTAAGCCAACCGCCAAAAGCCAACAGCTAACAGCCAATAGCCAAAAGCCAACAGCCAAATGTCCTTCCTCATCGCTGGTCTGGGAAACATCGGAGCCGAATACGAGCTTACCCGGCATAACATCGGGTTCCTCGTGCTCGACCAGTTGGCCGATCAGCACAAGGTTGATTTCACAACGGAAAGGCTGGCGAACAAGTGCGATTTCAGGTACAAGGGAAGAAGCATCCACCTGATCAAGCCTACCACTTACATGAACCTCAGTGGAAAGGCCATCGCGTACTGGTTGCAGGCATTGAAGATCCCAAGGGAGAATCTTCTGGTGGTCGTCGACGACATCGCCCTGCCCTTCGGCACACTTCGCATGCGCACGAAAGGAAGCGCCGCCGGACACAACGGACTAAAACACATCGAGGAAACACTCGGTGACAACGCCTATCCCCGATTGCGGTTTGGTATCGGAAATGAATTCGGCAAGGGACAGCAAATCGACTACGTACTCAGCAACTTCTCACAGGAAGAATTCGATACAATCCCCCCGCTGATCAAAAAAGCCAATGACATGATCTTGTCGTTCTGCACCATCGGCCCCGAACGAACGATGAGCTTATTTAATGGCTGAAGGGGAATTTCTAATGACTAATTTCTAATTTCCAATTTCTAACTCACCGCCGAGCCGGGATCTACCTGCTGGTCGGGTAGGATAAGTCGCAACTTGCCGTCGTTATCTTCTGCCATCAGAATCATCCCCTGTGATTCGATGCCCATCATCTTGCGTGGTGCAAGATTGGCGACAAACGTTACCTGTTTGCCAACCATTTCCTCAGGCGTATAGTGCTGCGCGATGCCGCTGAGGATGGTGCGCGTGTCGAGGCCGCTGTTGATCGTAAGTTTCAATAGTTTGTTGGACTTCGGCATTTTCTCCGCCGCTACGACGGTGCCTATCCGGAGATCGAGCTTTGCAAAATCGTCGAAAACAATTTCAGGCTTCAACGCAGGCACTGGCGGCGCAACCGTTTCCTTCGGGGTGGTCTCCGCTGTCGCGGATTTGGATCCGGCCGGCACATCCCCGGAAGGGGACAACTTTGCGATCTGCCGTTCGATGTCGGCGTCTTCCACATTGCGATACAGAAGTTCGGCAGGATTCAACTGGTGATGTTCTTTCACCGTGTGCACCAGGGCACCCTTTCGCCAGAACATTTTCCAGTCGTTGTGAAACTGGGTACTGTTGAGTTGCTTCAGGATATTGGCTGCCGCGTCGGGAAGGAAAGGCTCGATAGCCACGGAGAGGTTGCCAACGATGGTGAGTGCATAGTTAAGGATGCATCCCACGGCTTCCATGTCTTCCTTGGCAAGTTTCCACGGCTCGGTGTCAGCGAGAAATTTGTTGCCCGTGCGCGCGAGGTTCATCATGTGAAACTGCGCTTCGCGGAAGCGGAAGTGTTCGAGGGCATCGATCATCTCCTTTGCCGACTTGTTCAGTTCGTCGTGCGTGTGATGATAGAGGCCCAGCACGCGCTTGCGTTTTTCGTTCGTCCCGGGTAGTTCGTGTTCGGAGGGAACCTTGCCATCGAAATATTTCCAGGTCAACACCATAACGCGGTTGACGAAGTTGCCGAGGATCGCTACCAGCTCGCTGTTGACTTTCTGTTGATAGTCTTTCCATGTAAAGTCGGCGTCCTTGGTCTCGGGCGATATCGACGTGAGTACGTAGCGCAGTTCGTCGCGCCGTCCCGGAAAATCCTGAAGGTATTCATGTAACCACACAGCATGGTTGCGCGATGTAGAAAGCTTGTCTCCTTCGAGGTTCAAAAATTCGTTTGCCGGCACGTTGTCGGGGAGGATATATTCGCCATGCGCCTTGAGCATCGCCGGGAAGATAATGCAGTGGAAGACGATGTTATCCTTGCCGATGAAATGGATGAGGCGCGTGTCAGGATCCTTCCAGTATTTTTCCCAGTCGGTGGGCTTCAGTTCCTTTGTGGCCGAGATATAACCAATAGGTGCGTCGAACCACACGTACAACACCTTGCCTTTTGCGTCAGGGATGGGCACGGGTATACCCCAGTCCAGGTCGCGCGTGATCGAACGCGGATGCAATCCCTGGTCGATCCATGACTTGCATTGTCCGTATACATTTGACTTCCAGTCATCTTTGTGACCTTCGATCACCCATTCGCGCAGCCAGCTTTCAAACTTGTCGAGCGGGAAGTACCAATGGCGTGTAGGCTTAAGGACAGGGGTGTTGCCCGATACGGTTGACCGCGGGTTGATCAGCTCCTTCGGACTGAGGCTGGTGCCGCATCTTTCACATTGATCGCCGTACGCGTTCGGGTTGCCGCAGTTGGGGCAGGTGCCGACGATGTAGCGGTCGGCCAGGAACATCCCCTCCTGTTCGTCGTAGAACTGGTCGGACGTTTCTTCGATCAGGATGCCCTTTTCATTGACCGTTGTAAAAAAATCCTGCGCCGTCTTGTAGTGCACGGGATTGCTGGTTCGGGAGTAGATGTCGAACGAGATACCAAAATCCCGGAAGGCTTTCTTCATCAGGTTGTGGTATTTATCAACGAAGGCCTGCGGGGTGAGGCCTTCTTTTTTGGCTCCGATGGTGATGGCCACACCGTGTTCGTCCGAGCCGCCCACATAAACCACATCCTCTCCTTTCAGCCGGAGGTAGCGGACGTAGGTATCCGCCGGTAGATAGGCACCGGCGATGTGGCCGATGTGCAAGGGGCCGTTGGCATAAGGGAGGGCGGAGGTGACGGTGTAGCGCTTGTATTTCTTCATAGCAGGAATCTTTCTGCAGGAGTGCAAAGATGGTTAATGACAGGGATCGTTGCAACAGGGCCACCTTGTCGTTTGCGCCTTGCCTGGTAGCCTTACATTCCCTGGCGGATCTTCGCCACGAGTGCCAACGCATTTGCCACGCGCGTCGACAACGCCTGCCAGTCGCGATTCATGAGTATTTCTTTGGTGAAGAGCTGGGATCCCATGCCGACGCATGCCGCCCCTGCACGGAACCATGCGGTGAGATTTTCTTCGGTAGGTTCCACTCCACCCGTGATCATCAGTTTGAGGTCGGGTACAACGGGGAGGATGGACGAAACGAATTTTGGCCCGAGTACGCTTCCGGGAAATACCTTGATGATATCCGCGCCATGATCCCTTGCCGTAACGATCTCCGTCAGCGTGGCGCATCCGGGAATCCAGGGTACATTGTTTTGGCGACACACCTCTCCCATCTCGGGTTTGAGGATTGGTGATATGATAAAATCGGCACCAGCATCAATAAAGCGTTGCGTCGTTGCGGCGTCCATAACCGTTCCGATACCGAGCAGAAGGTCGGGAAATCTTTTCCGTTGGCGCACGAGGTGCGAAAAAATCTCGAATGAATTCGGTCTGCGGTTCGTGAACTCGAAGGCGCGTACGCCGCCGCGCCACGCCGCTTCAATGACCTGCTGTGCATCGTCAGCGTTGTCGTGTGTGAACAGCGGCACCACACCGGTATCGCACATCACTTTGATAATCTCCCCTTTTGTGAAAGTCATGGTGTTACCTTAAGAGTTTGCCTATATTTTTTCCTGTTACCAGTGTCTCCACCTCGTCGACAGAGACGAGGTTAACGTCTCCCTCTACGGAGTGCTTCAGCGCACACGCTGCCGTAGCAAACTCCAGCGCAGGCTGGTCGTCTTTTCCCGCCTGGATCGCGTAGATAAGTCCTGCCATGAAGGCATCGCCTGATCCGACGCGGTCAACGATATGGCTAAGCTCATACGTGCGCGACCGCAGGAGGCCGCCGTTCCACAAGACAGCACTGATGCGGTTGTGGGAGGAGCTGACCGACTCGCGTTCGGTGCAAGCGATCTTCCTTACTTTACCGAAGCGTCCTGTAAAGTGCTTGCACGCTTCCTCGAAGGTCGCACCGGACACCTCGGCGCAGTTTTCCATATCGGTGACTCCCGCGATGACCACATCGCAGTGCGCAATGAGCGCCGGCATGACGTCTATCGCCTTCTTGCCATATTGCCATAAATTTCTGCGATAGTTGATGTCGCCTGAAATGGTAATCCCCCTATTGCTGGCAGCTACAAGTGCTTCGAGACAAACGTCGGCCGCTCCTTGTGATATGGCGGGGGTGATGCCGGTCCAGTGAAACCACGATACCCCGTCAAGCACCTGGTCCCAGTTCACTTCGCCCGGTTTAATGTGGGCAAAAGCCGAATCAAACCTGTCGTAAATAATCCGTGACGATCGCTGCATGGCACCATTTTCAAGAAAATAGAGTCCCATCCGTTCATCGCCATACACGATAGCGCTCGTGTCGACGCCATACTTTCGCAGGGCTTGCGTTGCCGCTTGACCCAAATCATTGTTGGGAAACCGGGTGACGTGTGCCGACGGTATTCCAAAATGGCGAACGGATACCGCCACGTTGGCCTCCGATCCGGCATAGGTGACATCATACGCAGTGGCCTGCGTAAATCGCGCATGAGCACGCGTGGAGAGTCGCAGCATGACTTCCCCAAAGGTGACGACTTTGCTTCCAGGCATGATAACAGGTAAAAAATTAAGGGTCGAAGGTAAGGCTTTTCAGCCAAAAAATTCAAAATCTGCACAAAACGGAGTACCTTGGAGGCCTTTTGCAGTAGAACATGTCAACTCGATATTTGAAGATCCACCCCGCGGATAACGTGCTGGTGGCGCTGACCGACCTTAAAGCGGGCGAGACGGTATCCTTCAACGGGAGCTCGGCGACGCTTGTCGAACCGATTCCCGCTAAACACAAATTTGTTATCCATCCACTTGACACTGGTACCGAGATCACTATGTACGGCGTTTTGGTCGGCAAGACTACCCAACCGGTTCCACAAGGCGGATCGATCAACACCGGAAACGTGAAACATCGGGCTTCCGAGTTTTCGGGACGGACCCGGGATTTCAAGTGGCAGGCACCCGATGTGTCGAGGTGGAGAGACAAAACGTTTCTCGGCTATCATCGGGCTGACGGCCAGGTGGGCACGGCCAACTATTGGATCGTGTTGCCGATGGTGTTTTGCGAGAACAGAAATGTGATTGCTATCCGCCACGCTTTTGAAGAGGCGCTTGGATTTTCAAGGCCCGACGGCTACAAGTCATTTGTACATGAATTGGTCGATCTGTACCGGGAAGGCAAGACCGACGCCATCGCGCAGCACAGCTATACGCCTGATGCCGCGCAAAAACGCTCCCGCATTTTCAAGAATATCGACGGAATCAAGTTCCTGACACATGAAGGTGGCTGCGGTGGTACGCGCCAGGATGCAGAAGCACTGTGCGCTTTGCTGGCGGGCTATATCAACAATCCGAACGTCGCAGGCGCCACGGTACTCAGCCTCGGTTGCCAGAACGCACAGGTCGAGATTCTGATGAACAAACTTAAAAAGACCAATCCGAATTTTTCGAAACCACTGGTCGTTCTTGAACAACAGCACGCGGGCACTGAAGAAAACCTGCTGGTCACGGCGATCCGAAAAACATTTTTGCACCTCGTAGAAGTAAACAAGCAGGAGCGCAAGCCTGCGCCCCTGAGCAAACTGGTTGTCGGCCTTGAGTGCGGCGGCTCCGACGGTTTTTCCGGTATTTCAGCCAACCCGGCGATCGGTCATACTTCCGACCTTGTGGCGGCACTGGGCGGCACGTCGATCCTTTCTGAATTCCCCGAGCTCTGTGGTGTCGAACAGGAACTCATCAATCGTTGCGTAGATGACGCGTCGGCCAATCGCTTTATCGAGCTCATGCGCGCATACGCAAGAGCTGCCGAGGCCGTAGGCTCGGGCTTTGATATGAACCCCTCTCCCGGAAACATTAAAGACGGCCTGATTACCGATGCCATGAAATCTGCCGGGGCAGCGAAGAAGGGTGGCACCTCGCCCGTTTGCGATGTACTGGACTACACCGAATACATCCGCCGGCCCGGGCTTAACCTGCTATGTACGCCCGGCAACGACGTGGAAAGCACTACGGCACTGGCTGGCTCCGGTGCCAATATCATGCTCTTCACCACCGGACTAGGGACACCCACGGGCAATCCCATCGTACCAGTAATCAAAGTCTCTTCCAACACAGCCCTTGCCCGTAGAATGCCGGACATCATCGACATCGATTGTGGCCCCGTCATCGCCGGCGAAAAAACCATCGAACAGCTCGGCGGAGAAATCCTCGACCTCATCATCGAGGTCGCCAGTGGCAACACTACCGTCAAAGCCGTACAGCTTAACCAGGATGATTTTATCCCATGGAAACGGGGGGTATCACTTTGAATTGGAAATTGGTTGTTGGT
>CAYMWA010000103.1:0-13431 GCA_964393795.1 uncultured Roseivirgaceae bacterium
ACAAGCTCATCGCCTATTATCAAACCGGCGACCTCGAAACGTTCGATGAGTACAGCATCGCCTGGCTCAATGACACGACATCCACCGTCGATTTTGTAAACGGGTTTATTGAGGTTTATGGAGATCCGATGGGATTGAAAGGTGCGTATGAATCGGTTCTTTCTGTAAAGAATCAGGAAGCGAGCAAGCGCATGGCGGCCCTGTCGCAAAACGCACAATGGTTCGAAGACAATTCACCGATCCTGCCCGAGCACAAAAAGCAAAACGTCAAGGGTGTGTCGTACAAAGTAATCACGGTCGTCGGCGAAGCCGGTGATGCCGCACCTTCAACGCCTATCGGGATCAATCTCCCTAATTCAAACTGGATCAGGGCAACCCATGGTTCGAAATCCGTATCACTCGGTAACATTCTTGAAGGATACGAAAACGCGGTCAGCACAGGTACCGTGGACGAGTTTTACCTTGGCGACAGCGTGCGTGCGCGACTGCGGGCTTATAGAACCGACGCCGGCAACATGCACACGTCATTGCACGAAGTCATCGGCCATGCGTCCGGCCAGTTGATGCCCGGCGTTCCGGCCGACGCCTTGAAGAACTATGCTTCTACACTCGAAGAGGCACGCGCTGATCTTGTTGCGCTGTACTACATCACCGATCCAAAGCTCGTCGAAATTGGCGTTCAGGAATCGGTGGACGCCGGCAAGGCAGAATATGACGCTTATATCACGAACGGGCTCTTACTTCAATTGCGTCGTCTCGACGAGGGCGACAACCTCGAGGAATCGCATATGCGAAACCGCCAGATGGTCAGCGCCTGGGTGTTTGAGAAAGGGCAGCCAGACAACGTGATTGAAAAACGAGTGGAGAATGGGAAGACTTATTTTGTGATCAACGATTACGGAAAGCTTCGCACATTGTTCGGCGATCTCCTGAGGGAAGTGCAACGGATTAAGTCGACCGGAGATTTTGAAGCGGGGAAATCACTCGTCGAAACCTACGGCGTCATCACCGACCAGGCACTCATGAAGGAAGTAAAGGAGCGCTACAAGCAGTTTGATTCAAAGCCCTATTCAGGATTTATTCAACCGAAACTGACGCCCGTGACCGAAGGCGACAAGATCGTCGACGTGAAAATTGAATATCCCGATGATTTCGTCGAACAAATGATGGAATATGGGAAATCGTATTCTTTTCTGCCACTTTACAATTAGGCGTTTATTTCAATAAATCGCTGTATTTTTGAATACCCACGCATAGTGCGCACGGTATGGTTGGCAAAGTATGGCCTTTTTTGAGCGCTGATTGTGCACCAAAGATCGTGCATCAGTAAGCCCTGGCGTGGCGGGATAAACGAATGAAACTTGAAAACACAGGCAGAGATCACTGTTGAACAATCCGGAATCAGCGGTCTGACTGCTGCCGAGGTGATCGCATCGCGAAACAAACACGGTCGAAACGAAATCGAGGAGCGCCGACGCCACTTCCCCGCCCTTGCCGCAGACTTGATAAAAGACCCGATGGTCATCCTCCTTGTGATTGCCGCGGCAATCTATTTTTTGACGGGTAATGTCAGCGATGGTATTTTTATGGTCTCGGCGATTTTTATCGTCACGGGCATCTCACTGTTCCAGGAAACCCGCAGCAAGAATGCGATCCACCGACTGCGCGCCCTAACTCAGCCGCGCTGCAGGGCTATTCGCGATGGAAAAATCGCGACCATCTCCAGGGAAGAACTTGTCGTTGGAGACTACATGATCGTTCAGGAAGGGACGTCCGTGCCCGCCGATGGTACGATCATCCAGTCCAATGATTTCGGCGTGAACGAATCCATCCTTACTGGTGAATCCCTTCCTGTCGAAAAAGACAGCACACACAACAACACGGTGTTTCAGGGTACCACCGTAACCAGTGGACTGGCCATTTGTACAGTGACCGCCATCGGCGCACAAACGGCGTTGGGTAAGATTGGAAAAAGTGTTGAAGAGATTGCCAGGGTGGTCACACCGCTGCAACGACAGATTGGAAGTTTCGTGAAGCGAATGGCCCTCGTCGGCATCGTCGTCTTCCTCATCGTTTGGCTAATCAATTTCACGCAATCTTTCGACCCGATAGGAAGTCTGTTGAAAGCGTTGACGTTGGCGATGAGCATTCTGCCGGAGGAGATTCCTGTTGCCTTCACCACCTTTATGGCTCTCGGCGCGTGGCGATTGATGAAACTCGGTGTTATCGTCAAAAACACTTCTACAGTTGAAACACTCGGAAGCGCCACTGTTATCTGCCTGGACAAGACGGGCACGATTACCGAGAACAGGATGAAACTGGCAAAAGTATTTTCGTTGGCAACCGGCCGCATACACGACCCCTCCAGGGAACCCGCTGTACACGACGTCATCTCCGCGGCCATGTGGGCAAGCGAACCCATCCCCTTCGATCCCATGGAACTGGCACTACATGAGGCATACGCGGGAACAGCCACTGTTGATGCACGGAGTCATTTTAGGATGACCGACGAGTATCCCCTTGAGGGGAAGCCTCCAATGATGACACATATTTTCGAACGTATCGGCGGTGAAAAAAGCGAGCGGCTGATCGCAGCTAAAGGGGCACCTGAAGCCATTATCAACGTATCCAACCTTTCGGCGGAAGCGCGCGAGCGCATTCGACATGCGCTTGAGGAATTGACGCAGGATGGACTGAGGGTGCTCGGCGTGGGCGTGAGTGATTTCACCGGAGACAAGTTTCCCAAAAAGCAACAGGAGTTGCCCTTCTCGTTCCTCGGACTTGTCGCGTTCTATGATCCACCCAAAGAGAACATTCCCGACGTCTTCCAGTCGTTCTACGATGCGGGCATTCAGATCAAGATCGTTACTGGTGACAATGCCGCGACTACTCAGACGATCGCTCGGCAGGTGCGTTTCCAGGGATACGAAAAGGCCATCAGCGGCGATCAACTCATGGAACTAAGCCAGGATGCGTTGCAGGATCAGGTACAGGAATACAACGTCTTTTCGCGGATGTTTCCGGCGGCGAAATTACGCATCGTAAACGCGTTAAAAGCCAACGGTCATACAGTAGCCATGACGGGCGACGGGGTCAACGATGCGCCGGCGCTGAAAGCCGCGCACATTGGCATCGCAATGGGAAAAAAGGGAACGGAAATAGCGAAAGAAGTGTCGTCGATGATACTCACCGATGACGACCTCGCAAAAATGATCGACGCTATTGCGATGGGCAGGAAGATATATGCCAACCTGAAGAAAGCCATTCAATATATCATTTCCATTCACATCCCGATCATCCTTACGGTGTTCATACCACTCGTCCTTGGCTGGGTCTATCCAACCATCTTCACTCCGGTGCATGTGATCTTTCTTGAGCTGATAATGGGCCCCACCTGTTCAATTATTTATGAAAACGAACCACTGGAGAAAAATGTAATGCGTCAACGCCCGAGACCGCTGACCACTACTTTTTTCAGCTGGCAGGAATTGAGCGTCAGTATCGTACAGGGACTCGCCATCACCTTGGGAATATTGCTTATATACCAGTATTCATACCACGCCTTTGACCAGGAGGCCGTTACACGCACGATGGTGTTCGTCACACTTATCTCCGCCAACATCGTGCTCACACTTGTCAACCGGTCCTTCTACTACTCCATCGTCACCACCCTTCGATATAAGAACATCCTGGTACCGATTATCGTGGTGATTACAATACTCCTGACGGCTTGTGCCATCTTTGTGGCACCGGTTGCCGCCTTGTTCCAGTTCGTAGCGATCTCTTTCGATCAAATACTCATTGCCGCCGGCGCCGGGGTCGCGTCCGTACTCTGGTTTGAATTGGCAAAGGCGTACCAGCGAAAAAAAACATAGACGCTATCCTTTGACGCCTTACTTGGATTGTTACCTCCGTCGCCCAACTGTATACGCATACGACGCTGACGGAAAAAATACAGGGTAACCCTTCCCTCTTTCCTCATGCCGCGTTTGTTAATGCTAATAACTAGTGCGCATCCGGGCGACTCTCAGTGCAAAATTTTATCAGACTTTACCGCCAACCCAGTCCAGGTGCAACGTGCTCCAAAATCGAAGACAACACGTGCACATTGTAATCGACACCCAGTGTATTGGGTATCGTCAACAGAAGCGTGTCAGCTTCCTGTATGGCTTCATCCCCGGCCAATTCTTTAATCAACTGATCCGGTTCTCCCGTATAGCTCCTTCCGAATATTGCGCGCCTGTCTTTTTCAATAAAGCCGATGCGATCTGCGCGGTTCGCTTCCATGCCAAACAAATACCTGTCCTCTTCGGTCACCAATGCAAAAATGGATCGACTCACCGACACCCTTGGCTCGCCCAGGTGTCCGGCTTTTTTCCAGGCCTCTTTATACAACCTTATCTGCTCGGCCTGTTGGACGTGGAAAGGCTTATCGCTTTCATCATATTTAAGTGTAGAACTCTGCAGGTTCATCCTGTTTTCGGCGGCCCAGATCGCGGTTGCATTGGAAGCGGCACCCCACCAGATCCGTTCGCGCAATCCCTCGGAATGCGGTTCCAGTCGCAACAGCCCGGGTGGATTGGGGAACATCGGGTTCGGGTTGGGTTGAGCAAATCCGATTCCGCTCAAACGCTCCAGGAATTGTAGCGCCTTACGACGTGCCATATCGGCGTCGGTCTCCTCTTCTCCCGGCGCATAGCCAAAATAGCGCCATCCGTCGACTACCTGTTCGGGAGATCCCCTGCTGATCCCCAACTGCAGCCTCCCTCCGGATATCAGATCGGCTGCTCCAGCCTCTTCCACCATGTAGAGCGGATTTTCATAGCGCATGTCAATCACGCCGGTTCCGATCTCTATCTTCTTCGTTTTTGCACCGATGGCAGACAACAAAGGAAACGGCGATCCTAGTTGGGCCGCAAAATGGTGCACCCGGAAATAGGCGCCATCCAATCCGATTTCTTCGGCGGCCACGGCGAGGTCGATCGATTGAAGCAGGGCATCGCTCGCTGTACGGGTTTGATAACCTTTACCCCAATGTCCGAACGATAAGAATCCAATTTTTTTCATTTTTTGGCTTGTTTTTCCGTACAACAACAAAACGTCGTATTTTTGCTCACCATCAGTGAGTAATTTACAATAAGTAAGCAGTTACCTTTTGGTAAGTAGACCATCAGACATGGCCAAAGAAAACGGAGAACTCAGCGACACAGTTTGTAAGGCGCAGTTAAACGCCATTGGCGATGCACTGTACGCCATCGGTGGCAAATGGAAGCTCCGTATCATTATTGCATTGATGCATGGCAAGGTACGATTTAACGAATTGCAACGTACTATTGAGGGCATCTCTTCGAAAGTCCTCGCCGCGGAGTTGAAAGACCTCGAGTTTCACGGATTCGTCAATCGCATCGTCCACGCTGAAACGCCGGTGGTGATTGAATATGAGGTGACCGACTACGCGATCTCCCTGCAACCGGTACTCGGAACATTGGCTGAATGGGGCAGCCGCCACCGGCGCAAGATCCGTCAGATCATGAAACAGGAATTCGAAGAGCAAAACCATCGATAGTATCGCGCCTTTTATCGGAAGGGTACATGATTCCTTCATCGCTGACCTCGATCAAGTCTTTCAAAGCGACGTGCGCGCTACTGTGAATAGCTTGTCCGTTTTCTGAATAGAACGGCGTCGAGGCTCCACGCGCCAGGCCCGGCAAACAAGAAGAAGGCTCCAAATAGTGCAAACATAAAGGGATGCTGATCCTGGTACCAGAACCTTCCTTCGCCCACAAGGAACGTGATAAACAAGAACGTGCCGATCACCAACAAAGCACCCACCCGTGTCAGCAATCCCAGCAAAAGAAGAATGCCTGCCGCCAGTTCGGACAACTTACCTGCATAGACCCGCACGCGGCCCATCGGGTCCTTGAACTGATCCCATTCAAGATAGCTGTTCATGATTGCCGGATTGAAGACTTCTAAGCCGTGATAGATCAACAATAACCCCAGGATCATCCTGACGATGCCGATCGTTCTCGCGAGGCCAATGGGGCCAGGTAAGAAGAATTTGTTCATAATGGAAGATATGAATTTTCGCGGGTAAAATCAGTGGGCACTCTTATTTTTGCAGGCACCTGAACAAAGAAGACAGCGTTATGGCATCCGGTATTTTTACAATTTTTGACGATGTAGCAGCCTTGATGGACGATGTTGCTGCAGCCAGCAAAATCGCAACGCAGAAGACGGCGGGCATTTTGGGCGACGACCTGGCCGTGAACGCAGAAAAGGCCACGGGATTTCTCGAAAGTCGCGAGCTGCCGGTGCTCTGGGCCATTACCAAGGGGTCATTACTCAACAAAGCCATCATCGTCCCCATAGCCCTGCTTCTCACAGCGCTCTTACCATTGGCCATCACCATCATCCTGACGCTCGGTGGATTTTACCTCGCCTACGAGGGCGCAGAAAAGATCGTCGAGTTCCTCTTCCATCGAAAGAAAGAGGGCCAGGAAGTCGTAGCAGAGGCCAAAAGCGGTCCTGAGGTTGAAAAGGCCAAGATCAAATCCGCTATCACAACGGATTTCGTCCTCTCTGTGGAAATAGTGATCATCGCATTGGGCGCTGTGCTCGGCAAAAGCCTGGTGATACAGATATTGACGGTCACTGTTGTCTCTTTGCTCGCCACCGTGGGGGTATATGGATTGGTGGCGCTCATTGTGCGCATGGACGACATCGGATACAGACTCATCAAGGGAGCGGACAAGAAAGGTATCGTGGCTGTGATCGGTCAAATTCTGGTTAAATCATTGCCCATTGTGATTAAGATGCTGGGGGTAGTGGGTACCATCGCTTTGCTCCTGGTTTCCGGGGGCATTTTTGCTCATAATATCGCATTCCTGCATCATTTTATGGAGCCGGTGCCCATGCTGTTGAAGGAGTTGCTGCTTGGACTCGCAGGTGGCATCATGGTGATGATCGTGGTGATGGGAGTGAAGAAAGTGGTGCGTATGATGTGAGCTCGCCTGCCGGAGCTTCAGCGTAGGTAGCCTGACTTCGGGAGCGCTACGTAGGTTGGCGTGAATAGTGAGTAGTGCCTCATCTTCTTTCTGTACAAATGTCGTTCATTGCGCTATATTTGTTTGCCTGGCGCTCTTGGTCATGAAACACGCAGTAAAGATTTCCTTCGCATTACTCCTTTTTATTCTCACGTTTTTTGGTTCGGTCTTGTTGGCGCAGCCGCGTGCTACCTATCGAAACCCGTTGCCCGTGGCTTTTGGAGACCCTTATGTGCTGCATACAAATGGCAAGTACTACATGTATGGCACCGGAGGGGGTGCCAGAAATGGATTTGCCGCCTACTCCTCGTCGGACCTGATCAACTGGAAGCATGAAGGTCAGGTATATTATGCCAGTAATCCCAATGGCTGGAGTGATTCCACTGCTGCCTGGGGCGGCGCATACTGGGCGCCTGAAGTTTATGAATACGACGGAAAGTTCTATATGTTCTACAGCGCACAATGGAAAGTAAATCCCAATAATGAACTGGAGAATTTTCGCATCGGCGTCGCCGTAGCTGATAGTCCTCTGGGACCGTTTATCGACCTGGCCGAGCGCCCTGTTTTCGATCCGGGATATCCCATCATCGACGCCAACGTACTCTTCGACGATACCGGCAAGATCTACCTCTACTACTCCCGCGCCTGCTACAAACATCCCGTTGACAGCGAGGTGGCCGCGTGGGCCAAGGAGAAGGGATGGTTCGACACCATCGAGGAGAGCTGGGTGTATGGCGTTGAATTGAAACCTGATTTCAGTGGAGTGATCGGCGAGCCGGTGATGTTATTGCGTCCGCCGGTGAAGATGGACGACAAGCAATCGGAATGGGAAAGTCGCTCGGTGACCTCAAGAGAAGTGAACCGCCGTTGGACAGAAGGTTCTGTCATTTTCAAAAAGGGCGACACGTACTACATGATGTATTCGGCCAACTACTTCGGTGGGAAAAACTATGCAGTGGGCTATGCCACGTCCAAAAACCCGCTAGGACCGTTCACCAAGTCAAGCAACAATCCGGTATTGCAGAAAAACACAGATCGCGGTGGCGTGGTAAGCGGAACCGGACATAACAGTGTTGCATACTCGCCTGACGGGAACGAGATGTTTTGTGTATATCACGCCCGCACAACGGCTACAGGCGATCAAAGGGTCGTCTTTATAGATCGGATGGAAATCTTGCCAGATGGCACCCTGGTCGTCCGGGGGCCGACCACCGATCCTCAGCCCACACCCGGACGTTGATAAGTTTCATCGCACTCACATTCCCTCGCGGAAATGTTCGACGCCCTCAGCTTGCTTAACACAACCTTCTCATATTTCCAAGTGATCGTGTTTGGAACCATTTTCCATACCAGACAACTTCGTTACGGGTGCCGAATGTTTTATGGCCATCAATTTTTTTCTATGAAACCCTTCGAAAGGTAAAATAAAAACTGCGGCAGGCATTGCCCACCGCAGTCCAAATTTCATCGTTTAATTTGTGCGTCAATAGCCCGTATTCTGCACAAGGTATCCCGGCGTGTTAGAGGCGCCATCAATAGCGGTTTGAGGAATCGGGAAAAGACGTTTCTTGACATCGCTGTTTGTTTTTTCCGTCCAGGTACCTTCGTATTTCCCGAAACGGATCATGTCTGTCCGGCGTTGATGTTCCCAGTAGAACTCAAATCCGCGTTCGCGGAACAGGATATCCAGATTCATCTCCGTCAACTCGGGAGGCGTCACGGCAGGACGCGCGGTACGTGAAGCGCGCACTGCATTCACGTCAGCCAATGCACCGGGTGCGTCGCCTTTGCGCAATTTGGCCTCGGCTCTCATCATGTACAGGTCAGCCAAGCGTACAATGACGATGTCCGCTTCGCCTTTATTCCGGCCGTCGTCAGAGGACTTGCTCCACTGGTATTTCTCCACACGATATCCTTTATTATAATCACTTCCTTCAGCCGTGAAATTCACTTCTCTGGTAAAGTCGACGTATGCATTAGCTTCCGCACGTCGCCAGTCGCGAAGTGGTCCGATCTTGTAGCGCCCGTCCGGAGTTTGGATAAACGGAAGTCTTCTCCCGGTATTTTGCAATCCGTATTGCAGTCCCCTGTAAATACCGCGGTTCACTTCGAAATCCTCTGCCGCTATTGCGTCGTCTTCGTCAGGCACCATTCGCTCCCAGAAGAACCGCGCATCGGCCGCAGCCGGATCCGTCGCACCATACGCCGCTACCCATGAGTCGTAGAAGTCGGGGGTGATGGCTGGTCCGTCGGTGCCGTTCCCTCTCGGATATAAAGGGTTGCCGTAAAAATTATCCGACATGGAAAAATACGACATCCGGTTATGTCCGTTGAGATCCGGTCGCTGGTCGACGGCGAACACCAATTCTTTATTGGTGTGGTTGTCATTGTCGAAGCATGCAAAGTATTCCGGAGAAAGCATATACTGCCCCGACTCAATAACCTTCGTCGTGTATTCAATTACTTTGTCCATATCAGCATCCGTAAAATTGAAGCTGGTCGCATAAGGATCCCGCCATACCGGCGCGTTGAGGTAAAGTCGTGCCAACAGGCTGTTTACCGCTCCCTGCGTGAGCCTTCCCGGTCCCACGTCTGTTCTCAAATCACCGACCACTGCTTCAAACTCAGATCGAATATAATCGACCGCGTCGGGACCTCGCAGGATTACAGAAAGTCCACTCGGGTCTTCCTTCTGAAATGACAGTCCCCAAAGATCAAGCGTCAGCATATTGTAAAACGCGCGCAGGCCTCGGGCTTCGGCAAGGAACACCTTTGCGTCGGCATCTGTTTCTGCAATTGGCTTGAGCACATCAATGGCAATCACTGTTCTGGAAATCATCCGTGTCAGATAATCCCAGCATTGCTGAATGTTGCTGTGAACAGGTGTATACGTGTGTTGATGCAATTCAATATAAATGCCGTTGTCTCCCCAATCGCGCCCTCCCCGATAAGGCAGAATGGCTTCATCAGTTGAAATTTCCTGCACGGCAAAATAGATTGTGTGTCTGAAGAATTCCGGCAGCATGCCATAGGCGGGCGCAATTGCGCCTCCTACCACATCGGCATCTCTCGTATCGCCTGTTAAAGATTCATCCAGAATGTCCTCTCCCAGGTCTGTGCAGCTCGCAAAAAATACGGCAGCAGTCAGCAAGAATATTTTTATAGTCGTTTTCATGTTCGTCTTCATTCAGATGATTAAAATGTCGCGTTGAGTCCTACTACAAATGTCCTGGCTTTGGGATACCCATCCAGATCGATGCCGAACGATTGGATACCCCCGCTCGAGCGGTCCTGGTTCACTTCAGGATCGAATCCGGTATACTCGGTAATCACAAAGAGGTTCTGACCGGTCAACGTCAGGCGCAGTTCCTTCAACCAGCGCCCGGCACCGATCGCCTCGGTATTGAAGTTGTATCCCAGGCTCAGGTTGTTTAGCCTCAGGAAAGAGCCGTTCTCAAGATACCGGGTCGAGACAGACGAGGAGTTGATGATGCTTTCTTCCGGGAATTCAATCGCTTTGTCGGTCGTGTTCAACGAATTGGCCAGCTTTGCTTTGTAAAACTTGTTCATGGCGGTGTTGTTGTAGATCATGTTGCCCGATACGCCATTAAAGTTCACACCCAAATCGAAATTCTTGAATTCTACATTCGCATGAAAATTATACATCAGGTCGGGCAACGCCGTACCGGTGACCATTCGTCCGCCGTCTTCCGATTCAGCAAACACTGACAAACCATCCGGTCCGATACCAAGGAATCGTTGCATATAGAATGAACCAATAGGATAACCGTTGATCAGCCCGTTGATTGTCGCGCCGGTAAGTCCTGACCCCGATGCACTGCCTGTGGTCAAAATGGTGAAAGGAGAATCTTCGACGATATTGTCGATAAAGGTCATGTTGCCGCCAATGCCGTATGAAAATCCACCATCGTTCACATGACGATAATCCAATGCCAGTTCCAACCCTTTATTAGTGATCGTCATGTCTTCTACGTTAGTCCAATAGTCCGTTGCCGGCTGAATCGGATCCACGGGTTTCACCTCCAACAGAATATTATTGGAAACCTTGTGGAAGTAATCCACACTTCCCGCCAGTGCGCCGTTCAAGAGTCCGAAGTCAAGGCCGACACTTGTCTGCGTAGACACTTCCCATTGAATGTTCGGGTTCGCCAATCGGACGAACGTTGTACCCGCTGTGTAGGGCGGTTCCGTGCCACCGAGTGGATAGCTGTTTTCATTGGAGATCTGCGTGGTATAAGATGCTTGTGTGATCTTGTTCGGAATCTCCTGGTTACCGGTCTGCCCCCATCCTGCTCTCAATTTCAGATTGCTGAATGGCAACGACTCCATAAACGATTCTCCCGATATCCGCCATCCGGCGGCAAACGAAGGAAACACCCCGTACTTGTTGTTTTCGCCGAACTTTGACGAGCCGTCAGCCCTGACGGTAGCTGTGAACATGTATTTGCCCAGGAAGTCATAGTTCACGCGGCCGAAGTAGGATTGCAATTCATCGATATAGGCCCATCCGCTGGGATGATTGCCCACCAGATCAAGGCGCTGCCCGAGCCCGGGATTGTAGCGTGGCTCAATTCCGTTATCGGGAAATATGTCAACGCTCCAGGTTCTGGACGTACTAAACAACCGCTGATAAGAGTGACCCGCCAAAACCGCGAAGTTGTGATTGCCACCCCCGACGGAAAAGTTATAGGTCAGGTAGTTTTCAATCAGCGTGTTCTTGGCGTTGTAAAAGGTCTGCTGCAACCGTCCCTCTTCAAAAGGATCGGCATTGGGCATTTCCTGGTTGTCGACATCGCTTGAAAGGTTGTCATAGCCAAGGTTCACTTTGTAGACCAGTCCCTCAATGATTTCAAACGACGGCGATATGTTGACGATCGTGCGCCGTTTCTCCTTAAAGTCCTTGTACAGTTCAGCACCAATAAGCGGGTTCATTAAATCCGGATACTTGACCGGATTTCCGTTGGCATCGCGCGCCGGATAGGTAGGATTGAACTCCAGCATTTCGGAAACGAGTGTCCCCTGTTGTGCGTTCTCGCCCGACTCAACACTTGAGCTCAAATTAAAGTCGATGTTCAGACGTCCGTCAAACAACTTTTGGGTAGCACCGATCCTGCCACTATATCGCTTGATGCCGGTGTTGATAATGATTCCCTCCTGATCCAGATACCCGAGCGATGCACGATAGTTGAAGTTTTCGCTGCCGCCCTGGAACACGAGGTTGTGATCATGCGTAATACCCGTACGCGTCAATTCATCCTGCCAATTTGTATTTCCGCCACGGTCTTCCAGCGTGCCCTCCACTGCTTGTACTTGTTGACGGAATTCATCCGCTGAAAAAACAGGTATCCTCCTTGCCAGAGTCGAAAATCCCATATTGGAACTAAAAGACACCCGCGACACGCCGGCCTTTCCTTTCTTCGTGGTGATGATCACGACGCCGTTTGCGCCGCGTGCGCCGTAAATGGCAGTCGCCGACGCGTCTTTCAACACATCAATCGACTCGATGTCTTCGGGATTGATAAAGTTAAGCGGGCTCTCTGCTGAACCCGTTCCGGCAAGTCCCAAAGGAAATCCGTCGACAACGAACAAGGGGCCGGTGCCCTGCCTGATACTTCCTTGTCCTCGGATAATAATGCGCTGGCCCGCCCCCGGCGCGCCACTGGATGAAGTGATCTGCACGCCAGATACTTTACCCTGTAACAATTGCGCGGGAGAGTTGATGATCCCCTTGTTGAAGTCCTCGCTCTTCACCGATCCAATCGCACCGGTGATGTCACTTTTTTTCTGCGTGCCATAGCCGACGACAACCACTTCATTTAGGAGCGACTGATCCGTCATTAACTGGACGTCAATTTCCGTTTGCTGACCTACCGGGATTTGTTGGGTGACAACGCCAACGAACGAAAATACGAGTACGGCATCGCGCGATGATACCGTGATGGAGTAACGGCCGTCCGCATCAGTAACCGTACCGTTAGTCGTACCGCGTTCGACGACATTCGTTCCGGGAAGCGGAGCACCGGCCTCGTCAATAACCCTTCCTGTAACCGTTGGCGACTGGAGCGGCGCCGCGGTGAGCGGTTGATCGACCAACAGCATAACAAGAGAAAGGAACGCAAGAAGCAAATAAGGGCGTGCACAACACCTGCATAATGCACGTCCCCTGATCATGTAAAGTTTTGTCATAGGGATGTTTTTAGGGTTAAACTTGGACTACGAAATTTCCGGGACGGGTAGTTGTAATGGATGACACCCGACCGCAAAAAGCAGAGTGGTCGATCGATAGGAACAGGCCGGGTACTTAATCAAATAAATCGATTTTTCAGGACAAAAGCAACAGGTTTTTGTGAAAATCAGCAACCAA
>CAYMWA010000104.1:0-13391 GCA_964393795.1 uncultured Roseivirgaceae bacterium
CCGACGGGTCAGTGACATCAAATAACCGGGTAGCCGTCGGCGCATCCACAATTCGTAACAGCGTCGCAACATCCGATGACGGCACGTTAAAAGTCTTTTGAGATATGTTCTGCATGGTGGGTGCCTGCGGAAAGGTCACCCGAATGTAGCCCACGCTTACCCGATCCGCACCTTCGGCGCCGGTTACCCGTACCTTCAGCGACAACACACCGTCGGCGCTGATATCGGTCCACTCAAGATCCGTTTGGTATTTAAATGAGTCAAAGCCATGGAAGCCTGCCGTTCCAAGTACCCGGCTGGCCGATGACAACTGAACGCTGTGGTTCATAGGTCCTAGTCCGGTAAGCAACACTTCCAGTTTCGGCTTTCCTCCCGCGGGAACACCATCGCTGATGCCTTCAAGCGTGTAGACTACTTCCTGGTTTTGCAGAATCTGCACGCCCGTCCAGCCCTCGCCCACGTCAAACGCCGTTTTGTGCACTTCGCCGTAATCAGCACCGGGAGCATAACGCTGCGTGAGGATAAGCTGTTGTTCAGCTATGTGCCAGGGCGCCGGCGACAGTCCGTCGAAGGCACCTAAATAATGCTGCATACGCTTCCCCGTTTCCGCCCCCCACGTCAGGAAGTAGCTGGTAGTATCACTGAACAGGTTGTACAGGGTATGAGGTTGGGCGTTGGGATCATCATAGAGTGTGGCATCAAGGGTGCCGTCGTTTCCCTTGCCGTAGAAATCCACATAATCGGCATCGTTGAAGACGCCGTCCGTTTCTCCCTGGACGTAAATCGCCTGCTCTTTTCCGCGGTGATAAAGCCGAAAAGTACGGGGGTCGGCAGATGGCGGGAGTCCGGCCTGGGTGAGTACGTCGTGGGACAACCGAAAGAT
Organism: uncultured Roseivirgaceae bacterium; assembly: GCA_964393795.1. Classification (GTDB taxonomy): domain Bacteria; phylum Bacteroidota; class Bacteroidia; order Cytophagales; family Cyclobacteriaceae; genus Chryseosolibacter. The sequence goes on from CAYMWA010000104.1 coordinate 884, forward strand.
GCCTTCCCGCGCCACGGGGATTTTCAGATACTGCTGGGTGTAGCGTATCCATTCGTTGCCATACTGGCCCATTGCATAGCACGAAACGAGCGAAAAGAAGCATGCTGAAACCAGGCGTTTCATGACGAAGTCGGGCCCCTCAGGTTGAGGTTGCAATATACGGAAAATCGTGAGGCGTGAGGCGTGAGGCGTGAGACGTGACTGGTGAGTCGTGAGTGGTGAGTCGTGAGGCGTGAGGCTTGAGTGGTCAGTGGTGAGTGGTGAGTCGTGAGACGTGAGACGTGAGTAGGGCGTGCGGCTGAACGGATATCAGTCTGGTCTGATGACGTGTGATAGGCCCACGAAACAAAATCGGCAGTACGAACAATCACGTCTGACGCTTCACGCATACCGCTGCTACCTATACGCGCCAAGATACCGCAGTCACCTCAGGCCTCACGCCTCACGATTCACGATTCACCAAAAATTATCTCCCTGTATATCAACAAGTTACCTGACGCCCCTAATTTTTCCCACCCAGTACTTGGCCATACATAGTACTTTCCCGTATATAACGGGAGAAAATGACCAAAATGGTGAAGTATGAATCTTGAGAACACGCAGGTACAGATGAGAAAAGGCATTCTGGAGTACTGCATCTTGCACATCATTTCGCGGGGGGAAGTGTATGCATCCGACATGCTCGACGAGCTTACAGCGGCAAGAATGATTGTCGTGGAAGGAACCCTTTATCCCCTGCTCACGCGCTTGAAAAATGCCGGACTGCTTGAATACAAATGGATTGAATCCAAATCCGGTCCGCCGCGTAAATACTACAAGCTGACAGACAAGGGCAGTAAATTTCTTGAAAAGCTCACCGAAACCTGGGAGGACCTCGTGCACTCCACACAAATGATCACGTTAAACTCGAACGCCAAAGCTTAATCAAAGAGCCATCACCGATATGAAAAAGAATATCAGCATCAACATCAGCGGAATCATCTTTCACATCGAGGAAGACGGGTATGAAGCCCTGAAGAAATACCTCGACTCCATCAACCGATATTTTTCTTCCTTTGAAGACAGCAGCGAAATTCTGGCGGATATCGAAAGTCGGATCGCAGAAATCTTTCTTTCCAAACTCAATGAAGAAAAGCAGGTCATCACAGCAGAAGACGTGCAGGCATTGATGGTCACCATGGGAAGTGTCAGCGATTTCAAAGCAGCAGAAGAAGAAAAGGAAACCCACGAATCATTTTCGCAGGACAACCCCGAAAGTGCCGAAGCGCAAGCGGCGTCAGCCCGGTATGTTCCGCCAAAGCAACTTCAACGCGACCTGAAACGGAAGATTCTCGGCGGGGTCTGCGCCGGACTGGGAAACTACTTCAATGTCGATCCGCTGTGGATCCGGCTATTGTTTGCGGCCTTGTTGTTCGCGTATGGCATCACGGCACCGATCTACATCCTCATGTGGATTATCGTACCCGGCTCGTACGACCTGGATGAGCCTGAGTTATCCCGGAAAATGTTTCGCGACCCCGAAAGAAAAGTAATCGGCGGCGTATCCGGCGGGGTGGCCGCATACCTGGGCATCGACATTATCCTGGTAAGGGTGCTCTTTCTTGTACTGGTCTTCGCCGGCGGACTCGGTGTATTTCTGTACATCATTCTCTGGATTTGCCTGCCGGAAGCACGCACACTCACTGACAAAATGCGCATGCAGGGGGAGCCGGTTACCCTCTCTAATATTGAATCCAACATCCGTCGGAACTTCAATGTCAGGGAGGGTGAGCAAGAGAGTACGATAACGACGATTCTGTTATTTCCTTTCAAGGTCATCGGCTTGTTCCTCACGTGGCTGTCCAAAATTATCGGCCCCCTTGGAGAAGTCATACGCGTAGCCGCCGGGGTCATCGTGACCCTTGCCGGAATTGGAATGGTACTCAGCATGGTGGTGTTAGGTGCTGTTTTGCTTGGGATTTTTACCGGATCAACACCTTTCATTGGAGGAATTGGCGACGTGGAGATGCCTATGGAGGTATTCACACGTGCCTTCCCCGGCTGGATTGCTTTGGCGGGAATTGTGGCCGGCCTGATTCCGAGCATCTTCGTGATCCTCCTCGGTACTTCACTGATGGCGCGTCGGTTGGTGTTTGGCGCCACGGCAGGATGGGCGCTCCTCGCGTTGTTCTTTATCTGCATCGTCATGCTGGGCGTCGGTGTACCCAGGATCGTATACGCCTTCCACGCAGACGGGGAATATGAAGTCGAGACGGTGTACAAGCTAACCGGTAAGACGGCGATCCTGAAGCTCAATAAGAACAGCACGGGCTACGATGAAACGGACCTGACGCTGCGCGGTTACAACGGTTCGGATTTCAAACTGGTACAAACCTTTGAAGCGCAGGGAAGCAGCAGCCGTCAGGCCGCCCAGAATGCCCAGATGGTGACCTATCACGTCGCGTTTGCCGACTCTGTTTTCACTTTCGATAAAGACCTTCAGTTCAAGGACGACGCGGTGTTCCGGGGTCAGCGATTGGACATGGTCCTGTACATTCCATACGACTTTCCATTCATCATGGACGAGGGCATGAGCCGCTTTATCTCGCAGTACGTCGACGGGGCCTATCTCGAAGGCTATACGTGGCGAATGACACGCAACGGCCTCGAATGCGTGAACTGCAACAATACAACAACGGAAACGCTAACAGACGTGCGCGACTTTGACGCCATTGAAATCTCCGGACGATTTGATCTCCGTATTCTAAACGGCCAGCACTATTCGGTCGAACTCAGCGGTTCGGAGCGCGAAAAAGATCGCTATGACGTACACCGTGAGGGCGGTAAACTCGTGATCGAATATGATGGCGACAGCCGGCGCGACTGGTCTGACTGGGACGACCGTTCCTTCGCATTCGAGCCCATGCGCATCACCGTTGCCGCACCGCGACTGGAAAAGGTCGAAGCAAACGGTCTTGGCCGCGTGAACCTGGAAGGCATTACCGGTGACGATCTGGAGATCGCCGGCCGCGGCCCTGTACAATTCGATGGCTCAGTCAACGTAAAAAATCTTGAGATCCGCCTGACAGGAAAATCGGAGGCCGACCTTTCGGGAACGGCGGAGAATATGAATGCACGTGTCGAGTTTGCCTCAACACTCCGGGCTTATGATCTCGTCGCCAAAGATGCCTCCGTCGAGGTAACCGGTGCCTCCACCGCGAAAGTCAACGTGCAGGGAACACTGGAAGTAGAAGAGCGCTTCGGCAGTGACGTCGATTACCGCGGCAACCCACAGGTTGTAAACCGGCGTTAATTTACGTCCGTACTGCAACTTTTCGCATACCAGGCGCGTCTACATAAGAATCAACTAACCTCCTATTATGATCTTTTTTCTACTGTTCATCCTCCTCTACCTCATTTACCAAATCATTTAGTGCCCAGGGTCAACGGTCCACCATCCACGGTGGGGATCAGGCCTGGTGAATGTACTTTATCGCCCATGTGAGCGCTGCGTGTCGGCGTGTGCCAGCCGTAGTCACGGGGTCTCGGGGAGCTGTCGAACCGGTGTGCACAAAAAGTTACAGGGCCGATGCAACCATTCCCGGAAGTACTGCATCTTGTATACAGAAATGCTCATGGGCTTTACGATTTTCAGCGCGCGCGAAAATGATCTGATCAAAGGATGCCGCCGCCAGGACCGGCAGGCGCAGCAACGTCTTTTTGATCTGTATTCAGGCCGGATGTACGGACTGTGCCTCCGCTATGTCAAGGATCCGATGCAAGCTGAAGACATCGTCGTCGTGTCGTTCACTAAAGTGTTCGACCGCATCGACCAGTTCAAGGGCGAAGGAAGTTTCGAAGGCTGGATACGGCGCATCACCGTAAACGAAGCGCTGACATGGCTGCGGCGGAACCGCGCCATGGCGTTGGAAACCGATCTCGGGGAAGCGGACCGCGAACCGGACTACCACCAGCTGGCCGATCACCTGGAGGCGGATGACCTGCTTCGCATGATCGATCGTTTACCGCCCGGATACCGCGTCGTCTTCAACATGTATGCCATCGACGGGTATTCCCATAAGGAGATTGCCGAACAATTGGGCATCAGCGAAAATACGTCAAAGTCACAACTGAGTCGGGCGCGCAACTTCCTCAAGAAACTACTGAGCGAATCCGCCGCCGATGTTAATTCCAAAATTCATCAATCATGAGCCAGCAACCGGATAAACTATTTCGCGATAAGCTGTATCAGTATGAAAGAGCCGTTTCGCCTGACGCATGGAAGCGCATCGCGACTACGCGCAAAAGGGCATTCCCCGCCGTATACAAAGTGGCCGCAACGCTCTTGCTGCTGGCCGCAGCCACGTTTATCATCTTCCGGCCCTTTGATGACCAATCGAATACACCCATTGCGCTTGATACACCTGACAATACCGTTATTCCACCAGCCAGAACGGAGACCGCACCTCCTCACCCCCTTGCCGATGCGACCACTGACCAACAGCCGGACAAGGTTGCACAAGCAGACAAAGGGAAGCCAAAACAACCTCGGCAGACAAACGCCATCGCCCGCGTGAAGAAAGACGTGAAGAAAGAGGAGAAGGCTGTAAACAAACAAGTGGAAACGACAACCATGGAAACCGTGGACGGTCCCTTTTCTGTGGCGATCGCGCAGGCAACGGTATTCACTCCTGACGCAGCTGAATCCCTCACGATATCGCCGGACACCTCAGGTCGCAAGACAGTGACCATCGTCATGAGCGCCGAGGTGGTGAACAAAAAATATTTGTCGCAAGAAAAAATTCCCGAAGCAACCACCACCCCAAAAGGAGCGTCTTCATTGCGTAAACTGCTCGACATCGCTTACGATCTCAAACACAACCAGAACCCGATCGGCGACCTTCGGCAGAAAAAAGATGAAATTCTCGCCTTCAATTTTAAACGCGGGAATGAACGCAATGAAAACTAAACACGCATGAAGCTCAAAGTCGTCACACTCCTTTTCGCGTCCACCTTTGCCTTCAGAGGGCACGCGCAGCAAAAGCAGGCAGATACGGTAATTGTTCCCCTGGCTGAAACCAGCAAAATCATTTTCACAGTAGGTGATCCGGCCGATCTCGAAGTCCTTCGACACTACAATTACCAGCGCTTGTTCGAGGACATCATCGACAAACTTGATGGAAAAGTCGAGAACCACGATGACCCCGATGCGGCACCGACTGTCGGGAACGACCAGGCACCCGCGCCGGAAGCGGAAAATGCCGACGACTACGACATCGAATCACAGGACAAAGACCGATGGAGCCGGCAGGATGAAGAAGAAGATGACGATGACGATGACCACCACGACCGGAAATGGAGCAAAAGCAGGCACGGCCGTATCGGCCAGACATGGCAATCGTACAACATCGACCTCGGCACCAACAACTACCTCGACGGCGATCAGTTTCCGGACGGAAGTGAATCGTATTCAGTACGCCCCTGGGGATCGTGGTATGTAGCTGCCAACTCCGTACAAAGAACCCGGCTCGGCAAGAACGTTTTTGTAGAATGGGGCCTCGGGGTGAGCTGGTATAATTTCAAGTTTCAGCAAGACAACGTACTGATGCAAAAAGACGAGTTCGGCGTCGCCTTCAACCTGGACCAACGCGATGTCGACTATATCAAAAGCAAACTGAGCGCGACCTTTATCAACGTCTCGCTGCTGCCGGTACTTGATTTTAACGACAACGGCAGAAAGCCGCGCGTCTGGGACGGCGATGACGGGGGCTTCCGCTTCGGTGTGGGACCCTACGTGGGCTACCGCATCGGCAGCAAATCGAAACTGGTGTATGAAACGGATGGCGACCGGAAAAGGGAAAAGGACCGCGACAGCTTTTACCTCAATAACCTGCGCTACGGTCTTCGCTTTCAGTTGGGCATCCGGTCAACCGATCTTTTCATCAACTATGACATGAACGATTTATTTGCCAACGACAAAGGACCGAAACTCAACGCTGTAAGCTTTGGTATCATACTCTGAACACAACTTCCGGGAAGGGAAAGACTTTCCGGAAGTCCTTACAGCTGATCCTTCTTAAAGTACACCATCTCCCGTTCGTCTCCCTTCAGCGCAAGCTCGCGGCATACCCGGGCGCCCGTCGGCCAGAAAAAAAACGACGCCACCATCCCACCAAAGTAAAGCCATGTAAACCAATCGCGACCCGACAGGTACAACCCCAGGGCCAGTGTAAGACTTGCCACCGCAAGAAAGCCGTGGCGAACGATTGTTATTTTGAAATATTTGTCAAGTTTTGCTCCCAGCCCTTGCGCGTTTCTCGCTGATTTAATTTTATTATTGGGAACAATCAGCGCTGCCAACCACGTGAGCATGACGGCACAGACGATGGCGACCAGATGGTCATCGGCGGGACCGGCAGCCGTCCGGGGCGCAATGATGTAGAGGGTGCTGAAGACGAGCAACGGCACGATCAACAAGAGCAGTATGGCCGCCTGAAGCCGGTTGAAGTACTGCCCGATTGTGATAAAGTCCATAGAACCGTTTGCGTAAAGGTAGGACAAGCTGTGGCAGGTTCGCTAGTCTGATTAATTTTTTATATTTATAGGTATTATGGAAGGCATTGCAAACTTATCGCGGAAAGAGCAAGTGATACGCAAGGCCGCGGAGCTTTTCAAGGAAAAGGGTTATGCGGCTGCGTCGATGCGCGATCTGGCGCAATTATTAGGCATAGAGGCCGCAAGTCTTTATTCGCATATCAAATCCAAGGAAGAGATCCTGCGCAGCCTCTGCTTCGATATGGCTGCTGAATTCCGGAAATCGCTGGAAGCAGTAGAAAAACAAAACGTGCCGGCAAGCGAAAAGCTCCGCAACGGCATCATCGGGCACATCCAGGTAATGGCGAAGGACCTGACCGCTTCTGCAGTCTTTATGAATGAACACCGTCACCTCAGCCAGCCGTACCTGCGCGATTTCCTGCTGTTGCGCATCAACTACATCAACCGGTTCAAGAGCATTATCGAGGAAGGCGCACGGTCAGGCGAGTTCAAGCAAACGATTGACAAAAAGCTGGCTGTGATGACGCTGTTTTCGTCATTGAACTGGATGCCCATGTGGTACGATCCCTCGGGCATTATCGAGCCCGTCGAGCTTGGTATTCAGTTATCAGACATGCTCGTCAACGGACTGAAACAAAGCACCCACTAGCGGCGCGGCTCCAAACGACTTCGGCGCCGGGCATGACATTTGAACTTGTATTTGCCGGCCGTGATCAATCTATGGCACGGCAAACAGATTTCTGTGCGACACCTTAATGGCCATCACCATGTATGGAGGAGGCACCACATTCGAACATTTCCGGCAAACGGACGTATCGGAGGATCCCGAACAACTCGCCGCATTTGAAGCCCGTATCTCCCGCGGGGAAAAGATCGAACCCGCCGACTGGATGCCGCAGCTTTATCGGAAGCAGCTCATCAGGATGATTGAGCAACACGCGAACAGCGAAATTATCGGTGCCCTTCCCGAAGGTACCTGGATCACCCGTGCGCCTGGCTTCAGACGCAAGCTGGCGCTGATGGCTAAAGTGCAGGACGAGGTCGGACATGCCCAACTGCTGTACAGCGCCGCCGAGACATTGGGAAAAACGCGGGAGGCAATGATCACCGACCTCCTTTCCGGAAAATCGAAATATTCAAACGTCTTCAACTACCCCGCGTTCACGTGGGCTGACTCCTGCTTCATCTCCTGGCTCGTCGACGCCGGCGCCATCGTCAACCAGCTGGCCAACGCCAGGGGAAGCTACGGCCCCTATTGCCGGGCACTTGAACGCATCTGCGCCGAAGAATCCTTTCACCTGAAATTCGGACATCACTGTGTGATTTACCTCGCCTCCGGCACCATGACACAACGGCAAATGTTCCAGGAAGCCATCGACCGCTGGTGGGGACCGATGATGCAGTTTTTTGGGCCACCGGATAAACTTTCAGCTCACACGGAAATCCTGATGAAATGGAAAGTGAAGATGGCGACGAACGACGACATGCGAAATCAATTCCTGGACATGTATGTGCCCAAAGTCTGGGAGCTTGGATTCACATTGCCGGATCCGGCGCTTAAAAAAGATACGGCAACAGGCCGCTGGACGTACACGGAACCCGACTGGGACGAATTCAAGCGGGTCATCCATGGAGGAGGCCCCTGCAACAGGGAAAGACTGGAGGTCAGGCGGATCGCTGAAGAGCGCGGCCAATGGGTGCGAACGGCATTGAAGGCAGCGGCATCGCAATATGTGCCGCCACTCGCCTGATCAATTGGTGTTGAGGTAGGGGCCGGACTTCATTTGAATCTCGCGCCACAATGCCCGGAAGGCGTCCGCAGGCGACTTGAAGTATTTCTTCAAGTGAACCAGCGCACTGCTGTCTTCAGGCAGATCACCGTTGATCCACTTGAGTATGTCGTCGGCGAGTACAAACAACTCGTGACTGTGATACTTTGGATAGTATTTCGCCAGAAGATCGAGGGCAAGGAGAAATTCGACGTACTTCATCATAAGGATCGCATTGGTTAAAGGGAACGATGGCGACGGCCCTTTGGTTTGAAATTTTTGTTAAAAAAAGTAATAATGCGCTGTTTTCAATCGGTAGCGGTCTGTTTATCGCTAAATTCCAACAAACAAATATCACCGTGAAGTCAGCAGATCCACGTGTTAATCGCCTACCAAAAACAGGCCAAGCGGGGCAAGTAAAGGCATTGGCCCCAATGGATCAGTTTGGTACCTGGGAAGTATTCGTGAAGCCAAAGGAAGGGAAACCCTTCCAACACGAGGGAATTGTCCATGCCCCGAATGCGGAAATGGCCTTCATACTGGCAAAAGAAACCTTCACGCGCCGATTCACCTGCACGTCGCTCTGCGTTGTGGACACAAGGCATGTATTTGTTTCCCCATTTACAGAGGGCGAGGCAAACGCCTATCATTTGGTGGGAGAGACCGGTACACCCCGGGGTCCCCAAGAACCGTACGAAATTTATCACCTGCTGAAGCGTGGCAAGCAGCATGTGCACGCAGGAACGGTGATGGCCGCAGATGCGGATGCGGCGCTCGTCCGCGCGAAACATGAACTGGGCGGCACGCCGGTTCGTAACGTATGGGCTATACGAAAATCGGCAATCCGCTTTACGAGTCCGGTGGAAGCGGACCTTTGGCAGACACTGCCGGACAAAAAATTCCGGGAAGCCATCGCCTACAAAGGCGGCGACAAGCTGAAAGAATTTCTGGAACGACGACAACCATAACGCTATGCACACCGCTGCTATCAGGGAATTGCTGTACAAAATGGCGGATGACCAGCTCATTCTCGGCCACCGAAATTCGGAATGGACCGGCATGGGCCCCCTGCTGGAGGAGGACATTGCATTTTCTTCCATGGCGCAGGACAAGATCGGGCAAAGTTTGGCCTTGTATACCTTGCTACATGAAAAGGCAGGAGAAGCCGACCCGGATACAGTGGCCTTTATGCGTCCCGCTGACGCATTCCACAATTGCGTGCTGGTGGAATTACCCAACGGCGAATTCGACTTCAGCCTGATGCGGCACTTTCTTTACGACACTTCGCTGGCCATCCGCCTCGAAATGCTGGTCAGCAGTTCATTCGGCGATCTGGCAGCACTCGCGCGCAAAATGAGCAGCGAACTCAAATACCACACCCTGCACGCCAACACCTGGGTGCGACAGCTCGGCTCAGCCACCGAGGAGAGCATCACCCGGCTTCAGCACGCGCTTGACTATGCCCTCCCCTATGCGGTCGGCATTTTCGAAGAATCGCCATTTGAAAATACCCTGATTGCAGAAAAAATATTTGACGGCGAAAAGATACTCGAGCAACGATGGCGTGTGCGCATCGAAGAAGTGCTCTCGCAGACGCAACTCAGGTTGTCCCCGTGGAGTACCATCAGCGGGGCGACCGGTGGGCGAATGGGGCGACACAGCGAACACTTGCAACCCCTGCTTGACGAAATGGGTGAAGTGTTCAGAATCGATCCGACGGCATCATGGTAAACCCGAATGCGATGGCATCCCTTACGACAGATCAGGTATATGCGTGGTTGGAAGAAATAAAAGATCCGGAGATACCGGTGCTCTCCCTGAACGATCTCGGCGTGATCACCGATGTACGTATTGCTCACGATACGGTCGCCATTGAGATGACGCCCACTTTCGTGGGATGTCCTGCGCTTGACATGATGCAGGCCGACATACGGCAAGTGCTTGCTACACATGGCGTCACCAGCGTCAGTATCGTCGTGTCTTACCGGAAGCCATGGACGTCCGACCGCATCTCCAACAAAGGGAAAGCGGCATTGAAAGCGTTTGGCCTGGCACCACCCCGGGCGCTGTTTACCGATCTTGACATCCTGGAGTACGCAACATGCCCGCGCTGCGGCGGCAACAATACGCAACTGAAAAGCGTGTTTGGATCAACACTATGCCGCTCCATCCATTATTGTAACGACTGCAAAGAATCATTTGAACAGTTTAAACGGGTATGAGGTTGGTTGTTGGTTGTTGGCTTTTGGTTGTTGGCTTTTGGCTGTTTCCCCTTTAGGGAAGTGGGAAGCATCTTGCCACATAGCCGATCTGATGAGCAGATCCAACTTTAAACTTAGAACTTAGAACTTAGAACTTAGAACTTAAAACTTAGAACTTCCTACTCAGTCGTCGTTTCTTTCCGCCACCAAAGCTTCGTTTGGCTGCTGTTGATCTCCGGCTTCCACCGTTCTTGCTGTCAGTAATTTCGATGCGCACGACCCTGCCCCTGAATTCGAACCCGTGCAGATGGTCGCGCACTTTCATCGTAGCGGCATGCGCTACTTCAAAAAATGAATAAGCACCCTTCAGGTCGATTCTCCCAACGTCTTTGCGCATGACACCCGTGCGGTCGCAGACCATTGCCAGCAATTTTCCTGCATCCAAACCATCCATTTTTCCGAGGTTGATGAAGAGCCGGTCGCCGCTCACCACATCGCTGTGTGCTTTTTCAAAGCGGTCAGGTTTGTCGGGCTTGTTCAAATCAGGTGCACCACGGTAGTAGTCGAGAAAGTGGTTGAATTCAAGTGCCGTGAAGCGTTTGATAATTTCCTCCTTGCTCAGATCCTGCATCGCCTCAAGCACTGCCGGCAGGAAGTGCGCCATCTCTTTTTCTGCCACATGTACTTCGCGCAGGCGGTGAGCGATATTCAGCACACGCTTCTCGCAAACTTCTTCACCCGTCGGAACCAGTACGCGCTCAAAGCTGGTCCTGATCATCTTCTCAATTTGCCTGATCTTGTGTTGTTCCCTTCTCGTAATGAGCGCGATAGACACGCCTGTTTTTCCCGCGCGTGCAGTGCGTCCGCTGCGGTGTGTGTAGAACTCGATTTCATCGGGGACGTTCATGTGAATGACGTGCGTGATGTTGTTGACATCGATGCCGCGCGCCGCCACATCTGTGGCCACCAGCAGTTGCAGCGACTTACTTTTAAAATTGCGCATCACCCGGTCGCGTTGCTGCTGAGTCAAATCCCCGTGAAGGGAATCCGCATTATAGCCATCCTTGATGAGGTGCTCCGCCACACGCTGTGTATCGACTTTCGTGCGGCAAAAGATAACGCCGAAGATGTCGAGGTTGTAATCGACAATTCGCTTCAACGCCTGATACCGGTCTTTGTCGTCTACCACCATGTACTGATGCAGGATGTTCTGGTTGCCCTGGTTTTTCTCGCCTACGGTCAGTTCTATTGGACTGTCCATGTACGTGTTGGCAATGCGACGCACCTCGGGCGGCATCGTTGCAGAAAATAGCCAGACGTTCTTGGTGTCGGATGTCTGCGAGAGGATGTGGTCGATGTCTTCTTTGAAGCCCATGTTGAGCATTTCGTCCGCTTCGTCCAGGACAAGACAACGGATCTCATGAAGATCGACAACTTTACGGTCGAGAAGGTCCATCAGCCGACCGGGCGTAGCCACGATGACCTGGGCTCCGCGTTTTATCCTCCTGATTTGGTCGGTGATGCTTGCCCCGCCATAGACGGGCACGATGTTGAGCCGTTTGACAGCGCGAGAAAAATTCTCAAAGTCGCCGGCGATCTGCATGCAGAGTTCGCGGGTAGGCGCGAGTACAAGCGCCCGGGTGATTTTGTCGTTTTCGTCTGTTTGTTGGATGAGGGGAAGGCCGAAGGCGGCGGTCTTTCCTGTGCCGGTTTGCGCGAGCGCGACAACGTCGCGGCCTCCTTCCAGCAATACGGGAATAGCCTTTTCCTGAACCGGAGTCGGTGTTTCAAATCCCAGCTTGTGTACAGCTTCTACAAGGTCACCGGAGAGCCCCAGTGTTTCGAATGATGGCATTTAATGCGAGTTGTGTAAAAATAAGGCGCAAAGGTAAGTGAATTTATTGAGAATGCTACCGACCCTGCAACAGCGCCCACGCACACGTTGCCGGTGACGCAACCAGGCGTATTGCTACCTGCGCTAAAACTCCGCAGCAAGCGCATCAT
>CAYMWA010000105.1:0-6054 GCA_964393795.1 uncultured Roseivirgaceae bacterium
ATTCACGTCTCACGGCTGGCATAGAGTTTTTAAGGAGTGGCGGAAACATTATCGCTATGCCAGCATGTATTTTCAGTTTTCCTTTTTCAGGTACTCCAGCCGATATTCTTAACAGGGCCGAAGCGGCTATTCACGATCAGGGCGGCCATTTTCAAGGTGACGAAACGGGCGGTGCTTTTGAACTGACGGTTTTGGGAAGCGTCATCAGCGGGTCCTATCGCGTATCCGGACAGGAACTCAGCGTCACCATCAACAACAAGCCCTTTATGATCCCGTGCAGTACTATCGAGCACTACCTTGCGAAACACCTGGAGACAGTGCGGGTCTGAATACCTAAATGTCGGAGCGCTTGAGCTTCAGATAGCTGAACCAGTTAAAGAGGAAAGTCCAGCCGGCGGCGATGGCGATGGAATCAGCCGTGAGATAGTCGCGAATTTCCTGGAATACATACCGTTTCAACGGGATGGGGACAAGGTTGGAAATACTCTCAAGCGGCAGGAAGGGGATGAGGGCCGGTGCAAAGTCGTCAATGTTTTCACGCAAAATCACTTCCAGCATAGGCGCGAGCAACAGCAGTATGATGGTGAGGCCTGAGCGCTGTACCAAAACGCCCAGCATAAGCGCGAACGACAGAAACGCAAAGATCTCAAGAAAGTAGGCGATAAGAAACTCCATGTCGGCAAAGACATAGTTCCAATCAATCGTGGGTGTGTATATTAATCCGGTAACGAAACTGATGGACATGATCATCCCCACGCTGAGGAGGCTGAGCAGCACATTGGTCGCGACCTTACTGGCGAGGAACTGCCAGCGACTGAGTCCATCAATTACGTTTTGCCTGAGCGTCCGGTATTGAAATTCGTTGGTGATGGAAATCACCGTCATAATGCCCAATACGATCTTGAAAAATCCGCTAAAGTAGATCAGGTTAAGCCACACATCCGGAAAGTGATAGAGTGGAATGCGGTTGATGTTCAACTCTGAGCCAAAATCTTCGAATGTCCGGGCCACCCATTTCAACAGTTCCATCCCACTGGCGGTGAAGAAGGCCAGGGTAACGAAGTACAGACCGCAGACAATCCAGAACGTTCGGTAACGGAAGAGTTTTTTCAGGTCGATGCGGAGCAGATGAAACATTACGAATTACGAATTACGAATTACGAATTTTGAATGACGAATCTATGAACCGGCATCGGCGAGGATTTCGAGGAATTGTTTTTCAAGGCTTTTCTTTTTGGTGACGAGATGTGACGCGACGATTCCGTTTTCAAAAAGGAAGGCATTGAGGTCCTTACTGGTGAAGCCGTCGCGCAGGGTGACCTGAAACGAGGCATTGTCGCGGGCTATGGAGATGGCGCCTGCGAATGCAGCAAGTGTTGCGTGGAGGTCAGGTGCATCGGCAAGCACTTCCACCGTCTCCGTGCCCGCACCGACACTGTCAACCGGGCCACTGTGAATCAGGTTGCCTTTGCGGAGCACGCAGAAATGCGTACACACTTTCTGCACCTCGTCAAGCAGGTGGCTCGCGAGGATAATGGTTTTTCCGTTCGCAGCGATTTTCCGAATGAGTTCCCGAATTTCGGCAATGCCCATTGGGTCGAGGCCGTTGGTCGGTTCATCAAGGATCAGAACTGTAGGGTCGTTCAACAGCGCTGAAGCGATCGCGAGGCGTTGTTTCATCCCCAACGAATAGGTCTTGTATTTGTCGTCCTTGCGCGGAGTGAGCTCTACGAGGTCGAGTACGTTGGCGATATTGCGCGGATCGCATTGCTTGATCATGGCGTTAAGTTCCAGGTTCCGCTGGCCGCTCATGTAGGGGTAAAAGATCGGATGCTCAAGTACGGCGCCGATTTTCTTTCGAAGATGGTGCGATGGCGGACTACCAAACCATGAAAACGAGCCGGCGGTCGGATTGACGACGCCCATCAACATGCCCAGGGTAGTTGTCTTGCCGCTGCCATTCGGACCGAGCATGCCAAAGACCTGCCCGCGGTCGACGGTCAGGTTGAGGTTGTTCACCGCTTGTATGCGGCCGAAATGCTTGGTAAGGTTGGTGCTCGTTAAGACGGTTTCCACGGGTGATTACGAATGGTAGCTAAGTCATCACGCAAAGGGCACAAAGTATTTTTGTTGCTAATACAAGTTACTCACTTTCGTTGGATTTTTCGTCATCATCGTCATGCATAAAGGCTTTGATTTTGCTGCCGATGTCGGTGCTTTGGTCGAGGGTGGTGTAGAGGCTCGTGACTTTGTCGAGCGCTATGCGACCGAGGATGTCCAGTATGTAAAGGTTTTCCGCGTCGTTGATGAGGATGAGCATCCCTTCGGTCTGGCCGTCGTGCGCCTTCAGGTAAACATCAAAATTCTTCCCGTCGTGGCGACTCGTCATCGCCGCTTCAAAGGCTTCTGCTTTGTAGTCGGCGATCAGTTTTGTCAGCTCGTCTTTTCCAAAAGCACTTTCTTTCTTGTCAATCAAAAGAAACCGCATTTTTTCGATGTCTTTAATGAGTTCATCGAAGGCTTTGTCTTCGGCCTGGTTCAACATCCGCAGGGTGTTGTTGTAAAAGAAGAGGTTGAGGGCTTCGCCGTGCTCTTTTTGCAACGCTTCTGTGGTAGCGCTCTGGGCGCGCAGCGCGACTGGCATAACCACGAAAAGCATTAGTGAGATGACGACCTGTGTCAGGATTACTTTCATGTTTGCGGGGCTTTACAGTGAGGAGCCCACCACCTACTGTCGACAGTGGACAGTGGACAGTGGACCGTTCTAGTTTTTGCGTTCACGCGAATTATCGCCACCACTTTGCTTGCCGTCGTCCATCTGCTGGAGATTTTCGAGTCCTTTGATATTCATGCGGCTGCCGATGCGTGAGATTTGCTTGAGGTCTATTTCGCCGAAGATGCTCATGATCATGAATTCCTGGTCGCCGCCGACGATCATCAGCATCTCCGAAATGGTGCCGTTGTTTTCGTCGATCAGGAACTTCATGTCTTTGTCTTTATCTCTGACCGACATCAGTTCTTCAAATTTTTTCGGTACGAGACCGAGCGCTTCCTGGTACAGTGCCTTTGAGTTGCTGGCGTTTTCTTTGGCCAGGATCTTCAAGCCATCGAGTTTACTGATGGCCTCCAGTACCGCCTTGTCGTCCGGATCCTGCACATCCATTTGGGTGAAGAGTCCGAACATCTTACTCGAGATGTTCACTGTGGTGAACGATTCGTCGTCCTGGTATTTGGTAAAGAACTTCGAAATCACGTCTTGAGCATTCGCGGCTGAAAGGCTCGCCATCAGCACGGTAATCGCGATAATCTTTTTCATATTTTCCATTTTAATGCGTGTCTTTTGTTTGATCATTTATTGTTTCGGATGCTGACGGAGCTTTCTGCACATTTTGTTGAGCTTCGTTAAACATACCGATCTTTTTTGCCTGTTGTTCCGCGGCGCTAAAGCTCCTGGAAATCATCATCAGTGCTTTCTTGGTTTCCTCAAAGGCCATCTTCGGGTCGTCGTAGGTATCCGCCACCTGCGTGGGCGTTGATTCGCGCACTTCCATGCGGACCAACCAGATGGCTGCTATGAGGACAAGGATACCCGCAGCAATACGCATGCTATTGTACAGCAGAATAGTCGTCCTTCGCTGCGGCGGCCGAATCTTCTTCATCAGTTGTTTGTCGAAGGTGACGTCCGTAAGGTTTTTGTTACGTTGGGCGCTGAAGTATTTGAAAAGCAAAGCCGATTCTTTGAGGTGATCAGGAACCTCGTTTCCGCTAAAGAAGGCGTGGAGTTCCTTTTCCTCTTCGAGAGAAGTTTCGCAGCGCCAGTATTTCTGAATCAGCTCGTCTATTTTTTCAGAGTCCATAGGCGTCAATTTTTGTCATTTTATCCCGAATCGCGTTACGGGCTCTGAACAGGTTGATTTTTACCTGATTCATATCCAGTTCAAGAATGTCGCAGATTTCTTGATACGTGTATCCTTCGACATCGCGGAGATGAATGATCTGGCGTTGCTTTTCTGGCAGTGACGATATCATCTGAAATATTTTCTGCATATTTTCTTGCATTTCCGCCGATTCCAGCGGGTTCAGTGCGTTGTGATGCAGGTTGAACGTTTCCTCGAGGGGGGCGGTTTGCCGCCGGTTCATCAGCCTGATGCGGTCCAGCGAAAGGTTTCTGGTAATCCGCATGCACCACGCTTCCCAGTTTTTGATGTCTTCGGACCCTTCACGGCCGCTCCACACCCTAACCAGGACTTCCTGAACGACATCCTTGGCCTCCTCCTCGTTTCCCAAAAAGCGTAGCGCAAACCTGAAAAGCTTGTTTTTCGCCGGCATTATTTGATTTTCGAAGATTTCGGAATCCATTCGATGAAATTCAATAACAAGACGCTAAGGTAACGCAGATGTTACAGGGGAGGGGTAAGTTTTAAGTTTTAAGAAACTTATCCCCAATCTCCTTCCAGTCATGGAATCTTTTGTAATGATTAAGGTGCGTATTATGGGGGGCGTTGTAGATGAACTTTTCGCCGTTGAAGGTTTCGAGGTTGTAAACCATGTCGTCGATCATATAGTCGCCGTGAACGACGGCTTTGCTGCCGCAGAAGACGAACTGCTTCCATTCGAGGAACGGGAAGTGCTCTCCCAGCCAGGCGAGTTTTTCGGTGAGTGATTGGGGGAACTCCATCGCTGCAGACACAATGAAGACTTCATACTTCTTATTGAGCTCCTCCATTACTTCCTGGCAATTGTCCATGACGGCCATAGTGCGAAAAAAGTGGGGGCGAAAGGGAAACTGCGCGATCACGCCGTGGTTTTCGGGAAACCCCTCGCCTTCACCTTTCCCATTGAGGATGGCACGATCGACGCGCACGCCGAACTCTTTTTCATAGTAATTAATAAACTGGCCGGTTGCGTCGGCCATCACATCATCCATATCGATAATGAGTCGCTTCATATTCGGAATATTTCGTATCTTTCTTAACCGGCAAAATTAAATAATATCTTTCGCATCAAATCAGACTAACTGCTGCCGATAGCGTAAAGTTCCTGCCGGCTATTATGGAAGAACACAACGAAGAAATTGTCGTACTCAAATATTTCGACAATGCCATTGACGCGAATATCGCCAAGACGAAACTCGACGCTTACGGTATTCCGTGTTTCCTGACGGAGGAAAACATTACCAATCTTTATCCGGGGCAAAGCCTCATCGCATTCAAGACACGTCTTCATCTTTTCGCGGCCGATCGTGAAAGAGCAATCCGCATACTTGACGAGGTCGAAGTTTCTCCCGACGTTGACGATGAGCTTCGGTGTCCGCGGTGTCAGTCGACGGATGTGCAACGGGCGTTTCCGCGGAAGATCGCCGATTCAATGCTCGTCAATTTTTTTGGTATTTTCATGCCGGGCAAGAAAGTGCACCAATGTCAACATTGCGGATACGAATTTTGATTTGCATATCAGGGTTTCGGTCGTAAATTAGTCCGTTCATAACGCAGACTATGGGCAAACCGATCATTGGAGTTATGGGTCCCGGGGAAAACGCCCGGCCCGAAGAGAATGAAATGGCATTCGCGCTTGGCAAGGCCATCGCAGAACAAGGGTGGATCGTATTGACAGGTGGAAGGAGCTTCGGCATCATGGAAGCCGCCATGAAAGGCGCGCATGAAGCCAATGGCCTCACCATCGGCATCCTTCCGGCAGAGACCGGCTTGAACGCCTCGGAGGAGGCGGACATCAAAATCCTTACCGGCATGGGCAGCGCTCGCAACATGATCAACGTGTTGTCCAGTCACATCATCGTGGTCATCGGCATGGCCGCCGGGACAGCCTCTGAAGTCGCGCTCGCCATCAAGGCAAATAAGAAAATCATCCTGCTTCACCAGGACGAGATCACCATCCGCTTTTTCAAAAACATCGGCACCTACAAGATTCATGTTGCCAATACTATCGACGAGACGTTGCGGATTATTGCAGACTATCTCAAAGTGAACCATGCGAACCCCGTGAAGGGACGTTGAGAGGTTGGCGGTTGATGCTCGCTTAAAGATTATGGTGCTG
>CAYMWA010000105.1:6154-13244 GCA_964393795.1 uncultured Roseivirgaceae bacterium
GTTGCAAAGTTGCAGGTTGCAGGTTGCAAGTTTCAGAGTTGCAAAGTTGCAGAGTTTCAGGGTTGCAAAGTTGCAGGACGCTGAAGGGTGCCTGTCTGTGGCGTGGGCTTGGCCTCCCGGCCGCTCGCTCAACATGACGTCGCTGGAAGGAAAGTGCAGCCCTACTGTGGACCGTCGACCGTCGACCCTCCTACTTCTTCATCACCGTAAATTCAACCCTTCGGTTATTCGCGCGGCCTTCTTCGGTGTCATTAGTGTCGATCGGCTTTGCTTCGCCGTAACCGCGGGCGGTCAGGCGATAGGCGTCGATGCCCTGGCTGACAATGTATTGCACGACCGCCTCCGATCGTCCCTGCGACAGGTTCTCATTGTACTCATCGGAACCCTTGCTGTCGGTATGGCCTGAAATCTCAATTTCCACTGAGGGGTTCTGATTCAGAAAATCGACTACTTTATTGAGTTCGGTAAACGATTCATTCTTCAGCGTTGTACGGTCAAAATCGAAATAGATGTTTTTCAGACGTACGGTCACGCCCACTTCAATGGGTTGCAGTAGAATGTCTTTTACCACCGGCGTCACTTCCTTATCGTTGATCCAAACGCTGTCGGTGGTGGTGAGGTATCCTTCCGCGGAAGCGGTGATCAGATACCAGCCAAGTTCTTCGATACCCTGTTCGTAAGAACCCCCGGCTGCGTTCACCTTCTTCGACGGTGTGGCAGCACCCTTCAAGGCAAGGTCAAGCGTCGCGGAAATCCGGTCGTTGGTCTTCGAATTGTAGACCGAACCCTTCAGCACCAACGGTTTGGCTATTGGCGTCATAGGCAGGTCAATGTGCACGGTCGTGTCGCTGTAAAGCAACGGCACATTCACCGATTGCGCGGCAGGCAGAAAACCTTCCAGACTTGCCGATAACTGGTAGTGCCTCGCTTCCTCCAGGCGGGATTGAAACTGTCCGGCGGCATCGGCAGTGACCTGCACCGGGTCTCCCCCGGAGAGGCGTATCACTACGGGCGCCGACAACGGATCGTTGGTGCTCGTGTTATAGACCGTTCCCGTAAGGGTGACACTGAAGGTACGTGGCACCAGCATATAAAGGTCAAGCTGTGCCCCTTCGAGCGCCTTGTTGGCGCGACTCGTAAAAATGTTTCCCTTTGCATCGATGGTGAAATAGAAATCGAGCGCACCTGTATTGATGGGCTTTCCCATGTTGATCGGTTCAGACCAGTTCATCCAGGTGTCATCCAGGCGCGTCGATTTGTAAATGTCGACACCGCCCTGTCGTCCCGGCGCCTGTCGCGCACTTCCGAAATACAGGGTGGTTTGATCGGGACTGATAAACGGCCCCACCTCGTCAGTGGATGTGCTGAGCGCGAGTTGCACGGGCGTGGAATACGAGCCGTCGGGTTGAAGGTGACTCGCATACAGATCGCTGAAGGCACTGTTTTTCTTTTCGCTGAAGTACATAATGATGTGCTTCTTGTCAGCAGACATCGTTGCTCCGTAGAAACGCCCGTTGTTCATTTTGCTGAAGTCTTTCACATCAAGTTCGATCAACTGCATGGAAGGCGTAACGATCGAAAATCCTTTTTGCCCCTTGCGTCGGCCACCCTTGATAAAAATGCTTCCATCCGGCAGGATCGTGAAAACCTGATTGGAGGGATGGATATTGAATGGCGAACTCAGGTGTTCTGCAGGTGACCACACACCGTTTTCATCTTTCCGCGACATCCAGATGTCTTGTGTGTCGTCACTCCCATGGGTATTGTCGGGATGGTTCTGAACAAAAAAGTATAGCGAGTTGCCGTCGGGCGAAACTACGGGGGCGGCTTCGTGCCGAAACGTGTTGACCGTTTTGTCCATCTTGACCAGTTCATACCGTGCCGATACCTCCTGGGCAAGCACTGCAAAGCCGAAGGCTGTGAATAAGAGGGTTACAAACAGTCTCATAGGTAGGGGTTAAGTTAGAAAATCAGTTGCCTTAAATCTCATGAATCCCCTTAACGGCCGAACTGTAACTTCCGTTTACCGGAATAATCAGCGGAAAAGCAGGAAATCGCGGCCACTCATGAAAATCGATCCGACGATAATGATCAACGCAATCAGATTGAAGATAAACATTCTCCGGTGTTTCGACTGGCTGTTGGTCATTTTCTTCGCCGTGGCCCGGGCCGCTGTAATCAGGGCAATCGCGATGATCATCGCCGTGGCATGTTCCACGAGCCAGTAGCGCGCTTCGGAATCTTTCATGGCCTCACCTGAGAACGTCACCACCGGACTTACAAAATACAGAATCAATCCCAGCGCTGCCTGCAAATGGGTCGCGATCATGAGGAAGAGACTCATCCGGTTGTCTGAGTCGGTGTAGGGCTTTTTGTTGATGAGGGCGATCAACGAAGTGAGGATCACGACAATCAACAAAATAAGAACGATGTATCGGAGATAGGAGTGGCTGAACAGCAGTGCGTTGTAAAACATAGTTGTGAATTTGCGTTGAAATTAACACCAGATCACTAAACTTCCGAACTTTGGGGTCAAATTCCTGTGGCAAGCCCTTTATCGGCCCATCATCACAAAGGCACCCCAATAAAACGGGTCTTTGTATTTTGTCATCAGCTGAAGCTGCGCCTGCTTAAACGCCTTTTGTTTGTTGTGCAGCCGGATCCAGTTGGAATAAAAGTTTTTCATCAGTTGCTGCGTGGCTGCATCGTCTACCTTCCAGAGACTCATGATCAGCGCATCCGCGCCCGCCACCAGAAACGCGCGTTGTAGTCCATAGACGCCTTCCCCAGCCTTCACATCGCCGAGTCCGGTTTCGCATGCGCTCAACACGACGAGCTGCGTTCCCTCCAGGTTCATGTTCATTGCCTCGTACGCCGTGAGGATGCCGTTGTCATTGCTTTCAAGGTTAGGAGATGAAACACCCTTTAGTGTCCTGGCCGCATCAGCCAGCATGATGCCCGAACGCAGCAATGGATTGTCGCTCGCGTTCTCGAGGTCGATACCGAAGGCTGTGCCGGTCTCCTCTACATCTTCAAGGAAAAATCCGTGGGTAGCGATGTGAAGCAATTCCGGATGCTTGACGGATTTCAGATTTGCTTCTGTAGCGGATTGTTGCGTGAGCAGGTTCGTTCGGTAGCCGGATGATTTCAGGATGGTGGCAATCGCGTCCACCTCCGCTTTTGTTCCGGGAAGCGGGGTCACGGCAGGACCGCCATAGTCGGGAAAACCCAGCAGGGTCGCGTCCTTCGTCGGCGCAGTGTTCTTCTTACGCTTCAGGTCGATCAGGTCGCGGGAATTGCCAATGATCGTGAGGTCGTGCCTGTTGATGAAATACTCGCCCCCGGGTTTCTTTAGCGTATTCAGGTTGATTTGGTTGAAGACGCCGTCGGGTGACAGGTAGAGCACCTTCTTATTGCCAAGTGCAGGTTCAATGCGCGCCCAGTATTGTGCGTAGGAATAGTCGTCCTCGATCTTTTGCTGAATCGCGTTCCGATAGTACCTGGCGTAGCGTGTATCCAGTTGGTTGCCGTTGTCGAGAATCGTGATGACGGGATTTTCGACGCCTTTCTTCAGGACGAGGGCGATGTACTTAGATTCGCCTGTAAAGACCTGATCGAACTGCCGTACGCGCACGATCTCGATGAGCGCCTCGTTGTCAGCGAGCAGGTCGCGAATTTGCGTGTAGTGTATACGTTGCGACGTATAGGCTTTCAGGAAATCTTCGGATTGTTCTGAAAGCCTTTTTTCCATCGCGTTGGTCGCACGTTGAATGGAGTCGAGGTTGATGTTTTGTTGCTGCAGTTCCGTTTTGGAATACGCATACAGCTTCGCCAGCTGTTCCTTTTGGTCGATCCAGGTGAGGTAATCCCGGATCAGGAGGCCATTTCCACTTTTGAGTATGGCTTCCTTTACTTTGCTGGTTGAATTGAGCAAGAGTGCTTTCGTGGCGATCTGATAGTCGAACAGATCGCTGGCTAGCCCTGGAATTTCTGAATTGAATTCGATGGCGAAATTGTAAAAGCGTTGGAAGCGCGGCGACAGCACATCCCAGTACTTGGTCTTTTCCGCTTCGCTCATTGGCGGGAAGTAGGTCGTGATAAACGCAAGCGACTGCGTCATCAACGCCTTGTACAGCGCATATGCCTTGTCAGGCGCATGCGATTTCCAGTACAGGATGGCGAGGGCCTCCTGCGACTCAACATAGAGCGGATGGTCTCGTCCCAGGGTCTCTTCCCTGATGGACAGTGCTTTTTCCAGGAGGGGAAGCGCTTCGGTATTGCGCTCATTGATGCGGTAGAAGTTGCCGAGGTCGCTGATCACTTTCGCATACGCGGGATTCCGTTCCCCGAAGTTATCTTTAAAGATGGCCGCCGCAGTTTTCAGCAGCGACTCCACCTTGTCTTCCTTGCCCATCAACATATAGAGGGCGGCCTGGTTGCTGAGCATGCTGGCGAGATCCGGATTGTTTTTTCCGAGCCGTCTTTCCATCCCAAGGTAGATGGCTTCCGCATCGGTGTACCTGCCCATTTGCTGATAGAGTAACGCGAGATTGGAGAGGAACTTCAGGTGGTTCTTCGACTTTTTACTTTCGAGTCTTTCCGCTACCGCGATGGCAGCCTTCAAAGATCTTTCTGCTTCTTCAAGCCGGCCGACTGTCTGAAAGAGCATGGCCTGGTTGTTGAGCACAATGCTGTAGGGCATGGACGACTCGAGGTGATGGGTGGCAATGACGTCCAGCGCCTCGGAGAGTGTTTTCTCCGCCTGGTTGTAGTGTGCCTGGTTGTATTGGAGCACGCCATAGTTGTTCAGGGAGGCGGCCATGCTGATGTGGTCTTCGCCGAAGGTAGCTTTTCTCATGTCGAGCGCCCCGGCGGTAAAGGCTTCCGCTTGCGTGAACCGGCCCATGGTCGCATAGAGGAGACCCTGGTTGGCGATCGTCTTCAGGTAGCCGAGATCGCTGGTGAGGTCTGCTTCTTCATAGGATTTCCTGGCGGCGGCGAAGCGCTTTTCTGCGAGGTGGAAGTTTCCGGAGCCGTAGGCGAGCTCGCCCGATTCAAGTTGAAACCGCGCCCGTTCTTCGTCTGTAAATTCGGTGTTGTTATAGAATGCGGCACCGAGGTTGATGAGTGAGGATGCCCTGGCGAGGCGTTCACCTTTGGCCTTCACGTCGAAGAGGCCGGTGTTGTCGCTGATGAGGATCGCGTAGTCGAAATCGGTGGAGTCGAATTCCGCCCGCGCCTTCTCCATGTTTTTCAGCAGGGAATTGGTTGCCTTGTTGAGGTTCTCCTTGGTAGCGAGCTCCTTGACGGTGTTGTCGGCTACCTTTTTGAGGCTGCGGAGGAGTTGTGCGTTGGCCTGGGTAACGCTCAGCCAGGGAAGCAGGGCGCACACCAATATGTAGCGGAAGATGGAATGATAGGTATTGCGGAGTCGTGCTTTCATCGAAGGCGTATTGACCTGCAATTTATGAAGAATTGTGTTGATGTGTTGGTGTGTTGATGTGTTGATGTGTGCCCCGGTCCCTGAGCCCTGCCGAGCGCGGGCCTACACGCCGGCAGGAGGCTCAGCGACGGGACGGCTGTCCTCGCCCGGACACCTACAACTGGCAACTGGCAACCAACAAACCAACAACCGGCAACCAACAGACTGGCAACTGGCAACCGGCAACCAACAGACCTGCAACCGGCCCCTTCGGCAGGCTCAGGGACCGGACAGCCGGGGCAACCTGCAACCTGCAACCAGCCCAACCCGCCAACCAATGCAGCCCTGGCCATCACCTGGCGGAAAACCCAAACTTGAAAACCAAAACCTCCAACCTATTTCGCACCTTTGCGCAAAATGAAATAAATGAGATTGCATCGTGGAACATCGGAGGCGGTAGTGGAATCGCTGCGGCTGATATTTGAAGAGAAACGGTATGCCGACAAGGTCATCGAAAAGGTGTTGAAAGGCAATCCGCGATGGGGCGCGCGCGACCGGCGATTCATTGCCGAGACGACGTATGACATCGTTCGCTGGTACCGATGGTTTCGCGAACTGGCGCAGGCAGGGGGCAAGGACTACTGGAAACTCCTCGCCGTATGGTGTGTTCTCCGCGAGATCGACCTTCCCGCCTGGGAGGAATTCGACAATATCCGGCCGCGGGCCATCCGCGAACGCGAGAAGAAGACGGTCTATACGCGCAAGATCAGGGAATCCATCCCCGACTGGCTTGATGAACTCGGGGAGTCGGCGTTGGGCGCCGAAAAATGGCACCGGGAATTGTCTGCTCTGAATGAAGAGGCGCCGGTAGTGCTGCGCGTCAATACACTCAAGACCACCAGGCGAGCGTTGAGGGCGCGACTTCACGAAGAGCAAGTCGAGACCACGACTGCCGACTCGTTTCCGGACGCGCTTATCCTGAAGGAGCGCAAGAATGTTTTTACTACTTCTGCTTTCAAGGAGGGACTCTTTGAGGTGCAGGATGCCGGCTCACAATGGATTGCTCCGTTCTTGCGGGTCGAACCCGGTATGCGGGTCGTTGATGCCTGCGCCGGTGCCGGTGGAAAGACGCTTCATCTCGCAGCGCTCATGAATAACAAGGGCCGGATCATCGCGATGGACACCGAGCAGTGGAAACTCGACGAACTTCACAAGCGTGCTCGGCGGGCTGGCGTAAGCAACGTCGAGGTGAGGGTCGTTGAATCCGGCAAGGTGATCAAGCGCCTGGCTCACTCCGCCGACCGCCTCCTGCTGGATGTGCCGTGTTCCGGCCTCGGCGTGTTAAAGAGAAATCCCGATGCCAAGTGGAAGTTGTCGCTGTCATTTATCGATGAAGTGCGCAAACTTCAGCAGCACATCCTCCGCGATTACTGCGACATCCTCAAGCCCGGAGGGCTCATGGTGTATTCCACCTGCAGCATTCTTCCTTCCGAAAATGAAGAACAGGTCCGGGAATTTCTTTCCGAAAAAGGCGATGCGTTTGAACTCCTCGAGGAGAAGCGGATCCTGCCTTCCGAAGGGTTTGATGGGTTTTATATGGCGCTTTTGAAGAGACAGTAGTGTTAATGTGTTAATGTGTTAATGTGTTAGTGTGTTCATGTGTTCATG
>CAYMWA010000106.1:0-12985 GCA_964393795.1 uncultured Roseivirgaceae bacterium
TCCAGGTCTCCGCCGATCTTGCTGTGGTGCCTGCTATACGTAAAGTAAATCACCACCCCGATTGCCATCCAGGCGATCAGGCGCAGCCACGTATCCAGCGGCAGAAACGCCATCATAATCAGGCAGGTGATCACCCCCAGGATGGGAATGAGCGGTACCAGTGGTACTTTGAATGTACGCGGTGCATCGGGATTCTTGACGCGCAATACCCATATGCCGATACATACCAGTACGAAAGCAAATAGCGTCCCTATGCTCACCATCTCGCCTACGACCTGTGCCGGAACAAAGCCGGCGAACAGGCTGACGAAGATCATGAACAGGAAGTTTGACTTGTAGGGTGTCTTGAACCGCGGGTGAACTTCTGAAAAGATTTTCGGCAACAAGCCGTCTTGTGACATGGTATAGAATACACGCGACTGCCCCATCAGCATCACCAGGATCACCGACGCATAGCCTCCGAGGATGGCGAGGATCACGGCCTGCTGAAGAAAAACGTAAGGGGTATGCGCAATGGCTACCGCTACCGGAGCGATGCCGTCTTTGCCCTCGAACTCCGTGTAATGGGCCAGCCCGAGCATCACGTGAGCGAAGAGTATATAGAGGATGGTACAGACGACCAGTGACCCTAGAATTCCAATAGGCATGTCGCGTTTCGGGTTCTTTGTTTCCTGCGCAGCCGTTGACACGGCGTCGAAGCCGATATAGGCAAAAAAGACGATGGCTGCCGCACGGATGATCCCGCTAAACCCGAATTCTCCGAAGGTGCCGGTGTTCGGCGGTATATAAGGTACGTAATTGTCGGGATTGATATAACTCCATCCCAGGATAACAAACACGAGTACGACGCCTACTTTTAGGGCAACAATGATCGCATTCGCTAATGCGGATTCACGTGTGCCTTTAATAAGCACCAGTGAAATCACCACGACAATAAAAACAGCCGGAAGATTGATGAGGCCACTGACGGTGGAACCATCTGCGAGGGTGATGGTTTGAAAAGGAGAAAGCGTTAGTTCATGTGGAAGGTGAATGTTGTAATACTCAAGAAACTTTCCGAGATAGCCCGACCAACTTATCGCGACTGTTGCGGCACCCAAAGCATATTCGAGTACGAGATCCCAGCCAATGATCCATGCGATGAATTCACCCATGGTCGCATAAGAATACGTATAGGCACTTCCTGCGATGGGGATCATTGAGGCGAACTCAGCGTAGCACAATCCGGCGAAGGCACAGCCGATAGCTGCAATCACAAATGATATCGTAATGGCCGGCCCCGCATTGGCCGCCGCCGCAAGACCCGTAATGGAAAAAAGGCCCGCACCAATGATGGCCCCCACGCCGAGCGCAATAAGATTGGCCGGCCCGAGGGTGCGGCGAAGATCTTTAGAACCTTCTCCTTGTGCCATCAGCAAGGCCAATGGCTTCTTGATGAACAATCCCATGTATATTTCCAGGGTTAGGTTTTAAATAATCCCTAAAACTAAGAAGAATAATGTATTTGACTAGTGTAGTTTCCGATGCCGCAAAAAAATGAATATCAACGGTGGCGTTACTCCATCGCCTTGTTGTCCCCACCATCACGCCGCTCGTCGTCAATCGGCGCCTCACCCGGGTCTTCCGGGTGAAGGTTGGGGCCGCTGTCGGGTACCGGTGTATGGTGTTCGCCGGATTTGTCCTTGAAAAAGCGCTTCTGCCAAAAAAGGATGATCACCACGCCAACGAAGATGGAGGAATCAGCGATGTTGAACACCGGACTGAAAAAGAGGAAGTAATCTCCCCCAACGTACGGTACCCAGTCCGGCCAGTAGAAATCAAAAATGGGAAAGAACAACATGTCGATTACCTGGCCGTGAAACCATGGCGTGGGCGAACCGGGAGGATGGTTGTTCAGGATGACGCCGTAAAAGATGCTGTCGATAACGTTTCCAACCGCACCGCCCAGAATCAAGGCCATACACCACAAAAATCCAGGATGCGCCTCTCTCTTGGCCATTTTCCACAAATAGTAGCCGATGCCGATCATCGCCGCTATACGGAAACCCGTCAAGGCAAGTTTGCCAAACTCGTTGTTCCAACGGATACCAAAGGCCATTCCGGGATTGAGCAAATAGTGTAACCTGAACCATTCGCCGATGACGTTGATCTCCTGATGGAGGTACATGAATTTATAGACAAGAAGCTTGGACGTCTGATCGATGACGATGATGATCAGCGCAAGGATAAAATATCGCGAAATGTTCATTGACTTCCTTGTTGCCGTTATTGGGTCACACTTATTCTAATCCTTAGCCTGAAGTCGTCCATCTCCACTTCCTGTGCGTCGGTGACTTTCTCTTTCAGCGCAAGGCTCAGCGCTTGTGTTTCGGTACTGATATAGTCTTTGTATGACGATAACGCCGAATTCAAGAGATCGCCATCGGTTTCCACTTCAATGTTGATTTTGTCGAGCACCGCCAGCCCGAGGTCTTTCCGCAGATTTTGAATACGGTTTACAAAGTCGCGCGCAATGCCTTCACGCTTCAACTCGTCAGTTACCTGAACGTCCAGCGCAACGGTAAGGCCATTTTCCGTAGCAACAGACCATCCGGGAATGTCTTCGGAAATAATAATCACATCTTCAGGAGTAAAATCAAATCCACCCTTGCTCAATTTCCCGGTGCGTTCGATGGCGGCAATATCCGTGTCGGTGAACTCGTTGATAACGGCGGACACTTCTTTCATTCTGGCTCCATATTGCTTACCAAGCTTCGGAAAGTTCGGCTTCACCTTCTTTACCACTATGCCGGATGTGTCGTCAATGTATTCAATACTTTTGACATTCACCTCTGCCAGGATGATGGGTTCAACAGTTTTGATTTGCTCGGCGAAAGCAGGGTCCAGTACCGGTAACAGGATTTTCTGCAGCGGCGTGCGGACCTTGATCCGGGTGTTCTTTCGAATGGAGTGTACAAGGGAGCAGATTCGTTGCGCATAGTCCATCGATTTTTCCAACGCGGTGTCCGTCAGATGCTCCTCAGCCTTGACGAGATCAGTAAGATGAACGGAGGGGAACCGCAATGGCGTCTTGTTGGCAATGGCCTTGTCGCGTATGTTGTCAGTAAGGTTCTTGTACAACCATTCGCTGAAGAACGGAGCGACCGGCGCCATGAGCTGCGCTGTTACCATCAGGCAGTTATACAATGTTTCATACGCCGCTTTCTTATCCTCGCTCAGCGAGGTCTGACCGCGACCATTGTTCTCCGCCGGGCGCCAGAACCGCTTGCGATTCAGACGGACATACCAATTGGACAAATGATCGTTGACAAACTCTTGCAGTGCCCTGGCTGCCCGCGTGGGTTCATACTCCTCGTAGGCCTTTGTCACCTCTCGCACCAGCGACTGAAGTTTGGAGAGAATCCATTTGTCGAGATGTGTTTTGTGGTGGTCTGCTACCAGGTTTAGTTCATCCTTCACATAGCCATCAATGTTGGCGTACAGCGCATAGAACGAATAGGTATTGAGAAGGGTACCAAAGAACCTGCGTTGCACTTCAACGATGCCGTCAAAGTCGAACTTCAAATTATCCCACGGCGGAGCATTTTCAATCATATACCAGCGCACCAGATCCGGGCCGTACTTCGAAAGCACCTCGAACGGGTTGACTACGTTTCCTTTGCTCTTTGACATCTTGTTGCCCGCTTTGTCAAGCACCAGTCCGTTGGAGATAACGTTCTTGAATGCAACGCCCGGATTGTTGTTTCTTCGATTGACGGCGTGAATCTCTTCACTTGATTCGTCGATCAGTACAGCAATGGCATGAAGGGTAAAGAACCATCCCCTCGTCTGGTCTACGCCTTCGGCAATGAAATCAGCAGGATAGTTCTTTTCGAACACGTCCTGGTTTTCGAATGGATAGTGCCATTGGGCATACGGCATTGCGCCGGAATCAAACCACACGTCTATAAGGTCCGGTTCGCGGTACATCGGTTCGCCACTATCGCTTACCAATACGATCTCATCAACGTACGGGCGGTGAAGATCTCCGGCCTTGAGCGGGGAATCCTTCATGAAGCCTTGCGCAATTGATTTTTCAATCGCTTCTTTAAGTTCGTCGAGTGATCCGATGCAACGCTCTTCGCGGCCGTCCTTCGTGCGCCAGATGGGAAGCGGTGTTCCCCAGTAGCGTGAACGGGACAGGTTCCAGTCTACAAGGTTTTCGAGCCAGTTGCCAAATCGCCCGGTCCCGGTGGACTCGGGTTTCCAGTTGATGGTCTTGTTTCTGGCCACCATCTTATCTTTCAAGGCCGTCGTCCTGATAAACCAGGAATCGAGCGGATAATACAATACGGGCTTGTCGGTCCGCCAGCAATGCGGATAGGTGTGTTCGTATTTCTCTACTTTAAACGCTTTATTTTCTTCCTTGAGGATGATGGAAATGATGACATCGGTCGTTTTGTAGTCGGGCTGCGACTCGTCTTCCGACGTATAGTTCTTGACATAGAATTCGTCTGCGCCGAGGATACGGTGAGTCTTTATCCCGTAGTGTGCTACGCCTTCCGCAAGTTTTTCACCTACGGCGGTGATAAACTTCCCCTTCTTGTCGACGATCGGAATTTCGTTTCCACCCTCATCTTTCACCGTCATCGCGGGAACGCCGTTCTGCCTGGCCACTCGAAAGTCGTCAGCGCCGAATGTAGGTGCGGTGTGCACAATGCCTGTCCCGTCTTCCGTTGTAACAAAGTCGCCGGCGATTACACGGAATGCTTCTTCCGGTTGTTCCGACGGCTGCACATATGGCATCAGTTGCTCGTAGTGGATGCCTACGAGATCTTTCCCCGGAAAATCCTGCACAACCTCATAGGGAATGGCTTTGTCGCCCGGTTTGTAATCGCCAAGTTTCAGGTCTTTGTTCTTTTCAGGGAAGTATTTTGCGCAAAGGTCCTTTGCGAGGACAACGCTCACCGGTTTGTGCGTATAGGGATTGAAGGTGTTAACCTGAGTGTACTGGATGTTCTCGCCGACGGTCAACGCGGTGTTCGCCGGGAGTGTCCACGGTGTCGTGGTCCATGCGAGGAAGTATACGTCCTGCGCATGCTTGAACAGGAAGTCTGATCCGCTGTCTTTCTTTGCCCGGAATTGGGCGACGATAGATGTATCCTTCACCTCTTTGTAACAGCCCGGCAGGTTCAACTCATGTGAACTGAGGCCGGTCCCTGCTCCCGGTGAATAGGGTTGAATGGAGTACCCCTTGTAAAGCAGTTGCTTGTCGTAAAGTTTGCGGAGCAGCCACCAGAGCGTTTCGATGTATTCGTTCTCGTAGGTGATATAGGGATTTTGCAAGTCGACCCAGTAGCCCATCTTGCGCGTGAGATCATCCCACTGATCTTTGTACATCATCACCGTTTCACGGCACTTCTTATTGTATTCCGCAACGGAAATCTTCTTTCCGATATCGTCTTTAGTAATGCCGAGCAGTTTTTCGACCTGTAGTTCCACTGGCAGCCCGTGCGTATCCCATCCGCCCTTGCGTTTCACCTGAAATCCTTGCAGTGTTTTGAAACGGCAGAAAATATCCTTAACGGTCCGGGCCATAACGTGGTGGATGCCGGGTGTGCCGTTGGCCGAAGGCGGCCCTTCATAGAACGTGAAAGTAGGCGCTCCCTCGCGGTTGGTGACAGATTTCTCAAATATCTCTTCGGAGTGCCAAAATTCCAGCACCCCTGCCGCTACCTCGGCAAAGTTCAAATCCTTGTATTCTCTGTATTTTCTGCTCATGGCCTGACAAGTGGATATTGGGTATCCATAAGAGCGCAAAGATACTTTCAAATGGCGAATAGGCGGGTATCACGGGCAAAAAATTACATTACGGCGCAACGGCTCTACTACGGAATGCGTGCGCAAGGCACTAAGCGCCCGCGTTTTTCGAAGTTTCTTAGTGCCCCTCGGTGTGCTTAGTGCCTTGGTGGTTATTCCGCTGCGGAATGCCGGTTGTGAATGCGAATCTTGCTTAAGTCAATATCGGCATCGTCCTCTTCTCCGTAAAAGCTGGCGTCAAAATCGTCAATGAGCAGACGCTCGTCCTTTTGTTTCCTCGGACGATCGAAGGTACGAATCAGTGCGGGCAGCAGGATGAGGTTGGTAAACATCGAAATGACCAGCGTCGTCGATGTCAATACACCCAGCGCAATCGTTCCGCCGAAATCCGAAAAAGCAAAAATGATAAATCCTGCAAAGAGTACAACCGATGTGTAGATGATGCTCTTCCCGGTCTCAAGAATGCTCTCCGTTACCCCGGCAGCAATATTGAAGTTATTCGACAGGATTTCCTGGCGGTACTTAGCCAGAAAACGAATTGAATTGTCAACAGATATTCCGAACGTAATGCTGAAGATCAGCGCAGTACTCGCCTTGAGCGGAATGTCACAATACCCCATCAAGCCCGCCGTGATCATCAGCGCAAGTAGATTCGGGACAAGCGAAATGACGATCATGCGCACATTGGCAAAGAGCGCAACCATTGAAAGTGTGATCAGCAGGAAGGCGAGCAAAAGGCTTTCCTTTAGGTTGGCGACGAGAAATTTGTTGCCCTTGATGAACAGTTTCGTCGTTCCGGTGATGGAGGTTTTGATCGAATCGTCGCCATTGGCAACGAAAATTTCTTTGATTTTCGGCTGAATACCTAGCTCGATCAGCGAGTCCATGCGCACCGATCCGATGTCGGCCATCTGGGTAGAGATGCGCATTTTGGTAAAAGTCGAATCTACAAATGATTTGAACAGGCCGGTATTGTCGGTTTGCCCCTTCATGTATCGCATGATAAAGGCAGCCTCATTGCGTGTGGGCAGTGCGTAGCGGTCAGGATTGTTGTTGTAGAACGCCTGCTTGGCCGCTTTCACAAGACTGATGAACGACACGGGCTTTGATACGTTCGGAAGGGAGTCGAGGTACTGCTCAAAGCGATTGACCATCTGGAGATTCTTGATATCGAGGATGGGCCGCCGTCTTTTGGTATCAAACTCCACGACGATTTCAAGAGGCATGATGCCGCTGAAGTTGGCCTCAAAAAATTCCAGATCCTTTTTTACCGGACTGTCGGCAGGAACATCGTCCACCATATAGGATACCGACTTGAGTTGCCAGATGCCGTAGCAGGAGAGAGTTGCCAGCACTATTGAGGCAATATAGATGAGGGGGCGCCGGTACAAGACGAGGTGGTTGACCATCCTGAGGAAATAGCCCATACGTTTGAAGTGCAGGTGCCGAAGGTGCCGCGGCGAAGGGGTAGGCAGCCATGAGAAAATGCTGGGCATCATCACAAGGCTAACAAAGAACAGCGCCATAATGTTGAGGCCCGCAACGATGCCAAATTCACGAAGTACCAGGATATCTGTCGCCAATAAGGTAAGGAAACCGATGGCAACGGTCAGATTGGTGAGGAATGTCGCCAGCCCCATTTTATTCACCACTGTAGTAACCGCCTCCAGTTTGTTCCTGGTTTTCGCGTATTCCAGATGGTACTTGTTCAACAGGTAGATGGCATTGGTGATACCAATGGTCACAATGACGGGAGGGATGAGGCCCGTAAGCATGGTGATCTTATAACCGAACAACGCGAGGGTGCCGACTGTCCAGATGACGACGATGCCGATGATGATCATGGAAAAGATCACCGCTCGTGATGAACGAAAGAAGATGAACATGATCAAACCGGTGATGAGGGCCGAGGCGATAAGGAAGATCTTCATCTCGTGTTTCACCTGATCGGTAACGACTGTTCTTATAAATGGAAGTCCTGCAAAATGGGCCTTTATGTTCGTTGCGTTTTCAAACGCTGCCGCTGCTTCGAGGAGTGATGCCGTGAGCGGCTCCCGCAGGGCGGAATTCATTACGTCTTTGTTAACCGAAACGATCATCATGGTGGCGCCGTTGTCCGGGTTCACCAGCTGTCCCATATAGAGCTTTTGATCGCGCACCATCGCCATAAGGCTGTCATACTGTTCGGTGCTCCGAATGGCCTCCGGAAAAATGCTCGCAAGATAGAAGCGTCCGTTCTTTGTATCCTTTAGTCCGATTTTCAAAAGAGGCAGCGCAATTACTTCGCTTACGCCGCTGATTTGTCTTACTGTGCGGGCAAAAGTGCGATACGCTTCGAAATTGGATTGTTCATAGATGGCGCTGTCTTTGAACCCAACAGCGATGATATTGCCGTCCTCACCAAACTGGTCGCGGAATTTCTGCAACATCACCATGTCGGGATCGTCGAGGGGAACCGTTCGGGCAAAATCGTAGCTCATCTCTACTTTCGTAGCGTAGTATCCCATGAACATCGTCATGAATACAATGAAAGTAATAAGCAGCGCCCGGCGCTTAATAATGAAGCTAGCAATCGATTCCCACATTGGAGTTATTTTTCAGGAGGGCAAAAGTAATGAATTTCAACCCAAAATAATGAACCGCCCGTCCCAAAACTATGCAGCTAATCTTTTACGCGGGTTCAGATGAGATAGCGTTTGAAATAGACTTGAAAGGTGGTCCCTTCATTCGGTTCACTTCGAACTTCTATCCGTCCGCCTAACGCTTCTATTTGTGTTTTCACGAGATAGAGTCCAAGGCCTTTGCCTTCAACGTGTAAATGGAATCGCTTGTACAGATTGAAAATGCTTTGTTTGTATTTCTGGAGATCGATGCCGAGACCGTTGTCCATTACGGCAAGACAAACGAATTCATTTTCGTGCGTGGTTTTGATGGCGATGATCGGCTGCCGCTCCGGATCGCGATATTTGATCGCGTTGCTGATCAGGTTGTACAGTATGCTCTCCACATACGGGCCAACCGCGTACACCTTGGTGGCCTCGGAGAAGTTGTTCATGATTTTTGTTCCGGTCTCTTCGATTTCCTTTTCCAGGATTCGCCTGGTGCGCATTAGGGATTCATTGAGATCGACTTCGGTGAGCTTGCTGGTGTGTCGTTTGATGTTGAGGATGGCGTTGAGATCTTTGACGACCTGATCAAGATCCTGGGTGGAGGCGATCAGTTTCTCAAGGGCCGTCCGCCGGTTATCCTCGTCGGGGGCCATCTGGATCAGATTGGCAAGTCCCAACACCCGGGTCAGTGGCGCCCGAAGGTTGTGCGCTGCGATGAACGCAAACTGCTCTAACTGGTTGTTGTGCTCGATCAACTCCCGGTTGGTTTGTTGCAACTCTTGTGTCCGGTGGTCGACCTCCACCTTCAGGTGGTCGTTGAGCGACTGAATTTTCTCGCTTTGTTCCCTGATGACGCGCTGCGCTTCCTGAAGCTTCTTGTTCTGCTCGGAGAGCGTCTCCTGGTGCATCAGCAGCTCCTCGTTCTGTGCTACGATTTCATCGTTGCGGGCGCTCAGCTCCCGCGTGCGTTCCTCGACTTTTTGCTCAAGCAGTGCATTTTGTTCACTTAACAACCGGTTCTTTTCCTCTTCGCCGTTTCTTACAAGGTCAGCGAGTCTGAATGCCTTGCCGGTGTAAAACGCGGTGAAGACCAGGGTGGGAACACAGATGACCAGCAGTATGAGCTGTATAAGGATCTGCTGGTTGTAATACGTCAGGACTACGTTAGTCACCAGCAGGACACTGATCACCCCGACGATGAGGTAAACGATATTTTTTACTAAGTGGAGCTTCATGGTTCTACCGCGCGGGTTCGCCCATGCGGTTTCCGGTACAGCTGTTTCAAAGACTCATTCCTTTTATTTTCCTGTATAGCAATAGTGCATGCCGGTCGGTAAGTCCCGACACAAAGTCGATGATCTGACGCAGCATATGGTAAACATCGTCGGGTCTGGCCTCAATCGATGACACAATATCCGGCGGTAGCATCAACCGCAGGTTACTATATTTTCGCGACTTTGTCCCTTCGATCATGTGCAAGCCGGTTTCAACAAATTCTTCAAGCAGTCCTGGTAAAATCTGGTGGCCGGAGGCCTCGATTTCGACAACGTCTTTGGCATGGTAGATCTTTGCAATCGATACCTTGCTGATTTCTTTCAACGTATCGCGGAACTCGCACAGTTCCGTCAACGCTTCATCAAACGTCCCGGCGAGCAGTTCCTGTTCGTGCGAGAGGAACACTTCCGTGGATGCATTGATCAGTTCACCTATCGCCATCGCACGCAACAAGCCGAGCTTCTGGTTGAGGTCGCCATGCCGGGCGAGTTTGTTTCGATCAAGTTTGTCGCGCAAGATACCTGACAGCAGTGCTACGGTGTCGTCAAACGAGACCAGACCAAGCCGGCAGCCATCTTCCAGGTCAATAATGCTGTAGCATATATCGTCGGCCGCTTCCACAAGGAATGCCAGCGGATGCCTGCACCACGCGCCCGGCTTTCCCGGTACCAATTGCAGTTCGACGGCAACGTCCCGGAAGGCGTCCTTCTCAGACTGAAAAAAGCCAAACTTCTTCTGGCTCTTGCGCGCCTTATCCCTTTCGGGGAAGTAGGCGGTGCAGGGGTACTTGGTAAAGGCACCCAGGCTCGCATAGGTCAGCCTCAGCCCGAACTGTTCCTTGTCCAAAATACGAAATCCCTGGGCATTTCCTTCAAACCGGATGAGATCGTGCCATTGTTCTTCACTCACCCGACCGTGAAAGCGGGCACCGGTAGGGTGATGGCGGAAAAAGTCGGAGATGGAATCTTCGCCGGCGTGCCCGAACGGAGGGTTGCCGAGATCATGCGCCAGCGCCGCGGCCGCTACAATGGCGCCAAAGTCGAACAACGAGTAGGATTCGGCCAGTGACGGATTTCGCTGGAGGATCGTCTCGCCTGCCCGCTTGCCCAGCGACCGTGCCACTACAGAAACTTCCAGGCTGTGCGTCAGCCGGGTATGTACAAAGTCATGTTCAGGCAGTGGGTGGACCTGGGTCTTGTCTTGCAATCGCCGGAATGGGTGCGAAAAAATAATCCGGTCGAAATCCTGCTCGAAAGCGCTTCGCGACGATTCGGGACTTCCGGCCGTGGATTTCTGGCCTTTGCGCTTGGCTGACAGCAGGGTTTTCCAGTTCATCGGCGTGTACCAGGTACTCAGATCTTTCGCAACAGGTTATTCACCGAGCAGGCGGCGATCAGCTTGTCTCTCACATCTTCTATTCGAACCCGCTCCTGCTGCATCGTGTCCCGGTCGCGAATGGTGACCGTGTCATCCTGCAGCGTTTGATGGTCGATGGTAAGACAATAAGGTGTGCCGATCGCATCCTGGCGGCGATAACGCCTTCCGATAGTATCTTTATCCTCGTAGTAGCAACGCAAATCGTATTTCAGATCCGCCATGATCTTTTCTGCTTTTTCGGGGAGGCCGTCTTTCTTCACAAGCGGAAGGATTGCGACTTTGTTTGGAGCAAGCGGCGCGGGAATCTTCAGTACGACACGCTCGCTGCCGTCGGCAAGCTTTTCCTCCTGGTAACTCTTCGAAAGAATGGCGAGGAAGCAGCGGTCCAGTCCGATAGATGTCTCTACTACATATGGAATGAAAGACGTGTTCTCTTCAGAATCAAAGTACTGCAGTTTTTTTCCTGAATATTTCTCGTGGCTCTTCAGGTCATAATCCGTGCGTGAATGGATGCCCTCAAGTTCCTTGAATCCCATGGGAAAGTTGAACTGAATGTCGCATGCGGCGTTCGCATAGTGTGCCAGGTTCAGGTGATCGTAGAAGCGGTAGTTTTCTGCGCCGAGACCGATGGCCAGGTGCCATTGCATCCGCTTTTCTTTCCAGAACGTATACCATTTCATTTCGTCGCCAGGCTTGACGAAGAACTGCATTTCCATTTGTTCGAATTCGCGCATCCTGAAGATGAACTGCCGCGCGACAATCTCATTGCGGAAGGCCTTGCCGATCTGGGCAATTCCAAAAGGAATTTTCATCCGCCCCGTTTTCTGAACGTTCAGAAAATTGACGAAAATGCCCTGTGCTGTCTCGGGCCTTAAGTATATCTTGTTCGCTTCTTCGGCGAGCGAGCCGATCTCTGTCGAGAACATGAGGTTGAACTGGCGCACGTCCGTCCAGTTGCGCGTGCCTGAAACGGGGTCTGTGATTTCCAGGTCCACAATCAATTGTTTCATGGCCGCCATATCGCCACCTCCCATGGCCGCTTTCAGCCTGGCGTTGGTCTCGTCGATTTTCCTTTTGTATTCCGCTACCCGCGGATTGGTGTTGAGGAACATCTCGCGGTCAAAAGAATCACCAAAGCGCTTTGCCGCTTTTTCGACCTCCTTTGCAATTTTCTCTTCCATTTTCGTGACCGCGTCCTCGATGAGCACGTCAGCACGGTAGCGCTTTCTTGAATCTTTGTTATCGACCATCGGGTCGTTAAAAGCATCGACGTGGCCCGATGCCTTCCAGGTGGTCGGATGCATGAAAATCGCCGCATCTATACCGACAATATTGTCGTGCAGCAACGTCATAAACTTCCACCAGTAATCCTTGATATTGTTTTTTAACTCTGCCCCATTCTGACCGTAGTCATATACTGCGCTGAGTCCATCGTAAATTTCACTGGAGGGAAAAACAAACCCATACTCCTTTGCGTGGGAAATAACATTCCTTAAAAAATTATCTTCTTGCGTTGCCATATTTCGGCAAAGATATGGAAATGGCCGAATGAAAGGCTGAATGCGCGGAAAATTGGTTGGCTTTTGGCTCCCGCCTTAACCAACAGCCAACAGCCAACAGCCAAAAACCAACTCCTAATCTTTCGCGCGGTTCCAATACACATCCATCTCGGCAAGCGTCATTTCTCCCAGTTTCTTCCCGTCTTTAGCGGATTCGCGTTCCAGGTACTGAAATCGTTTGATGAACTTCTTGTTGGTGCGTTCAAGGGCTTCTTCCGGATCAATGTCAATAAAGCGGGCGTAGTTGACAAGTGAGAAGAGCAAGTCGCCGAATTCTGCCATGGCCTTCCGGCGATCAATTGCGCCGGGTGATAAGGCATTAAATTCCTCCTTGAATTCATGCATCTCTTCCTCTACCTTTTCCCA
>CAYMWA010000107.1:0-11127 GCA_964393795.1 uncultured Roseivirgaceae bacterium
GGCATATTATCGCCGAACTCGCCAAAGCGTGGCTGGATCTGAAGGCGTTCCACAAACGTGTACAGTTCAGGCAGCGTGAGAATACCGTCACGCCCGCCGCGCGACCGCAACGCCTCGATAAAGTTTTTGGCAAAGGGTGAATGTTTTCCGGGAATACCGTCGGAGACATACGTCTTACCGCCGGAAGTAAGGTAGCGGCGTGTCTTATACGTCAACTTGCGCGTGATGAATTCTGCCCGCGTCTGCTCACGATATACTTCTTCCATGCCCCCGCGGGAAGCGGCAAGCGCAGCATCGAAGGTGCCGCCAAAACACACGTCCATAGCGAGGAAGATGTGTTCGCATGGAATGTTGTTGACAATGGAACGCAGACGGTTGTGAGAAAGATAGGATGTTTTGCCCACGTCGTTGACCTGTGATTCACGTGTTACCACGAACCCTTCGCCGAAGGTTTGATCGTAAGTGCCATGCCCGGCAAAGAAGATGAACAATTGATCCAATGGTTTGTATTTTTTCTCTGCATATTCGCGAAGCTTTTTGAGCACCCCATCCTGTGTGGCATTCTCCACCATCTCTACCTCATATCCATAGGTCGATTTTAATTCGTTCGCGATGGTCCTGGAATCAAAGACCGGATTGACCAGGTCGGACCAATGATCATACTGGTCGGTGGCGAAAACCAGCGCGTAGTCCGTGCGATCGAGTTTGATCGCATCCGCCAGCCCGGTGCTGCCGATATGAATCTTCCTGTGACTGAAAGTCTTTTGTCCGTCGACATTTTCGGCAATCACCTCAACAAGATTTTCACCGTTCATGAGGGTCAACGTCTTTTCGATAACCATCTTTTGTTCCTGGTCAGGCGCCGGTTTCAGGGTAAGCATACCTCTGCTGGCACTAGCTTCGTCTTCCCGGATCACAAGCGTGATGGACTTTAAGGGCCGGTCGGAGGCTACTTCAACTTCGATCTTGAATGTCGTTTCCTGGGTGTAGTTCGTCTCCGGTACGGGACTGATCCAATTGATCATCGGGACGGTCGTGTGCACCAACTTTTGAGGATCGCTGAAGTCGACCTCGAATTCATCCGTTCGGGTGCTGACATTCTGGGCCACAAGCGCAGTCGTACTAAGAACAGACAATACGCAAGACAACAAAATCCTGAATCTCATAAGCCATTATTGTTTGAATATCTTTAGTGTTTCACTGTGAAATCTGAAATCAACATGTATCCCGCTGGAAACGCGATGGTAACATCTCGGCCGTCACGGAAGTGGTGGAAGTTCAATTCTGTTATCTTCCGGTTCATCGCTACCCTTGGCGATAAAAGCCAACACGCCTGCAACACCGAGTGCCGGCACCACTTTCAACAACAACGGAACTTTCCGCGTCACTGAAAAAGATGGCGAAGTACTCACATTTTCAGTATCCCTGGTATCGGTGATGCGAATGGCGTAGTCCTTTCCGATAACGGTATGCGGCGGTATGAAAAGCGAAAACGTTCCCGTATTGGGCTGATTGGTCTGGACGCTTACCGTTCGCGTCCCTTTCAGCAACTCAATGGTCACCGGGTTATTGTTTCCCGGCTTCCAGGTCACTTGATGACTCTTGCCACGCTTATATTTGTCTCCCGACGATATACCCCTGAACTTCGCAACAGTAATGAACATACGACCGCGCACCTCCAGCGAGAGCTTTCCTTTGTACGGCCCCAACTCTTCACGGATGCTCCACTCAATCTTTTTATCGATACCAGGCTTTATTTCAGTGCCAACATCTCCCGTGACTTTGGTCAGTGCAGTTGTGAAGTTGCTTTCAGAAGCGTACAAGTTTATCTGGTATTCGTTGGCGGGATTGCTGTCCTCCAGGTCATAGTGAACGATCACTTTTTCACCGGCAATTTCTACTTTGCTGATAGACACTGTTTGCGCATTCGCCAGACTGACGGCAATGAGAAACATCACCACCAGGAACGCTTGTCGGCTTACAGGATTGGCGCGTAGCATAGTCATTTGATAATGAGTTTACGGGTTTGTCGTTCTTTTCCCTTCGGTGAGCTGACCGTCAGCCGGTACGTATACAGTCCGGATGCAATATCACGTGCGTTCCAGGTCACTTCATAGTAGCCAGGATCGAATCGCCCATTTACAGGAGTAGCTACTTGTTGTCCGAATGCATTGAGTACTTCCAGGGTGACTCGTTGACCTTGACCACCCTCATCAGGGAGACCGAATACAAAAGTAGTAAGGCCGTTTGCCGGATTGGGGTAGGCTGGCCCCAGTCCAACGCTGCGAGAAGTTATCTCAGGATCATCTCCAAAGAAGATGGAAAAATTCCTGGAAAATGCCGGGTCAAATTTGTAGCTCCCAACTGCTTTCATATCAATGACGTTGTAGCGTTCGGCATCCAACAGAAACATCTCTTTTTGCGCTGACGACAATGCGAAGCGATCCCATGAAAGTTCTGCAAGGCCGGGTAAATTAGAGTCGACGATGAAATCCCATCGATAATCTTCCCGGGTGGGTACCACATCCCGCGAAAAGCGTTTCGCTGTGTATTCCGGATGCATGAAGTTCCCTTCTAGGTAGTCGAAGAGGCGCGGTGGTGTGATGTCATCATAATCGTCGAAGCTGACGCGTGCATCAGGTGTCATGCCAATAGCCGTCAGGTTATTATTGAGGCCGTGCTGCTGCAATGACAGCTTGAGTATCCATGAATCTGAGTCGACATCATCCCCCAGGGCAGGCATACCTGCACGCCCGCCTTCGGAGGTTTGACCCGAGAACGGAATTTTTACGCCAGGGATGGCTACATCGGAGAAGACAAATCCGCCCTCGTAGGGTTGAAGGGTTTGATTGTCGACCGAGTATTGGCCGCTGACATACTTTTTCACTTCTGCAGCCGTGCCGGTTAGGCCATTGAGTTGGGCAACATCCGTCCAGGAAATCGGGGAGAGATAAGGATTTCCGATCATGTTCCATCCCACTTTCAGATCAAGGACAAACAGGTTACCCCTGTCGTTGGCCGGTGCAAGAAGATCGTTGCCCACCCGTACCGAGAGAGGTGTAACAATATTGCTGAAGTATCCCTTCCCTCGCTCGACAGTAGTGAAGGAAGGATATTCGCTCCAGGCGACGTCATTCTTATAGGAAAGGATTCCGTAGTCGATCTTTACTTCCAGTTCAGTGTTGGCGACGACTTCATCGAAAATGGTGGCAATAGCGTTGTCGTCCAGGTCGAAGGGTATCGCGAAGATCCGCCAGTCGTTCCTGCCACCTCCAAATCCGAGGGTGGGAATATTGGTGTCTGATTCCTGGTAGCGCAAGAAGGTCTTGTGCGTTCCACTCGCCGGACTTCGTGACTCGTTCATTGCCGGATCAGTTGCCGTGAAATAGTATTCCAGACCGGTTGCATCAAAGAACGAAGCGGATACGGGAAACACATACTGGTCTTCAACAACCGGGTCTGCGGTGCCGGCGATCGAAGTGTAATCTTTTCCGGAAATTTTACGATAATGTAGTAAGACCTGACTAATGCCCACATTGTCAGTGACCAAAGGGGTAAACTCGATCGCTTCGTCCTTCGCAACAGAAGCTGGCGGCGTGAATAGTATTTGTGGTTTGATAACGTCGGTGGTCGTGAATGTCCATCTGATTTCCAGTGAAGGGTTTCCAAATTTGTCGATGAGCGATCCAGCTTCGAGTACCGCAGTGTAGGAGGTAAGCGCTTCAAGGTCTTCAGGGAGGTCGAACGTGATTTTATTCCCCTCGAGGAGGCCCTCGGAAACATCGGCTTGAAAGATCGGTGTCGAAAGGTTTTCCGTCAGATACACGGAGAATTTTTTGCCGGACTGAACAGAAGGCAGCTCGTCAAGGGTGATTTCGATATTGGTGTTGAGCGCAGCGTTGGTCGCTTCGTTAAGCGGATGCAGGAGCGTATTGGCCGGACCTGCGCCGTCCTCTGTAATGGTGATCGTCTGGTCAGCGTTCTGTGCATTGACGTTCTGGACAATTCCGGAAGGCCAGTGAATCTGGATGTTACTTACGCTGGTTTGGTTTTTCAGTCCAAAATGCGCAATCAAACTATTGCAACTTCCGTAGCCCGTATGTGAAGAGATCACACGCATTTGCTTTTTGTTGTCAGGGGTTGTGATAATAATCCGCGCGCCAATGCCCGCCCGATTGCTGGTGGTTCCATTTAGCCGGACTTTTAACCAGTGGGTGGCAGCTCCTGGCGCAAGATTGTTTTTGAGCAGAATAGTGGGGAAGGAAATGTTTTCGGGAATATTTTTACCCGTGGCAATATCGAGCATTCCGTTGTTGTCAAAGTCGGCGAGAGCGAAGGCAATGTTGTTTCGCGTAGGATCACTGGCGACGATATATTCAGTTCCGATATACCTCGTGAAACCGCCGTTGCCATCATTGAGAAACAGATCCGACTTGCCAGTATTGCCCACGACCAGATCCTGGTCACCATCATTGTCGAGATCACCCCATGCGCTACCAAATGTATTTTGTGTTTTTGTTTCTGCGACCACGCTGCCGGTCATGCGGGTGAACGTTCCATCGCCATTATTCCGATATAGCATGTTAGAGAGGGCTGCAAGGTTGTTGCCGATAAACAGATCGAGATCGAGATCGTTGTCGATATCCGCCCAGGAAAAAGACCTGCTTCTGAACGCATGATCGGTTTCGAATGCGGTCCCCGACACCGGTGAAAAAGTTTCGTCACCATTATTTTCATACAACTGATCGAAGCCGTCGGCGACTAAAAGGGCATTTCCTCTCAGAAAATCCTGGTCACCGTCGTTGTCGTAGTCAGCCCAGGTTCCCCCAAACGACAGATTTTCATCTGCCGCAATAAGACCTATCTCATAGGGCTCGAAGGTTCCATCTTCTTTTTGGGTGAAGAAAGCGTAGGAAAAATCGTTCTGGTTCTCACTATAAGTTGCATCTAGTCTGCCGTCGTTGTTGAAATCTGCCAGTTCTCCATACCAGTTGTAGCCAGACGAGGTTGCCGGCACTAGTGGCAGGCGTTCATAAGCACTATTACCCTTGTTGATGAAGATATCGCCTCCGGCCGGAGCTGTGCCATTAGTCAGCAAATCCACCAATCCGTCGTTGTTGATGTCGCCCAAGGAAATGCTTCGAAAGGTCTGAGATTTATATTCCGAAATTCCGGGGACGGTGAGCAATTGCAGAGAACCATTGCCAAGATTTTCAAAAACTTTAATGGGCGAAGTAATGGAATTAGCGCCTACAAACGGACAAACTAAAAGATCTTCATCGTTGTCATTGTCGATGTCCGCCCATGCGATGCCTTGCGTGCTATAGTCAAATCCTACGAGGCTAATGGCGTCAAACA
The DNA here is from genome assembly GCA_964393795.1 of uncultured Roseivirgaceae bacterium. Lineage (GTDB taxonomy): Bacteria > Bacteroidota > Bacteroidia > Cytophagales > Cyclobacteriaceae > Chryseosolibacter. The sequence goes on from CAYMWA010000107.1 coordinate 5,359, forward strand.
ACGGTGTTTGAAAATTGATTTTAGCCTCTGCTGAGGGTGGGGAGACGCCGCCGGATCCGATGGCGATCACCCGATAATAGTAGGTGGTCCCCACGGCGAAGTCGGCATTGTCTATCCACAACGTCGTTTCTTTTCCAACCGGACTTCCGATGTTTACAAACCCGGTGCCGCTTGTTGTAGAACGTTGCAACTGGTACTCCTTCGTGAACGTGGAGCCGGCCCATGTGACGACAATTTCGTTAGTTGTTTTTACATAGGCGGAAATATTGGTTGGCGCCTCCGGTGCTGGATCGACATCATTCAATTGCAGAACAGTTGTTTCACTGAATGGGGCGTCAGTGTTCAATGTTTGCCAGGAGATTGTCAGGGTCTTTGTCTCAGGGTTCCAGGTACCGTTTTGCTGCTGCATGTCGGCGTAGGCGTACATGAAGACGCTTCCACAATTTTCTACGATAGGGGCTCCGTAGTCGGGATGAATGGCACTACTCGCACCAATGTTCAGGTTGGAGATTTGGTAATATCCTGTCGAATTCCCCCACTGGACGATGGACACGGCAGGATCGGTTTTTATACCGACACCACTTTCATTGAGTGTTGTCGCTGTCCAACTTCGATTTAATGGAATATCTGAAACAGCACGGCAGTCTTTCAACGTGGTGATGGAGACTTCATTGGAGTATGCCGAAGTGCCGCCGGCCCCTTTTGCGCGAACCCTGAAAAAGTATTGTATTTCAGGGTCAAGCCCAGCCAATTCGACGTAAACAAAATTTTGCGTGTACCAGTCTTGACGGGTTGCAAATCCGACACTGTCATAAGCGGTGTTATTGTTGGTTGATCGTTCAACGATGAAGTACTCCTCGTTGTCCGAATTGTCAATCCATGTAAGCGCGACATCGTCTTCACTGAATCCTTTCACGGTGAGGGCGGTGGGAGCGGATGGCGGAATCACCGGCGCATTGCTTTTGAGAACGGCGCCGTAGTTTACCTGGATGTATGCATAATTGGAAGGTGTGAGGACAACGTGGTTTGCATCCCGGCCGTTTCCGAACGTTTCTGTTACGCTCCAGTTATTGCCACCATCCGTGGATATGATCGCTCCGGGGTTGTTGTTGAGAATGTAAATCGTATTTTCATTGATGACCTCGATTTTTCCGCTTCCTGCTGTGGTCGTTTTTGTCGTCCATGTTGTGCCACCGTCATCGGAGATAAGCAGCTTGCGGTCGTTCGTCAACAGGTACAGCGTACCGTTATAGCTGTCCATGTCGGCGATGTATGGCGATCCAAGGTTGTTGATTCGGATGGCATCGGCTGTGGCCGGATTGATTTTGTACAATTGACGTTCTCCAACTTCCCCATTGTAAATCAACATGTAGAGATTGCCATCGCCGTCAATGTGCAAGTTCGGGCGCTCGATGGAGGAGATGTCGGTCGATGGCATGTTGGTGATCGCGGTTCGGGTCCAGTTGACTCCAGCATTTGTTGAGGTGAGTAAGAAGTACGCGTTCACTCCTTCGCAATTTCTGGTCGCATACGAGTAGAACGTTGTTGCATCCTTAGCCACCAGTGCCTCAAATATTGTATAACATCCTTCTGTTGTTCCATCATTTACCTCAGTCCAACTCAGCGCACTGTTGCTGCTCTTGTTGATGCCGTGTCCATAGGTGTAGATGTTGGAACCGACGGAAATGAATCCATTTACTCTTTTATTATTGGGTGCGTTTTTCACGAAATCCCAAACTTCACCGTCGTCGATCGACATATAAAAGCCATACGGATAACTTGTTGCGCATAGCAGTCGATCGCTTCCTGGGACGTACATTAAGCTGTTGTCGTTATAGGCATTGTGACCGGTGATTCCGGTGTTTACTTCGGACCAGGCAGCGCCGCCGTCAGTGGTTTTGAACAATCCGAGGTCCCAAAATGCTACGTATAGCGTAGAAGCACTTTCGGCAAAGAAGGACTGAGGTTGTATCTCGGCGGGGTAGTTGTCGAGTGGGTGCGAGCGTGCTGACCAAGTGGCGCCTCCATCATTACTAAGCCATGCCGTGCCGCTGTTAATAATGTAAAGCGATGCGCCGATGGCCTGAATCGGGCCGTCGAAATAGGTTTCAGTGAGGGTGGCCGACTTGATGGAGCTCCACGAGTCTCCGTTGTTGATAGATTTGAAAGGCCCCTCCCGGCCGAGGGCATATATTTCGGATCCGCTGATGGACAGGGAAACGACCTGTTCCGTGTTTAAACCTTTGGAAGCATCAAGCTGCGTGAAAGTCAGGCCCTCGTCGATGGACCTCAAAACGGATGATCCACTGGTGCTGACAAACAGAGTCCCCGCAGCATTGACTTCAAAATCTGTTATTGGGCTGGAAGTTATCGTACTAAGCAATGACCAGTTAGCGCCATTCTTGGATCTGTAAATCCTTCCCTGATACTCGGTAACAATAAAGAAGAAGTTGGCGGTTTTCTTCATGAAGCGTGCGCCGCTAAAGCCTGTTGACGCTTCGGTGATCCATGTAGCACCATCATCTGAAGAAGAGAACAGTCGCCTGGCCGCCAGTGCGAAAACTTTCCCCGTTGTGGCATCGACTTCAAGGTCTCTCAAATAGAATTCTGTGATCCCGGTATTTGATTCTTGCCAGGAGGTGCCACCATCGGTACTAACCACTATGCCCTGTCCCGGTACCGATGCTATCAGCGTCCCGTTGCTGCGGACGATATCATACACTTCACCGCCATAAGGTCCCTTTAACGGCGTGTGGTTCTGCGCGTACAAGGCAGGGCCTATGACGATCGCTGAAATGAAGATGAACAATTTCATTTTCTGGGCTTTGGACGATTATTATCCTGTTGTGAAAACTCCAATCGTTTCTTAAGCTATTGAGCAATGGGTCTTTTGACTGGCTACCCGACATCATATCAGAAAGGCTCCCTTGGATAGCGATCATGTGAAGCCGCACTACCTGCAGCGCAACGTATCAAAACCCGCGTGGTTAAATTCGAGTTTACCCTCTGCGGGAAAGGGGGTAAATGAAAAAAGCCCCAAGACCTGAAGATGCAGTAAGGAAAATAGATGAAGGTAAATGACACGACAACCGCAGCGTTCTCGTATCGGCCCTCCAGGTAACAGGCATGATAAAAGTAGTTAAACCGGCTGTTAATTCCAATGGCAGGACCCTAAGGTTTTAGACAGCATTTCGTATTTTGTTGCCTATGGGCCTGGCCGTGTTGCCAGGATGCAGGGACACCCCGAGTGGGTGGGTTAGAAGAGGAACTGTTGTGAACAGGATAGAACGCCATGATGATACTTGTTGCGGGTTTACCAGGATCGGGCAAGAGCTATTTTGCGGAGCGCCTTGCGGGGAAACTTGATGCCGTCTATATCAACAGTGACAGGGTGCGGATGGCCATGCAAGCCACAGGGAAGTATTCATTCGATGACAAACTATTTGTCTATAATGAGATGCGCCTGCAAGTGATCCAGGCGATTGAGCGGAAGAAGGATGTTGTCGTTGACGCTACGTTTTACCGTCGCGCGATACGTAAAATGTTTCTACAGCTGGCCCAGGATTATCAGGTGGATGTTCGGCTGATAGTGGTTACCGCGGATGAAGACCTTATCAGAAAACGCCTTCAGAAACCGCGGAAATATAGCGAGGCTGACTACAGCGTTTATGAAATAGTCCGGGATGAGTTCGAGCCGATTGCCATGCCGCATCTGACGCTGCAATCGACCGACAATAACATTCAGGAGATGTTGAAGGAAGCCGAAAGCTATCTTGACCAGAACGAGACTGACCATGACGGATATTGAAATTCATGACATCGCCCGGAATGGTGTTTACGAGCGCACACCGCTTCGTGGAAAGGTTGAGGAAACGCATATTTCATGGGTGGTCCTCAGCGAGCACTTTGCGTTTAAGATTAAGAAGCCGCTCAAGCTTTCATTCCTGGATTTTTCAACCCTTGAAGCACGCCGTATACAGTGCGAGCGGGAACTAATGCTCAACAGGCGGTTCTCCGATATTTATCTCGCCGTCGAACCCATCCGGCGGGTGAATGATCAATGGATACTGGGAGGAATGGAGGAAGGGCAGATCGTTGACTACTGTGTCGTCATGCGTCGAATGGCTGCGGCGAAGCGTCTGGATAACGTTCTGCGAAGCGGGAAAGGAGATGAAGACGCTATCCGCCGACTGGCGAAGCAGGTTGCTGCTTTTCATGAGAACGCAGAAACGGTTCACACACCATTCGATATGGACAAGGCGGCCGGAACGTTTAATGACATCGCGTCCGTAGTCGAATTGGTGTCAGACAAAATCGGCGAAGGCGTTGGTGAAGTCATCAATCGCTCGATAGCCTGGAGTAATTCCTTCCTGGAGGCGCACCATACGCGAATGCAGGAACGCATTGAGCAAGGTTTCAAGAAGGATGTCCATGGGGATCTTCATTCCGGTAATATTTTTCTTTATCGGAATCCCGTTTTGTTTGATTGCATTGAGTTTAACGATGAGTTCCGTCAGGTCGATGTGCTCGATGAAGTCGCATTTCTTTGTATGGATTTTGAAAGGTTTCATTGGAAGCGGTTAGCCGACCTGTTTCTGGAGGAATATGAGAAGCATTTTCCAGCTTTTGTTGGAACCGAAGATCGCCTGATCTTTACGTACTTCAAGTGCCTTCGCGCAAACGTCCGGGCAAAGGTCCATGCCGTTCGGCTGGGCCAGGCCGGTGATGAACGTCAGGTTGCTTTTCAGAGTGCCGAGGTGCGTGGATACCTCAACCTCATGGAGACGTATATGGCTGGTGTACAATAGTCGACTACGGCGGACTCATGAGGCCTCAACTTCTTTCGATTTAGGTTGGCGTCGGCAATAGAGCAGCAGATCGGCGTTTGCGGTGCGATGATTTTTGTCATTACTTTTAGGGTGCGGGGAGGCTATTTTTGGGCCGGTTTACGCGCATTAAAAATTTCAGTTTCATGGAGTTCATCGACTACTACAAGGTTCTGGAGGTAGATAAAACGGCAACCGCTGATGAGATAAAAAAGGCATATCGAAAGCTTGCCAGAAAATATCATCCTGATCTCAATCCTAACGATAAAGAAGCGCAAAAAAGATTTCAACGTATCAATGAGGCCAATGAGGTCTTGAGCGATCCGGAGAAGCGAAAGAAATACGATCAGTATGGAAAGGAGTGGCAGCACGCAGAACAATTTGAGCAGCAGCGCCAGCGAGGGCAACGACAGACGTACTACAGTACTGAAGACTTTTCCGGCGATGACGATTTCTCCAGCTTTTTTGAATCGATGTTTGGTTCCGGGGGGCGGCGGCAATCAGCGAGGTTTCGCGGCCATGATGTCAATGCTGAATTGCATCTGCAATTGACGGATGTGTTGAATACCCATCAGCAAACGTTCTCGGTCAATGGGAAGAATATCCGCATTACCGTCCCTGCCGGCATTGAGAACGGACAGGTCATCAGGCTGAGAGGGTATGGAGGACCTGGGGTGAACGGAGGACCATCAGGTGATTTGTACATCACTTTTCAGATTGCCGATCATCCGCGGTACAAGCGCGTCGGAGACGACTTGTACATGGAGGCCACGATTGATCTCTACACAGCGGTTCTTGGCGGTGAAGTCGTCATCGACACAATCGACGGACAGGTAAAAATGAAAGTGAGTCCGGAGACGCAACCTGGAACAAAGGTCAGGCTGAGGGGGAAAGGTACTCCTGTTTACAAAAAGGAAGGGCAGCGCGGCGATTTATATGTCAC
>CAYMWA010000107.1:11227-12670 GCA_964393795.1 uncultured Roseivirgaceae bacterium
GAGACGATCGTCAACCTGCTTGACCGGATGGAGACCATGCAAACAGAGATCGTTCGCCTTGAGAACCGCCTGAGGGCGTATGAAAGCTGACGTGTTGCATGGTAGCCTTATACGCCCGGGGTCAATTACGGATGGTCAACCTTCCAGCTCCTTCAACAGCCCCACCAGATCGAGCGGACGCGTATACATCGTCAACGATCCGTCCGCGTTTTTTGGCCACTGTTCTTTCGGACGATCCCAGTAAAGCTCCACGCCGTTTCCATCCGGGTCATCGAGGTATAAGGCCTCGGAGACGCCGTGATCGGAGGCGCCTGTGAGGGGGTAGTTGGCGCGTCTGATACGGTCGAAGATGACGGCCAGGTCTTTCCGTGTCGGGTAAAGGAAGGCCGTGTGATAGAGACCCACGGATCTCTTAGGTGCCGGGGGCGAGTCAAGGCTATGCCACGTGTTTAATCCGATGTGGTGGTGGTAGCCGCCGGCGGATAAGAAAGCGGCCTGATCGCCGTACATCATGGTCAGCTCGAAGCCCAGTAATCCCTGGTAAAATTCGAGCGACTTAGTTAAATCCGACACCTTGAGGTGAACGTGACCAATCCGTGCGCGATCAGGCGCGCTGTAGTTGCTTTGTTCTTGCATGATATATTTAGTGTTTATGCCAACACCAAGTTATTATCAATTACATCAAATTCGTTATGGATATCCGTTTTAATTGCCGGCTGTCTCCAGTGAGCAGGCAATTGGACGAAAGAGGGATCGAGATCGTCGATCGACTGTGCGCCCAGGAATGCGAGCCCCTCTCTGATCTGTTGATTAAACAGATTCAGAATGTGGCTAACCCCTTGTTCACCCGCTGCGAGTAGTGGATAGAGGTATGCGCGCCCAAGCAAAACTGCCTTAGCTCCCAGGGATACGGCCTTAAGTACGTCTGTGCCCCGGCGTACGCCGCTGTCGATGAGTACTTCAATTTTGTCACCCACAGCTTCGACAATTTCAGTCAATATGGGCAGCGTTGAGACGCTTCCGTCAAGTACGTTGCCACCGTGGTTTGAAATGACAATGGCGTCTGCACCTTCGGCCACCGCGCGTTTGGCGTCGGCAACGGTCAGGATACCCTTAATGACAATCGGGCCGTCCCAATGCCTCCGTACCCAGGCAATATCTTCCCACTTGGGCGTTTCCTTATATATCTCCGCGATGCCTTCAAACAGTCCCATCGGCGTGCCGTCGGGTCGCAAACCCATGGCTACCTGCGGTTCCGGAAAGCCGGCTTTGATAAAGTCCCACGCCCAGGCGGGTTTATTCCAGAGCTGCGGCAGAATGCGGCACTTCTTCGGTTGTATCGAATCCCTGTGCCGTTATCTTCTTGAATTTGCCGTTTATGCCGAGGCGTGCGTGCGTCAAATGCATACGCTCAAGCGATCGGCTTACTGACAAATCGCCTAC
>CAYMWA010000108.1:0-6237 GCA_964393795.1 uncultured Roseivirgaceae bacterium
CATCTTGAAACCGCTTCCGCCTACGCCCCAAACACCCTTCTTAAAATTTCCGTTGTGCGGGCAACGGGATTTTCGCGGATGTTCTTCTCCTCTTTCGCAATCATCACAAACAATCCTTCAATGGCCTTGTCAGTGGCGTAGTCGTCCAGATCGGGATTGACTTTCTGAACAAACGGAATTTGGTTATAGCGTGACACGATGTCTCCGTAATATTTTGTTGCGTTGACCTGCTCCAGTGATCGCTGGATCACCGGCTTGAACTTCTCTTTCAGCAATCCTGAGGTCGTGCGTTTCAGGTACTGGGTAGCGGCGTCATCTTCGCCCCTGAGAATGGCCCAGGCGTCATCGATCGTCATCGCGCGTATGGCCTCGATGAATATCGGCTTTGCTTCCTTCGCGGCATTTTCCGCACCCCGATTGAGCGTCATCACAAATTTGTCAACCTCGTTGTCGAGGCCCAGCTGACGCAGCCTGTCTTCCACCTTCTGCACTTCAGGCGGGAAGGGAATCTTGATTTCCGGATTCTTGAAGTAGCCGTCTACCCGTGAAACAAGGTCAGCACCTGTTGAAATGCCTTTGACCAGGGCCTCCTTCAGCCCTTGTGCCACCTCAGCCGTGGTCAGGGGTGCCGTCGAGCCGCCGAGGGTCTTGTTCACCTCACCAAGGGTCTGATTAATCTGCGCTGTCGTACAGGCGCTTAACATGATCACAATGGCTAGCCATATTTTCTTCATAGCATCAATTTCAGATGGGTATAGCGATCCACCGGAACAGCTTCCGGCCGATCAGCGTATAAAGCTACAAAATTGAGATTAAGCTTTAAACTTCCGGTTCGCAAAGTACATTTGTGACGTTTTTCATAGCCATAGCAGATGACGACCATAACAGCAGAGATATTGACCATCGGAGACGAACTTCTTTATGGCCACATTGTGGATACGAACAGCCAGTGGATGGGCGTCGAGTTGTCAGACATCGGCATCAGGGTTGTGCGTAAAACAACCGTGGGCGACGTCGCCGAAGCAATTCTTGCCGCTTTCGCGGAAGCGGAACAACGCGCAGACATCGTGCTCATCACCGGAGGATTGGGGCCTACCCGCGACGACCTGACCAAACCCTGTCTCGCAAAGTATTTCAATTGCGGACTGCGCATGCACGAGGAAGCCCTTGCCGAAGTCACCGCATTTTTCACCAGCCGTGGCAGGCCGCTCACGGAGGTAAACCGTCAGCAGGCTTCACTGCCCGAGTGTTGCGAAAAAATAACGAACAAACACGGCACTGCGCCGGGCATGTGGTTCGAGCGAAACGGGAAGGTATTCGTGTCGATGCCGGGCGTGCCTCACGAGATGAAAGAAATGATGCGCACGACTATCATTCCTAAACTTCGCTCAACGTTCAAGACACCCTTCATCCACCACATGATCATTCGCACGGTGGGCATCGGCGAATCTTTTCTCGCAGAAAAAATATCGGGATGGGAAGAGGCGCTTCCGCCACATATCCGTTTGGCCTACCTCCCCGGCTATGGCGAAGTGAAGTTGCGTCTCACCGCTTTTGGCAGCCACCCGACTGCACTGCGGAATGAGACTGAGGGACTTTTCAACGAACTCATGGCGCTGGCGGGTGAGTACATTTACGGGACCGGCAATGATCCGCTGGAAGTAGTGGTCGGGAAACGGCTACGGGAAAATGATCGAACCCTGGCCATCGCCGAAAGTTGTACGGGCGGATTCCTCTCCCATCTCATCACACGCGTTCCGGGGAGTTCGGATTATTTTTATGGAAGTGTGATCGCGTACTCCAACGCGATCAAGATCAACGAACTGGGCGTTCGAAGGGAGACGCTTGATGCACACGGCGCCGTGAGCGAAGCCGTTATCAGGGAAATGGCGGCGCAGGTGCGATTGAAGTTCGACACAGATATTGGTGTGGCCACCAGTGGCATCGCAGGACCAGGGGGAGGTACCACGGACAAACCGGTCGGCACGGTGTGGATTGCCTTCGCTGACAACAACCATACCGTTGCACGAAAACTTCAGCTTTCGCAGGACCGGCTCATCAACATCAGGCTCGCCTCCACGGCGGTGTTAAACCTGATCCGACTTGCCCTTCAGGGATCCCGCTAGGTTATCTGCCCGACGGAAGTCCTGCCTTTTGTGGCCCTTTTTTCCTCAAATTGCCTTCATCTTGTGGCCAAAGGAATCGGTCCGGGAGTGCCATACAAGACGCATAACTTTGTCTCTTTGGCGCTTAACTACTAAGCCTTCAAGTACTTCGTACCCTTCATTCCCCATCATCCATATTTTGGCACAGTGTTTTTATGAGGGCATGGAAACCAAGAACGTTGATTTTATGGGCTACCTGTTGATAAAAAAGAACGATGTAAAGACCTTCAAATCATTCCTGTCCGGAAATGAAATCGAGGTGGGCGTCAGAATTGGAGCTGGTGCCAAAATATTCCAGCCGAACGACGAGGTCTACGTTTTTTATGACAACGATAGCCTGGATACTTACAAAGCCCGAGTCACAAGGCAAAAGCGCTCAGCCCAACACACCAACGATCAGACATTTGTGACGTTGGGGCTCATCAAGGAGAATCAGCGTCCTGGATAATGGTCACCAGATCCTGACGCGCTCTTCCTCCGACCTGTACATCTTGTTGCCTTCGCGCACGTCGAATGCCTCGTAGAACGGTGTAAAGTTTGACAATGGTCCGTTGGCGCGGAACATTCCGGGGGCGTGCGGATCGGTCAGCACTTGCTTGCGCAACGTCTCATCTCGATACTTGATCCGCCATATCGTTGCCCATGAAATAAAGAAGCGCTGCTCTTGTGTGAAGCCATCAATCAGTCCGGGACGTTCATGATCCTTGAAGTAGCGCTGGAGGCCCGCATATGCAACGGTCACGCCGCCGAGGTCGCCAATGTTTTCGCCTAGCGTAAATTGTCCTTGCACAAACACATCGGGCAGTGGCTCATACTGGTCAAACTGTTTTGCCAGCTGCGCTCCACGCGCTTCGAAGCTGGAGAGGTCTTCTTCGGTAAACCAGTTCTTCAGATTTCCTTCTGCATCGAACTTTGCGCCCTGATCGTCGAAGCCGTGCGAAATTTCATGACCGATCACAGCGCCGATGCCGCCATAGTTGACCGCCGGGTCAGCACGGTAATCGTAAAACGGCGGCTGAAGGATCGCTGCAGGGAAAACAATTTCATTAAACAGCGGATTGTAGTAAGCGTTCACCGTCTGCGGTGTCATCCCCCACTCTTCGCGATCGACCGGCTTGCCCAGCTTTGCCAACTGGCGGTGTGATTCAAAGACATTTGCATTGACGACGTTGCCATAAAATGAGGCCGACTCAGGATCGTTGTCCACTTCAAGCGGGCCGTAGTCAATCCACTTTTCGGGATACCCGATTTTGACTCTGAAGGTGCTCAACTTTTTCAACGCCATTTGTTTCGTGGAGTCCGACATCCACTCAAGTTGTTTGATCCGGTCACCGAAGGCGAGTTTAATGTTCTCCACCATCTCCATCGCTTTTTCCTTCGCCTCGGGAGGGAAGGCCTCATCCACATACAACTTGCCAATAGCCTCTCCGATGAGGTGATTGGTCGTTGACAACACCCGTTTCCAGCGAGGTCGCATCTGCTGAACGCCCGTGAGGTATTTTTGATTGAAGTTGAACGACTCTGCTACAAAGGCGTGGTTCAGGTAGGGCGCCGACGTGCGGAGCAGGCCCGCACGGAGGTAAGTCTTGATGTCATCGGTTTTTGTGTCGTTAAGAATCTGATCGAACGCTTTCATGAAGGCCGGTTCTGAAACGATCAACGTATCGAGGTTGATTTGAAGACTTGAAAGATAGGCAGGCCAGTCGATGGCAGGGGCAAGCTTGCTGAGCTCGGCTACGGTCTTGGGGAAATAAGATTTGTAAGGATCGCGACTGTCTTCTTTGCTGAGCATTGCCTTGGCCAGTCGCGTTTCCAACTTCAACACCATGTCGGCATCGCTACGTGCTTTCATTGAATCGGTGCCCGCCAACATAAACAACCGTGTCAGGTGGTCGACATACCGTTCGCGCGTCTCCACCGACTTCTCATCTGTCTTCAGGTAGTAATCGCGCTCAGGCAAGCCAATTCCACCCGAAGTGATATAGGCAGTCATCCGGTCACTTTGTTTCAGGTCAGGATAGACACCCATGTTAAAGAAAGCACTTCCTCCACGCAAGATGTCGCCTTGAAGATACGCTTGAATATCCTCCACGTTTTCAATGGCATCAATTTCATCCAGGAAAGGTTTGATTGGGGCGAGGCCGGCTTTTTCCGCAAGCAGTGAATCCATACCAATGCTATAGAAGTTTGCCGCCTTGCGTTGATCCGTTCCATCCTTGTATTCCTCACTCTCGGCTGCTTTCCGAAGGATTTGTAGCAACAGGTCCTGGTTTTCCTCCCGCAACTCGGTAAAGCTTCCGTACGCGCCGAGGTCAGCGGGTATTTCGTTGTCAGATATCCAGCCACCGTTTACAAATTGAAAGAAATCGTCGGCTGGATTTATCGTTGTGTCCATATACGACACATTGATTCCTGACCGCACGTTCGTTTTGGTATCATCGCCTGAGGAGCATGACAACAACACAGCCGCTGAGAATGCGACAGAATAAAGACAGAGGGCAGTTATTTTCATATAGATCGGAATAAACGGTAAAAATAAGTATTGAGTCGCTTACTGTGCAATTTGCACAAAAGGTCGCAGACGAAAAATAGCGTTTTTGGTGGCATTTGTGGTCAAAGCGTTACCCCGCAGCCTACCTTTTGCCAAAATCAACTAAATTTACCCACAGGAAAATAACACACTATGGCGACTGCAGAACTGGTAATGCCCAAGATGGGCGAAAGCATTACGGAAGCTACGATTCTACGCTGGCTTAAAAATCCCGGTGATACGATCGAGCAGGATGAGTCGCTGCTCGAAGTTGCCACTGACAAAGTTGATACAGAGGTGCCTTCCACCCATGCAGGTGTGCTAAAAGAAATCCTCGCCCATGAGGGCGATGTGGTAGCGGTAGGTAAACCCATCGCGGTTATTGCGACGGATGGCCCGGACGAGGATGCGACAGCGCCGCTTCAGGCGGAGAGTAAACCGGTTGAGGTCGAAGCTGTGGAAACACACGATACGGTGTCCGCGCCTACCAATGGTGCGACACGAGCCGAAGCATCCAGGCGCGGCCGTTTCTATTCCCCGCTTGTAAAAAATATTGCACGCCAGGAAAACATCGCTATAGCCGAGTTGGACACAATCACCGGGTCTGGTGCCGAAGGGCGTGTCACCAAGAAAGATATCATTGCCTATGTAAAGAACCGCAAGCTCGGGCAATCGCTTCAGCCCGCGGCCGGAAGTGGTGCATCCGCAACTCCACGCGTCAACGTGTCGATCAATGCCGGCGATGAAATTATTCAAATGGACCGGATGCGCAAGATGATCGCCGATCGTATGGTAGATTCCAAGCGCATCTCGCCACATGTCACTTCATTCGTCGAAGCGGATGTGACGAGCATTGTGTATTGGCGCAACAAGTGGAAGAATCAGTTTCAGAAAGAAGAAGGCCACGCATTAACATACACGCCGATTTTCATTGAAGCTGTCATGCTGGCCATTAAGGACTATCCGATGGTGAACGTACAGGTCGACGGCGACCGCATCATCCGCAAGCGTGACATCAATATCGGAATGGCGGTGGCACTGCCTTCCGGAAATCTCATCGTGCCCGTCATTCACAACGCTGATCAGCTGAGTCTTCGCGGTTTGGTGAAGGCGGTCAACGACCTGAGCAGGCGCGCAAGAGAAAACAAACTGAAAGCTGACGACCTCGCCGGAGGCACCTACACAGTTTCGAACGTGGGCAGCTTTGGCAACGTCATGGGGACGCCCATCATTATGCAACCGCAGGTCGGCATCCTCGCACTCGGTGCTGTCGTGAAGAAACCGGCAGTAGTGGAGACCCCTTACGGGGATTCAATTGCTATCCGCCACAAGATGTTCTTGTCGCATTCGTATGATCATCGCGTTGTGGACGGCGCACTGGGCGGAAGTTTTGTGCGGCGCGTTGCTGATTACCTTGAGCGGTTTGATGTGAACAGGGCGTTGTGAGGATGAGTGACGGCCCGGCGATTTTTACCGCGAAGGCACTAAGGCGCTAAGGGCGCAGAGGTTTTGTTATGGGTTGCATCGCCTTGACAGGCGTTG
>CAYMWA010000108.1:6337-8448 GCA_964393795.1 uncultured Roseivirgaceae bacterium
GGCAACCGGCAACTGGCAACTTCGCTTCCTCGCGCCTGAGCTACGGGAGGCAAAGCCGCCTACTTCCTTCACCGCTTCAATGAAATAAATCCACGCAGTGATTCGCCGACGGGCATGTCGAGCACATAGAAATACGTGCCGCTCGTCAGCTCGCGGTCGCCGTACAAGTTTGAATTTCCCCTGAAGTTCCGTTCCTCATTGTCGTAATTCTCGATCTCGAAAACTTTGTCGCCCCATCGGTTGAAGAGTGTAAATTTGTTGGGCGTGTAGTGTTCGATGTTCTCGATACGCAAATAGTCGTTGCGTTGGTCGCCGTTGGGCGAGACCGCATTGTAGACAACCAGCTCCGCGCCGGCGGTGGCAAGGGCGACAAATGGTTGGCTTACCCGTGCTGCGCTGGCCACGCGTCGGGCGCCGCCATCACCATCGACGTACGATTGACCGATGCTGGTGAAGCCTTCGGAAGGCGTAGCCGATTGGACGACGACCACATTCGCCGGATCGGCGATCCAATGCTCACCACGCAACGGCAGGACTACCTGCGACTGACCAAGCGATCCCGACACAGCGTTGATATGCCAGTATCGTTGATCGGAGATGGCCTTCAACGGCACCTCCCCGGTCAACCTAAGGTTTCCAAATTCAAATCCCTGTACGGACACCAATGCCGCAGTATCCGCCACGTCGGTGAGTTCAACCGGAAGGTAAATCGCCCCGTTCCCGATGGGAAAGCGCTTGCGGCCACTTCCCCGTTGAAAAACCGGCCCGTGAATATGCGATCTGTCGGAAGCGCCAAAGATTTCGACCCCCGGCGCAAAAGTGATCCGCGATGCGCCTGCCACCTCGATGATGCCATCGTCGAAGTGAATCTCTCGCCCTACATTCATGTCGGAAAGAATAATCTTTTTCGTGCCCCCGCTCACCTCGATACGGTTGAATACCTGACCATTGTGATGGATAATTTGCGGAACACTCGAAGACGTACTATTAAAAGTGATCATCCCTTCCCCGGGCTTATAGGTACCCGAATTGATCCAGGGACCGGCGACTTTCAAATGGCCATTGTTTTCCATGATGCCCTCATTCTCTACACTTCCCTGTATCACAAGGGTCGTGTGGGGCGCCACGGTGATCTTCGCGTCATTGCTAAACAGCGTCTGCGCCGTGGTCACAGGGACGTGGATGCCCAGGCTGCAGCCGGCCAGCAGTACAATCCGCATGAGGCATCGCATTTTCATGTCTAAAATTTGGAGATCACATACCATTGATTCGTGCCCACCGCCACAACCGTAATCGCTGTCGTGGGATTTAACAAACCACCAAGGGTGAAGGTCGCACTTCCGTCTCCATCGATGATGACTTCACCCGATGGCGCCTGCACCGTGGCGCTGCCCAATAATCCCAGCAAACCAAAATTATGGCGAATATGGAAAGCCTTTCCCGGCACAGTCGCCGCCGATGGCAGCGTGACCGAGATACCCGTTGACGCTATGATAATGACATCATCCTCAGACGTCGCCGTATAATTTCCAGTAACCGTGATCGCACGATAGGCCTGAGGTACCCCTGAAGGACCCTGCGGCCCTGAAGGACCCTGCGGGCCTTCAGGGCCTGTCGGCCCCATTTCGCCCTGGTCGCCTTTATCACCTTTGTCGCCTTTCAACCCCTGCGGACCTTCAGGGCCCTGCGGACCTGCCAGACCCTGCGGGCCTTCAGGGCCTACCGGCCCCATTTCGCCCTGGTCGCCTTTATCACCTTTGTCGCCTTTCAACCCCTGCGGACCTTCAGGGCCCTGCGGACCTGCCGGACCCTGCGGGCCTTCGGGACCTGCCGGACCCACTTCTCCCTGATCACCTTTATCACCTTTATCACCTTTCAAACCCTGTGGTCCTTCCGGCCCAACCGGACCCGCAGGACCCACTGGTCCCATCTCACCCTGATCACCTTTATCGCCTTTCAAACCTTGCGGACCTTCCGGCCCAACGGGACCCGCAGGACCCGCAGGCCCCACTTCACCCGGATCACCTTTGTCGCCTTTCAACCCCTGCGGCCCTGAAGGACCCTGCGGGCCTTCAGGGCCTGCCGGACCCATTTCGCCCTGATCACCTTTG
>CAYMWA010000108.1:8548-12617 GCA_964393795.1 uncultured Roseivirgaceae bacterium
GGCCTACCGGCCCCATTTCGCCCTGGTCGCCTTTATCACCTTTCAACCCCTGCGGCCCTGAAGGACCCTGCGGGCCTACAGGGCCTACCGGCCCCATTTCGCCCTGGTCGCCTTTATCACCTTTCAACCCCTGCGGTCCTTCCGGCCCAACCGGACCCGCAGGTCCCGCGGGTCCCACTTCACCCGGATCACCTTTATCACCTTTCAATCCTTTCAACCCTCGCTCTATCGCTACCCATGCCGGATACTTCCAGTAGTAAAAAAGACTGCTGTCCGTATCGAATACCAGCAGGCCGTTTTCAGCCTCGGTCAATTGGGAGATAAACGTCTGCGCGTTTCGTTGCGCGGAACGCAGTCGCGGTACGAGCAAGCCCTGGTCATTTGTCGGAGAGTTGAGATCAAGAACCGCCCGACTATTGGGCACATCGGTATTGATCCCTACCTGGGAAAGCGCAGCAGTGGAAATAAAGGAGAGGGCAAGGACAATCAGCAGACAGATACTGTACCTCATAGGATTTCGCTAGTGGTTAAACCCTTTTGGGACAGATAGATACCGGCTGTCGGAAAAAAGTAAGCGTTAATTCTTCAAGGAAAGAAATCCATTGATGCGCACTTTGTCCTGTTCAGTCTCAATGCGATAGAAGTAAGTACCGTTGACAAGTGCCTTGTTGCCGTTGACGTTGGCCATGCCGCGAAAAACGCGCTCGCGATTGTCATAATCATCAATCTCAAAGACCTTATCACCCCAGCGATTGAAGAGTGTGAATTTATTTTTGGGGAAGTATTCGATGTTTTCAATAATGAGGTAATCGTTTTTATTGTCGCCGTTTGGCGATACCGCATTGTAAACGATCAGGCCACCGTCGTGCGTAGAGGATGCCAGCGCCAGATAGGGCATCGATACTGCGCGATCACTGGTTACCCTGCCGTTGGTGGTTGTGCCTTCCGCGCCCGACTGCCCGAGGCTCCTGAATTTTTCGGTCGGCGAAGGTGATTCTGTCACCACAACGTTCGCCAGATCACCCAGGCCGGCTTCACCGCGAACTGGCAGTACCGCCCTTGCGTTGCCCAGTGCGCCGGCAGCCACATCTACATGCCAATAGCGGGTGGTAGAAATCGCATCGAGCGATGGTGCCTTTGGGAGGATATCATTTTCAAGCCCGACGGTTTCAATGCCGATAATGGCCTCCGGATCGGTGATGTCCAGCAGTGTCACAGGCAAGTAAACACTTCCGTCACCAAGCGGGAACAACTTGTCTCCGTTTCCTTCCTGATACACGGGCGCGTGAATGTGTGCGGCGTCCGATCCGCCGGTAATAGTCGCATCCGGATGGATAAAGACGCGTGCGTTGTTCTCCGATTCGACCACACCATCAGAAAGGATCAGGGCATCTTCGATGGTGATGTCGGCGAGGATAAGTTTTCGTCCGCCTCCGCTAATAGTGATCTTGCTGAACGACTGGTTGCTGTGGTTGATAATTTGCGGTGTGGTGGGCGACGTGCTGTTGAACGTAATCTCACCAACGCCCGGGTTATACGCGCCGACATTGAGCCACGTTCCTCCGATCACCAGGGTGCCATTGTTGATAAACGTGCCGGTATTGACCAGGCTATCTCTTACAGAGAAGATCGTTCCGTCAACGACGCTGACCGTTGAACCCTGGTTATAGAAACTCTGGGCAAAGGCGCTCTCGCCGTGAAAAAGCCACATCGCGGGTGTAACAACACACCACAACAGTGTTCGAAATGCAAGAGATGTTAAGCGAAGCATGCTATCGCACTATATTGATAATGTACCATCTTCCACCCTTAAGATCAGCGGTGATCGTGATCGCGTAAAACGTCGGATCTGCCGCGCCCAGTACAAACTGAGTCACAACGTTGCCGTCGATGGTCACAATCGCCGCATCGTCTGTGCTAATGGTGACCGGTTGCTTGCCTATTGAACCCGGACCGAGTCTTATATAAAGGGTTTTCGAAGGTTTGCCAAGTTTCGCCAGTTCAGCTAACGGCGGAAGTACGGCAAGCCCCTCACCGGTAGGCAGGCTGGCGACCAGAATATCGTCATCAAAGCGAATTTTGTCCGGATAAGTTGTAATCACCCGGAAATTCAACGCCCCGGGATCGCCCGGATCACCTTTTGGTCCTTGCGCGCCGGTATCGCCCTTATCCCCTTTCACACCCTGGATGCCCTGGGCGCCCTGATCACCTTTATCACCTTTCACTCCTTGAATACCTTGTTCACCCTGATCTCCTTTGTCTCCCTTCACACCTTGAACCCCCTGAATTCCCTGCGGTCCCGGATCTCCCTGATCACCTTTATCTCCTTTATCACCTTTGTCACCCTTATCTCCTTTGTCACCTTTATCACCTTTGTCGCCTTTCTCCCCTTTGATGTTCATTTCGAAGTCGTACACGCCCGACACTTTCCTATAAACATCACCGGTCTCGGTGTCAATGTAGAAATCATTCTCTTCTCCCAGCGTGTTGGTGGGTATTCCAAGTCCGGAGCGCCATATTGTCGACGTTGTGCCCGCTTCAATCGGTCGCCATTCGGGAAAAATCCAGTAGTAAAAAAGCCGGTCATTGGTATCAAACACGAGCAAGCCGTTTTCCGCAGCGCTCAGGTTCCCGATGAAGGCATCATCTGTGCGTTGAGCTGTCGTCAGGCGGGGTGCCAGAAATCCCTGGTCATTACCAGGCGACCGCAGTTCAAGAACGGCACGCGCATTCGGAGCTTCCGTGCCGATTCCCACCTGGGCGGCAAGAGGTCCCGCGGCCATCAAAATCAAAATCAGACTGTATAATGATCTCATTTTTGGGGATTAAGTGGCGATTTATCAGGTAAGTTAACACCTGTTTTTGAATTTGACATATGGTTAATAAAACTTACATCTGAATTGTAACCCCGCGTTGCTTTTCTGCTAATTTTGGCCATTAATCCTGAGAAAAAGATGAAATTCGGAACGAAAGCTGTACATGCAGGGGTTGTTCCCGACCCCACCACCGGCGCCATCATGACCCCGGTTTATCAAACTTCCACCTATGTGCAGGACTCTCCTGCCAAACATAAAGGGTACGCTTACGCGCGCGGCGCCAATCCGACGCGAAACGCACTCCAGCAAAGCCTTGCCGCTCTCGAAAATGGCAGGTTTGCACTTTGCTTTTCTTCCGGGATGGGCGCGGTCGATGCCGTCATCAAACTGCTCAACCCCGGTGATGAGGTCATTACCAGCAACGACCTTTACGGCGGCTCCTATCGGATGTTTACGAAAGTGTTCCAGAAATACGGCATCAAATTCCATTTTGCCGACCTTTCAAACGCGAGTGCCCTCAAAGGATTGATCAACGCCAGCACGAAATTACTGTGGCTTGAGACGCCCACCAATCCATTGATGAATATCGTTGATATCGGGGCTTGCGCGGAAATCGCCAAAAAGAACAACATCACGGTAGCGGTAGACAATACCTTTGCTTCGCCGTACCTGCAAAATCCGCTTGACCTCGGCGCCGACATCGTCATGCACTCGGTCACGAAGTATCTCGGCGGACACTCCGATGTCATCATGGGCGCGCTCATTGTGAACGATGAAAAGCTTTATCAGGACCTCGCATTCATCCTCAACTCGTGTGGCGCCGTGCCGGGCCCACAGGACTCATTTCTGGTGCTGCGCGGCATCAAGACGTTGCACTTGCGCATGGAACGCCATTGCCTCAACGGTCGGAAAATCGCCGAATTTCTTCGCACCCATCCCAAAGTGGGCAAGGTTTACTGGCCGGGATTTCCCGATCATCCCAATCACGAGATCGCCAAAAAGCAAATGCGCGACTATGGCGGCATGCTTTCGTTCTCGCTGAAAGACGACGCTATGGAGAAGGCCACCCGGCTCATGGAGAGTGTCACGTTGTTTTCTCTTGCTGAATCGCTCGGCGGCGTCGAGTCGCTGATTAATCACCCGGCGTCAATGACACATGCGAGCATACCCAAAGAGGAGCGCATAAAAAACGGGCTCGTCGATTCGCTGATGCGGCTCAGTATCGGAGTAGAGGATGCAGACGACCTGATTGC
>CAYMWA010000109.1:0-12594 GCA_964393795.1 uncultured Roseivirgaceae bacterium
CGTGAATCGTGAGACGTGAATCGTGAGACGTGAATCGTGAGACGTGAATCGTGAGGCGTGAATCGTGAATCGTGAGGCGTGAATCGTGAGTGGTGAGTGGTGAGTCTTAGCGGGTTCAGCCGGTCGCTGAAGTTACAAAGTGCTTCGCTAAAAGGCACGCGACAATGCAACTTGCAACTCTGCAACCTGCAACTCCAGATCACGCGTGCCGCACCTCCAACCCACGCCTACACGCTGAGCGCGCACCCGCGCAACCGGCAACTCGGCCTACCCGTTGAACCAAACCCATCCCTAAAAGGGCCCGCGACACTGCAACTTGCAACCTGCAACCTGCAACTCCAGTTCACGCGTGCCGCACCTTCCAACCCACGCCTACACGCTGAGCGCGCAACCGGCAACCCGGCCTACTCGTTGAACCAAACCCATCCCTAAAAGGGCCCGCGACACTGCAACTTGCAACTCTGCAACCTGCAACTCCAGATCACGCGTGCCGCACCTTCAACCCACGCGTACACGCTGAGCGCGCAACCGGCAACTGGTAACCGGCAACTCGGCCTACCCGTTGAACCAAACCCATCCCTAAAAGGGCCCGCGACACTGCAACTTGCAACCTGCAACCTGCAACTCCAGTTCACGCGTGCCGCACCTTCAACCCACGCGTACACGCTGAGCGCGCACCCGCGCACCCGCGCATCCAATCATCCGATTTCAATCACAACATCATCAGTGAGGGGGTGACCGACACAGGTCAGCACATACCCTTCGGCACGTTCTGATTGAGACAACCCCTCCTCTTCATCGAGCTTCACTTTCCCACTCAGGCATTTTCCGCGGCAGGCAGTGCACAGTCCGCTCTGACATGAGTAAGGAAGATCAATACCCTGATCAAGTGCGCTTTCAAGAATGCCTTTGTCCGGCGGCACGACCACTTTATATTCTTCGCCGTCGTAGCGGATGGTCACGATACGCTCCTGAAGCTGGTCGGCGGCATCTGCGGCGTCTTCTTTCTTGTCCCCTTTGTCGATCGTGCCCTGCACAAAACTTTCTCTGAAAATCTTTTCGGCGGGAATATGGCGCATAGCCAGCAACGACTCGACATTTTTCATCATACCTTCGGGACCGCACATCAGGTAAGTGGTGTTCTCAATGCCCCAGTCGGGTACACGCTCGAAGAGTCTGGTCAGCATGTCGTGATTGAGCAAACCTGAATACCCCTGCCAGTTCATGGGGGCGTTGTCAAGAATGTGAATTACATGCAGTCGCCCTTCATCGTGTGTCTGCATGGCCTCAAGGGCATCCTTGAATATGATGCTGTCGATATCGCGGTTGCAATAGATCAACGAGACGATGCTATTCGGCTCTTGCGAAAGGATGCTTTTGATCAATGACATCATCGGCGTGATGCCGGAGCCGCCGGCGAACATGACGAGGTGTCGTTTCTTGCCGGCGTTGAACTCGGTCGTGAACTGGCCCATCGGCTCCATCACCTTGACCCTGACCCCCGGCGCCAGGTGGCTCGCCAGCCAATTCGAAAGTAACCCTCCATCTACACGCTTCACAGTTACCGCCAGGTCTTCGTCAACAAACGGCGATGAACAGAGCGAGTATGCGCGTCGCACCTCCTTGCCGTCAACCTGCACAATGAGCGTGAGAAACTGCCCCGCCTTGTAACTGATCGGACCTTCAGGCGGGTGCTCAAAAACAATGGAAATCGTATCATGTGTCTCCTGCACAATTTCCTTGACCGTGAGGTCGTAGTAGCGCGGGCCGCTGCGAACGGCCTCTTTCTTAGTACTCTTATCTGATCTCTTGAAAAAACTGAAAGCCATGGAACGAATTACGAGTTACGAATGATGATCTGACGAATAGATGTACGATCAGGTTTGGGATCATAAAATCATTGAATTGGGGCGGCAATATGCCAAATTTCTGCTAATTCGGGCAGACCTACCGTCTTGGTTAGTTAACAAAAATAAGCGCCGGATAAGCGACGAAACGCAAAGAAAAATCAAAAAAAGAAAAGGTTTTGGGTTGTGGCTGCACCGGGTTAATTTTACACCTTAACCAAAGACTGTGTCATTAACACCTTTAAAGGCCATATCACCCGTTGACGGGCGATATTTCCACCACCTCGAGTCGTTAGCACCCTATTTTTCGGAATTCGGCTTGATCGCCTACCGGGTCCGCATTGAAGTTGAATACCTGCTCGCCCTCAGTGCTGTCCTCCCCGAGTTGCGGCCACTGGCCGACAAGCGCGAAATCGTTAGCGCCATCTGGCAACGCTTTTCAGAAGCAGACGCCGAAACAGTCAAGGAAATCGAAAAGACGACCAACCACGATGTCAAGGCCGTCGAATATTTTGTTAAACAACAGGTCGAAGCGCTCGGTCTGTCGTTCGCTAAGGAGTTTGTGCACTTTGGCCTGACTTCACAAGACATCAATAACACCGCAATACCGCTTTCACTTAAAGAATTTGTCAGGGCGGAGTTTCTGCCGCTCCTCAAAAAGCTGACGTCGACACTTGACGGGTTTGCCAACGAATGGCGGGACGTTCCGATGCTGGCCAGAACGCATGGACAACCGGCCTCTCCTACGCGACTGGGAAAAGAGATCAGCGTCTTTGTCACGCGCGTGGAGAAGCAAGCCGAGATGCTTGAAGCCATTCCGTACGCCGTCAAGTTTGGTGGTGCCACCGGAAATCTCAACGCCCATTATGTCGCCTATCCCGAAATCGACTGGCAGCAATTCAGTGATGCCTTTTGTTCCGAAATGGGCCTGTCGCGAAGCTTTCCGACCACCCAAATCGAACACTACGATTACCTGGCAGCGCTCTTCGACAACCTGAAAAGGATCAATACCATCCTCATCGACTTCGCCCGTGATGTTTGGCAGTACATCTCGATGGAGTACTTCAAGCAGAAGATCACGGCGGGTGAGATCGGCTCATCGGCGATGCCGCACAAGGTAAACCCCATTGATTTTGAAAATGCCGAAGGAAACCTGGGGTTTGCTAACGCGATATTTGAACACCTTTCCGCCAAGTTGCCCATATCCAGACTGCAACGGGATTTGACCGATTCAACGGTGCTGAGAAATGTCGGCGTACCGCTTGCCCATACGGTGATGGCGTTCAAGTCTCTCCTGAAGGGGTTGTCCAAACTGGAGCTTAACAAAAAGGCCATCGATGCCGACCTCGAAAACAACTGGGCCGTGGTGGCGGAGGCACTGCAGACGATACTTCGGAAAGAAGGATACCCAAATCCCTACGAAGCGTTGAAGGCGCTCACGCGTACGAACGAAAAGATCACGCATGAAACAATTACGACGTTCATCGACGGACTTAACGTAGCGGACAATGTCAAGCAAAAGCTGAAGGCGATCACGCCGTTCAACTATACCGGACGGTGAGTCGTGAGTCGTGAGTGGTTTGTTCGTTATTCTGCATCTGGGGTGTAGAGCAACTTTCGTTCGGCGAAGTCGTAGAGCGTGAGCTCGCGGAGGTTGTAGTACGCTACCCAGAAATCGCGCAAGGCCTGAATGTAGCGGCGCTTGGCATCGTCTTTCTCGTTGAGTGCGATGTTGAGGTTGGTGATATCGATCTTGCCGATCAGGTAGCGGTTCTGTGACACGTTGTAACGCTCGGCAGCCACCTCATCGGATTTCCTTGTGATCTGCAACTGAAGCCGGAGCATTTCAAACTGACGCACCTGCGTCATGACCTCCTGTTCGAAATCCACTTCATCCTGCGCAATTTGAAAATCGGTGAGTTGCTTGTTCGCCATGGCCGTCCGCATCATCGCCTTGTTACGGCCCCAGTCCAGAACCGGGATACTGAAGGTAAGGTTGAATTGTTGCTGTTGTGTCGGTTCGACGTACACATCATTAAAGGTCAAGCCATTGTTGTTGAGCCCGTAAGCCGCCCTCGCGTTGACCTGAAATCGGTTCCCGCGCGCGCGCGCTACTGACTCTTCGCTTTCCAGTCGTCTTCGCTTGAAAGCAACAAAGGCGGCCCGGTTTAATTCTGCATACTGCAACGCTTCGTCTACTGTCACGCTAAAATGCGGAATGTCTTCAGGCAACACCAGTTGAAATTGTTCGCCGTCGTTGAGCCCGATAAACGAACGCAATTGAAGGCGCGCCGTTTCAAGCGCAAGACTTGCCTGAGCCACCTGCTGCCGCGAAGTAAGGAGCTGGAGTTCCACCTGTAGCAGCTTGTCGAGCGAAGTTGTTCCGATGTTGTAGCGTCCCTGCTCGATCTTATAAATGGTGTCGTTATTGGCCAGGTTAAAGGTCGCAATCTGGTGGTTGATCTGCTGTTCCAGCACGTTAAAGAAACGCTGGGTGGCTGTTCCTGAGATCTGCTCCATCTCCTCCACATATTCGCGTTTTGACTCTTCAAACAACAGCGGTTGAATTCGCTTATTCCAGCGATAGGAATTAAAGGCGAACAGCGGTTGGTTCAAAGCGACGTTAAACACACTTCCACTCCACTGTTCGGCCTGAATGGATTTATCATTAAAGTCCTTGAAAAAGCCCAGGCCGGAGTTCGCGGATATAATGCCACCTGTCCACGATAAGGGCTGGCGCAGCCCAAGCGTTACTTCGTTGTTGGTTTGCTCGACCGGACGATAGCGGTAGGTTCCATCAGGCTGGCTGATCTGATTAACGCTCTTGTAGTACACCGGAAGCTGACCTTCAAGTCTGAGTTGCGGGTTGTAGTTCGTCTTATGAGAACGATATGCCCAGAAGCGGTTTTCTTTTCTCGTCTCCGCCCGTTTCGAGGCAGGTGACTGCGCTTTCGCCCGACGAATGATGTCTTCCAGTGTAAATTTTTGCTGTGCATTGGCGTCCGGGACATACAGGACAATACCGATAAGAAGTACGAGGGCGGTCTTAAGTATTTTATTCATATCGCAATGAGGTAATAGGGTCCTGGCTCGCCGCCTTCCGCGCCGGAGCAATTCCGAAAATCAAGCCCACAGTAGCGGCTACCCCAAATGACACAACAATGGAACCAAAGCTGATCAGCGTTGGAATGTCAGCAAACTTCGAGACAAGCAAGGCCATGGCGATCCCGAGGATAACACCAATAATCCCGCCCGACACACTGATCATCATCGCCTCAAACAGGAACTGTTGGGTCACATCACTCTTCTTCGCACCGATAGACAGACGCAGACCTATTTCCTTGATGCGCTCAAGAACTGAGGCCAGCATGATGTTCATAATGCCGATCCCGCCAACGAGCAAGGAGATCCCGGCGATTGCGCCAAGTACGTAATTAAAAATATCATTGGTACGTTGCTGCTGTTTAAGCAACAACTCTGGAATTTCTATTTCGAAATCGACTACATCGAAATGCTTCCGTTGCAACAAGCGTGACAATACCTCTGCGGAAGGTTGCAGCGATTCGGTTTCATCCACCTGGATCACCAACCGGTCGAGCTGGTGATAGTTCTTGCTTTCCATCGCCGAGATATCACTGGTGACGCCGCTGCCAAGATTGGCTTGTCGCAATGAACTGGCAGTGATCATGTCGCGGTTCTTGTACCGGATGAGCATCGTGTGCAATGGCACATATACGTCCATGTTAAAGTTGCGGATACCCAATTTGTTGATGCTGTTGTCGGACACGTACCGTTCCTTCATGACGCCGATAACGGTCAGCCAATGCGGGCCCACCTTGATGTTCTTTCCAATGGGGTCTTCCATCGGGAAAAACTTGCTTTGGATGGCATGTCCGATAATACATACTGCAGCGCCCTCCCGGCTTTGAAGGTCCGAGAACATTCTTCCTTCCCGTAATTCAAAGTTAAAGATCTCGAAGTAGGCCGGCTCCACGCCAACGAGTTTAGCAGATCGGCGATATCCCTGTCGCACGACGTTCGTCTCCAGAATAATTTCGGGGCTTACTCTTGTAAGGGTTGGGATCGTTTCTTTGATGCTGTTGACGTCGCGGATCGTCAGCCCGGGAGAAAACTTCTTCTTTTCGCGCTGTTGCTGATCTTCCTCCTGGATACGTTCTTCTTCCTGCTGAATGACAGGCTTGACAACGATGTTATTGACGCCGACAAGCTTGATCTGCTCCAGGATCTCCTGCTGGGCACCGTTTCCGATAGCAAGCATCGCGATCACCGCGGCCACTCCAAAGATAATGCCCAGCGCCGTAAGCAATGAACGCACCTTGTTGGAGACCACCGCGTCAATGGCGATGTAAAGATTTGCAAATATCCTGGCTGACATATGTAATTAAAGCTCGCGTATTTATTCCGATAGGCTGACGGGACGGGCACGTCTGCCCGACCGCTGTCGCGGGCGTTCATCCGGTTTTTGGTCTACTTCACGTTCCTGTACTTCTTCCGGCTCTTCAACTTTCTTCCTTCGCTTCCCATCCATTTCCGGGAGCAGACGAATTTCGTGATCTTCCAGCCCGGAAGGTGTCGACAAAAAGAGTCGGTCTCCTTCTTCCACTCCGGCGAGTACGACAGCATCGTTGGCATTGGTCTGTCCCACGATCACTTCCTGCTTGACAGTCGCCAGTCCTTCTTTCTTGAATACAAAGGTGATGGAATCGAGATGGCTGTGGAGACATTCCAACGGGAAAAATAAGGCATCATCGATCAGACTCGTGATGATCTTGTTGCTGGTGGTCATCGCCGGGCGCAATGTCGGGTCCGAGCCGTTGATCTGTACATATACTTCAAAAACTTTGGCGTCTGAGTTCGGCCGTTGTTCGCCAACGTTGGCGACACGAGTCACAAAGCCGGTCAATTTCTTTTCGGGGTAAGCATCCAGGCCAATTTCCACCGTTTGTCCATTCTCGATTTTCCTCACATCGACCTCGTTTACATAAGTCTTCGACATCATGGTGGTCAGGTCGGGTAGTGTGGCCACTGTGGGATCCCACAGGTTTATCTGCGAGCCCTCTTTGATCGGCCGGCCATCGCGCCCCTTCACGTAAATGACCATTCCGGCCTCCGGCGCCACGACGTTGAAGTCCTCCATCAGACGCAACATTGCATTATATTCAACCTGCACTTTTCGGAGCTCGGCGTTCTGCTCGCGCATCTTTGCCTCGTTCTTCTGTTTCTTGATTTTATAGTTTTGCAGGGCCTGTACATACTCGCGTTCTGCGCGCTCCTTGTTGATTTCGGCCTGCTTGATAGTGGCTGGCGGTTCAAACTTTGATTGCTCCAGGATGATCTCTTTCTCCTCGACAGCGTACTTCAGGTTGATCAGCTGATCGCGGGCCTGGCGCAGTTCGAGCGTCGTGTCGAGCTGGGTCTGAATGAATTCTGCGTTTTCGCGATCAAGGTTGATCTGCATATCAGCAAAACGCGTCTCAAACTCCGAGCGGTCAAGCGTTGCCACCCAATCGCCCTTCTCAACAATAGTGCCCTCATCAACGATCTTCTGGATCGTGATGTTGTAGATTCTGAAGTCCCGCAGCCCGCTGGGGCCGGTAATCTTCACCGAATTTTTGGCTTCCAGTTCGCCAGTGGTCTCAATCTCCACCTTGAACGGCCCACGTTGAACGGTTGCCATCAGGACAGCAACTTCGCTCTGCCTGTTTCCGCTTACGACGAAATAGATGATGAGCAGAACGGCTAAAACTGCGGCGGTAATGATCAGGTTTCGTTTCATAAATTTAGTTATTGCTTACCAATGGTCACCCTTTCTCCATATATAGCCTGAAAAAGGCGCAATCGGGGAAACTAACTACGGTAAAACATGGCGCTAAATTACGCGAACAGCCGATGTCACAGAAGCCATACGCATAACCCTATTCCCAACAGTGTAATAATAAACAGGGGTTTGGGCCTATTGATTTGGCCCTCTTTTGATGTTGAATAGTCCCATTGAAGCGTTTTTGTCGATTCTGCCCGCATCAAACGCCTTCAGAACGCTTCCCTTGATACGCCATTCCAGTGTAGGCGAAATGCTGCAACCCACCGCGTGCCCCTATGGTGAAGATCAGGCGCTCGTCGTCATCAAGGCTTTTCACTGTGCGACCGCATTCAAGGAGTCTTCCTCCAGTCCCACGGGATACAATTCGGCGATCTTGTTGTTGCGGGTCTCCTTGTCGACCTCTCAGAAGACCAACAGTGGGAAGGGCAAAAAGATTCGTTGATGCGTCACGAATGGTCAATAAGCCACCTTTACCGTCAGCAACTAACCATTAATACCAATATCTTTGCCGCCATGAAGAGACTTATGTCAGCCCTTGTACGCTATGTTCCCCGGAAATACCTTCAGCGCATCAGCGGGCCCGGCCTGAAGCTTGCCGCACTCTTCCTGCGGGGCGATACCGTTGCCTGTCCGGTTTGCGGAGGCCGGTTTCGGAAGTTTCTTCCATACGGACGGTTTAACGCACGTCCCAATGCCCTTTGCCCCAACTGCCTTTCGCTCGAGCGACACCGCCTGATCTGGCTCTTTCTGCAAAAGCAAACAGCATTCTTTTCGACAAAACAGTCAGTGCTGCACATCGCGCCGGAGGCATGCTTTATTCCGCGATTTGAAAAAATTCACGGTGATCAATATGTGACCGCCGACCTGGAGTCGCCTTTGGCAAAGGTTAAAATGGACATTCACCGAATGCCGTTTGCTAACGACTCTTTCGATGTGGTGCTGTGCAACCACGTACTCGAACATGTGGACGATGATATTCAGGCGATGCGCGAGATCGCGCGCGTGCTGAAACCGGGAGGTTATGCGATACTTCAGGTTCCCTTTTTCAATCCGGTGCAGGAGAAGACCTTCTCAGATCCGACTATTACCGATCGGAAAATGCGCGAGCAGATGTTCGGGCAGGATGATCATGTGCGCCGGTACGGCCATGACTACGTCGAGCGCATCGCATCGGCGGGACTCGAAGCGGCCGGTAACACCTTTGTCGACACGCTGACAACTGAAGAACGACACCGCTTCGGGCTCGTAAAGGGTGAGGTAATCTATACAGGCACAAAAAAATAGAGACAAGCGCTTGCCTGTCTCCGGGTAATATTCAAGTGTACGACAGCCTAGAGGCTTCCCAACTCCTGGAGTTTGTTTCTTTCGTTCTGAAGTTCCCTTGAGAGTTTGGTCTGTTTATCCATCGCACGCCGTTTATAGTCTTCATACTCAGCGCTGATGGAATTCATCAGATCCACCTTTTCGGCAAGGTTTTGTCGCATCATCTTCATTGAATAGTAGATCACGGCTATGACAAGCCCGAGCAGAAAGACAATCACGCCCACCATGGCGGCGAAAAAGCCTTTGTCAAAATCAATTCCAAGAACAGAAATGTGCGTACTCGCGTACAGGATATCCTGCATACTTTCTTCCTTTGCCTTCAGCGTAGCCTTGTTTTCATCAAGTTCCCGGTTCAGCTTGTCGATCTCCACATGGGCTTGTCGAATAGACGCCTGCTTGGCATCAAGGGAGTCTTCAATGATCCGCCACATCCCGTCGAGAATATGCGATTTGATCACTTTGTATTCCTGATAATTCTGCGACTTGTTTTTCATCAACAAGTAGCGTTCACGCAGCGTCTGATTATCTCTTTCCAATGCATCGCTGGCAGTTTGTGCAGACACCCCAACAACAGCCAACAGGCAGATCAACAAAATGGTGGTACGCTTCATAAGACTATTTAAGACTAAAGGTTTATTAAGATGGCAAAATAAAAACATCGCGCAATGGTAACCAAGTGAAAACGACGCAGTGTATGTTTTCTCCGCTACTTTGAAAAAATGGCCGATAAGAGACTTGTCACCGGCATAAGCCGCAGTGTGGCGCGTATCGTACGAAGATAAGGAATATGGGCACGAAATACCAATGCTCCCCTCGCTGCGGCGTGAAGCGACGCGCCTCAGGCCCTCATATCTTTTTTCTCTGGAAGATCAGGTCCGCATTCTGCGCCTGGATGATCCGGCTAAAGAGCTCTTTCAGGTAGTGATATTCCGTCGCGTTGTATACCGGCTTTCGAAGCGACAGTGTGTGACTAATGGAAATTCTGTTTCCGACTAAGCGTACGTCATACATAAAGCGGCCGCCGCTATTGGGTAGCATGAGCCCGATCTTTTCGGGAACGTTGATGAGTTTAAAATTGTCGGGATATTCCAGGTTAAACACGGTAGTCCGCTCCAACGGAACGCCAAAGTCAACGGGATACAGTCGCTCCTTTGATTTGAAGGGGTTCTCCTCCCATTTATCTAACAGGAACGGATTGAACAGGAAATTATCTATATCAGCGTTGTCGAAGGCAGCCACCTCAATGTCAAGTTTCCGAATCAGCGGCTTATCGAGATCGCGCACATTCTCCAGTTCGTATCCTGTGATGGTCACGTCGGGAAGGGAAGCCTGAAGTTTCCGGATGTATTCCGCTTCAGAAGTGAACGACAATATCTCACTGCGTTTGCTCACGCTCTCGTATCCAGCGAACGTCGTCTGTAACGTGCCGCTGATCCTGCCGTTGTCTTCCAGTTTAAGCGACAGCAATGAAAATGTCTTCCGGGAAGCGGCCGGCTCAAGCTCGACCCAATACGATTTACGGTCACCCACTACCCTGCCTTTTCCGTTCAGACAACGCTCCGGCAACAGCCCGAACGGGTATGCTTTTTCGGTCGCATCCGCAAAGTACACCTGATCACCGATGTTGACCTTCGCGACAACGTAATTGAACCCGCTCAACACCGGATACAACTCCGCCACCAGGCCGTTGGCACGCGTAGAAAGAATGACGGGTTCGACATCGAGGCCCGCGAATCGCAAAGCAGCAATCAACGCCAGGTTGATATCGCCCACATTCCCCTTTCGCTCATCAAAAGCTTTTTTCACTCCGAACTCGCTGTATTTCCCATAGGTATCGTTCCAGTGGAACCAGCCGCGGATGAACGCATACACCTTCTGCGCCTTGACAAGTGCATCGTTTTCTCCTGCAATCAGTTTCTCGACCTCCTGACCAATCTCCCTCCCCCGCTTCAGCTGCCCTCCAAATCTGCTATCCTTGCGGAGTTCCTCTTCAGCATCCTTCCATTCCCGCGTAATCTTGTCGACGCGGCCATCAAAGTAACGGACTTCCGCCAACTCGAAATGAATGGCGGAAAGAAAGTTCTTCTTTGCGGTCATGTAATCTTCTTCTACAAATGCGGGAATGTCTTTCATCCCGAAACGCATCACAAGACAATCAGCGCGCGCCGCTCCCCACCTAATACAATCATCCACAATTTTGTCTTCCTTGGTCTGAAGCTCAAGAAATCCACGAAGCGTAATATTGTAAATATAAACGCCCGGAATCCTCGCCTGATATTCACTTTCCATTTTGGGGATGTCGCTTTGGAACTCCCACGAGTGAAAGTTGAAAATGAAGGGACTATCAAGTGTATATGAAAATTCGATCACACTGCCGACGCGTGCGCCGGGGATCGCAAACTTCATCACAGTAATGCGGTCGCTTTGCACATCGGTGAAGATGTCTTTGTTATCCAACACCACCTCGCGCACGCGACCGTCTTCTATATTAAAAGCCGAAGCCCTGATAACGTCGACGCGTTCAAACCGGCGACCATCCTGCTTGTAAAGCGGAATCTCGACATTGGCCTGACCGAGGCCTGTGCTGTGGAGAATTTTTATCCGTACATGGTACTTATAGATCAGGTGGTAGTCGTCGCCGTCATTTATCGACGCTTCCCCGTACTCCTTCAATACCACGGCCGCAGCACTGCTGTCGGCGGAATAGGTGGTCATGGAAAGATCGGCGATGCTGACTTTACCGAAAGGAAAATCTTCGGCGTGTAGCGAAACGATTGAAAGCGAGAACAGCAGGAAAAGGACAGGGAAGGTCTTCATTTGCGGTATGGTAAATCTAAAGCATAGGTCGTGGTTAGCTACTCAATATAAGGATAAACGGGTTCCTCTCAAAAAATAAGTAAGCATTCACCGATTCATATTGCAGGGGTGAAAATAATCGGCTAAACTGCCTGTATGAAGATTGGCTTATTATCAGACACGCACGGCACACTAGACCCAAAAATATTCGATCATTTCCGGCAATGCGACGAAGTCTGGCATGCAGGTGATATTGGCAGCGCCGAGGTGGCTGATGCCCTCGAACAATTCAAACCGCTCCGTGCCGTCTTTGGCAACGTCGACGACAAACCACTGCAACACCGCTTTCCCGAAGACCTGTTCTTCGACTGCGGCGGACTTTCCGTCTGGATCACCCACATCGGAGGAACACCTCCCCGCTACAATCCGCGCATCCGGGAAATACTTGCAGATCGCGTTCCCGATATTTTTGTCTGTGGCCATTCCCACATCCTTCGGGTCTCCAAAGATTCAACATACGCCGGTATGCTCTACCTCAACCCCGGCGCCGCCGGAAACCACGGCTTCCACCACATCAAAACGATCATTCGATTTGACATCAACGAAAAGGAAGTCAGCAATATGGAAGTAATCGAACTCGGGAAAAGAGGGAAAATTGGAAATTAGTCATTAGTCATTAGTTATTGGGCATTGGGCAACGGGCATTGGGCACTGGGCATTGGGCATTGGGCAGGAGACGGTAATGCTCGGTGTACGCTTCCCCGATTGTCAACTGCCAATTGTCAA
>CAYMWA010000110.1:0-12587 GCA_964393795.1 uncultured Roseivirgaceae bacterium
GCGAGATCTATGAATACGTTGAGGCGCAATGCGAAATATCACCCGTTGGAGTGACGCCGCTATATGCCAGGGAAGGCTATCTTTTTGTCACGATGCCGCCTGAAAAGGAAACAAACGTGTACCGGTACCAGATAAGCATTTTCGGCGACAGCAAGGATCAGCTGAGAAGTTTGAATACGGAGTTCCTGGAAGTAGTAGACAAGCACCGGCTGTATCCCTATGAACACATCAAGCGCGACCTGATCAAACGCTATCAGGACATGCCCAATCCGGCCGCTTTTCTTTTGATTTCGAAAATGAAATTTCCTTTCACCGAAACACTTATGCCCGTTGCGAAACGGTTGTTTGTAAAACACCTTTCCCAGGCAGCGTAACTGTTCTTATTCTGCTGAATCGGCGGGAGCGCTGGGAAGGTTGAAGTTAGGAGTCGTAGTAGCCGGCGCCTGTTCTCCTGCACGTTCCAGAATATCGTTCGTCGGACCCTGTTGTACCGGGCTGATGAAGGTCGTCGACATTGCAAGGACCATGATGGCGATCGCAAAACCCCACGTGAGTTTCTCAAGCAGGTCGCCGGTGCGCTTAACACCGATGATATTGCTCGCTGATGAGCCGCCAAACTGTGACGTCAGACCGCCTCCCTTGGAGTTCTGGGCCAGAATGACCAGTACGAGGAGGATAGCAAAAAATATGGCGAGGCCGATAACGAAGGTATACATAGCTTACTTCTTGAGATCTTCAATTTGGGATGCAAAGTAAGCCTTTTTTTGAGGATATTTCCAAATCAGTTTCTTCAGAACTTCAATCGCCCGGTCCTTTTTCCCTTGCTTAACCAGGATTTCAACCAGCGTTTCCGACACAATATTATCACCGAACTCTCCCGACTTGATCGTTGTGAGGTCGCCTACAGCTGACGGACTCCGGTCGCGCGGATTAGAAATGGAGGGCTGGACCCTGATAAACTGGTTGATGATTTCAATCTGCTGTTTTTGCGCCTCACTTTCAGGCGCGATTTCCGCCTTCGAACTCTGGATCTCGGCGATCAGTTCATCGACGGGATTGCCGTCTTTGTCGCGGCGTTTTTTTTTTGAACTCGTTGCGTCGGTGGGTGCTGAATTGCTGTTGAGGGCCTTTGCCATTTCGATAATGCGTTCTTTCTTCGACTTTTGAGGGGCCCCTTCTTTTTCCGCTGACGCTTCGACCGTGTTTTCTTTCTGGGAAGGCGAATGCTTGACCTCCATTGCTTCATCACTACCGGCAGCGGCCTTTGCTGCCTGCTGGCGATCCATATAAAGGTTCTCGAAGGTGTGCTTCAGGCGTGAAAGCTGCTCCAGGTCGTCCATGATCACGTCAGCCACATCGACCGAATCGATGGTAGCAGCCGCCTGTTTGTTGGCGTCGACGTGTTTGGATACGATCTGCTCGACACGTTCCTCCGCCTTTCCGGTGATGATGTTTTTCAGGAGGTTCCGATCGGCGGCATAAACGGCTGCAAACTGAAGATCGCGTTGTTGGTGCTGAAACCCATGGTCCTTACTGGCACGCGCAGCAAGCGTCTGCAACAGTTGGCTGTACGGGTATTTCGCCCGCAATGCCACCAACGCCTGCGCATCCTCAACCGAGGTCGTCGCGTAGCGCTGTAACAAGTCCAGAAATGCAGTTTTATCCACGGTCTCTTCAGGGGCTTAGGGTAAAAGTAACAAAAAATCAACAAACGGAAAAGGCGGCGTTACCGGTTGCCAGTTGCCAGTTACCAGTTAGTTAGTTGGTTGGTTGGTTGGTTGGTTGGTTGGTTGGTTTGGGTGGCCAGATTCGCAACTAACAAGCTAACTATTTGACCAACTAACCAACTAACCAACTAACCGGCAACCGGCAACTGGCAACTAGCAACCGGCACCCGGCTACCAGTTCGCTACGGAGGCATTAAAAATATCATTGATGATGCGCTCGAAGATCTCCTTGATAAAGGCGTCTTCCACATCGCTCACATTCAGGTCGTTGTCGAAGTCTTTGTAAAAGGAGAAACTCTTGTCCTTGAAGCTCATCTTTTCGTCAAGCGTGTTAATATACGTGACTTTGACCGAGATGGTGAGTCGGATAGCTGATGCGCGGTTAATGTCGGTCGGATTGCCGGTAGAGGTAGGGGAGATGGGCGTCAGCCGGAGGTCGCTGATCTCGCCTTCCAGTTGCAGTTCCCCTTCTTCCGCGACGACGGTCAGGTTGGAATTGCGCATGAAATAGTTTTTCAGGTCGTTGGTGAAGACCTGCGACATGTTCGCGGGGCCGAGATCGGCGTTGTTATAGAATTCGACTATGCTGATTGTCTCGGCGGTCGTGGTGGACCCCGTCATTGAATAATTGACGGATACGCCGCACGATAGGGGAATGACCGCAAACAGGCAGAAAATCACCAGGAACAATGGCATCCCGAGCCTTTTTTTCATGACGGCAGGGCTATTCTTCAAGTTCGTACTGTTTTATTTTTCTGTACAGCGTGCGCTCGGAGATCCCCAGGTCCTTTGCTGCATACTTACGCTTGTTGTTGTTTTTTCGCAATGCACGGATGATCAGCTCCTTTTCCTTTTTTTCGATGGAAAGCGAGTCGTCTTCTGTTTCGTGGGGAATGTCGCGCACCTCTTCCACCTCTTCGTCGTTCTCACGGCGGTCGGAAGCCGGAAGGTTCAATACCACATGTTCGCTCGGGGCATCGGAATAATCGCGGTGGATGTCTTTGAAAAGCCCGGCGTGGTCTTTCATTACATGGCTGTTGTCACCCTCGTCCCTGTTAAGCAGGTCGAGCACAATCTTCTTCAAATCGATCACGTCTTTTTTCATGTCGAACAGCACCTTGTACAGGATGTCGCGCTCGCTGAGGTTATTCTCCTGTCCGGGAGCCACGCTTCTGTACAGTGCCGGCAGATTGCTCTCCTTGGGTAGATATTTTTCCAGGTGCGCCGCATCAATTTCCTTTTCCTCCGTCGAGAGGACGGAGATCTGCTCAACCAGGTTTTTCAATTGCCGGATATTGCCCGGGAACCGGTATCGGATCAGCAGTTCTTTGGCATCTTCGGTCAGCACGATTGGCTTTACCCTGTATTTGTCGGCAAAGTCCGACGCAAATTTCCTGAACAGCAGTTCAATATCGCGTCCCCGTTCCCGCAGTGGCGGTACATAAATCGGAACCGTGCTAAGGCGATAGTAGAGGTCTTCTCGGAATTTTCCGGCCTCGACCTTTTGCATCAGGTTCACGTTCGTTGCTGCGACAACGCGAACATCCGTTTTTTGCACTTTGGAGGACCCCACTTTGATGAATTCACCGTTTTCGAGTACGCGCAGGAGGCGGGCCTGTGTGCCCAGTGGCATTTCACCAATCTCGTCCAGGAAGATGGTGCCGCCATTCGTCACCTCGAAATAGCCTTTGCGGGCTTCGTGTGCTCCGGTAAACGATCCCTTCTCATGTCCGAACAACTCTGAATCTATGGTGCCTTCAGGAATGGATCCGCAGTTGATGGCGATGAACTGGCCGTGTTTCCGCGGACTCAGGTGATGGATGATTTTGGAAAACGACTCTTTGCCACTTCCGCTCTCTCCGGTGATCAGCACAGACATGTCGGTCGGTGCTACCTGCATGGCTACACGCACGGAATTGTTGAGCAACGGCGAGTTGCCGATGATGCCGAACCGTTGTTTGATGCTTTGTACCTCGACTTCTGTGATCGCCATTATGCAATTGCTTTGCCTATGAGGGTGGCGCCTGTACACTGCTCCACTTTCACATTAACGTACTGACCCTTTTGGTAGTGCTCACGCGGAAAAACGATCACTTTGTTTGCACTGTTCCGTCCCTGAAGGTGTTCATCTGATTTTCGCGATGGCCCTTCGACGAGCACCTTGAACACTTTTCCGACATCGGCTTGATTCCGCAGCAGCGAATGGGCGTTCTGCTTTTCGATGATCTCCGTCAGCCGGCGCTTCTTGTCATCGGAGGAAACGTCGTCCTGATATTTCTTCTCGGCCGTTGTACCAGGCCGTTGTGAGTAATGGAACATGTAGGCGTAGTCGTATCGTACCTGGTCCATCAGGGTCAGCGTGTCCTGATGGTCATCCTCGGTCTCGGAGCAGAAGCCTGCAATCATGTCAGAAGAAATGCCGCACGCTTCGCCGAGGATTTCCCTGATCCGTGCAATCTTTTGGAGATACCATTCCCTTGTGTAACCGCGATTCATCATCTCGAGTATGCGGCTGCTGCCACTCTGCACCGGTAGGTGGATGTACTTGCAGATATTCTCGTAGCGCGCCATCGTATACAAAACGTCGTCGGTGATGTCCTTCGGATGTGAGGTTGAAAACCGTATGCGAAGATCGGGATGCACGTTGGCGACCCGCTCCAGCAGACCGGCAAAATTCACCACCGAAGCGACGCCCTTCTTCTCCAGCCGCGCCTTGTTGTTTTCTTCTTCACTCCATTTGTATGAGTCTACATTCTGACCAAGCAGGGTTACTTCGCGGAAGCCTTTGTTGAACAGATCACGTGCCTCTTCGACAATCGACCGGGGATCGCGGCTGCGTTCCCGCCCGCGGGTGAACGGCACTACACAAAAACTGCACATGTTGTCGCATCCGCGCATGATCGATATGAAGGCGGTTACACCGTTCGAGTTAAGCCGGACCGGACTGATGTCGGCGTACGTTTCTTCACGCGATAAGAACGTGTTGACAGCTTTCTGGCCGTCGTCCACGAGGGAGATGAGTTTCGGAAGGTCGCGGTACGCATCGGGGCCTGCAACCAGATCGACTATTTTTTCCTCTTCCAGCAGCTTGGTTTTCAGCCGCTCGGCCATGCAGCCGAGTACGCCGATCAGAAGCTCAGGCTTTTGCTTCTTCAAAGCGGTAATCTGGGTCAGTCTGTTGCGTACGGTTTGTTCCGCCTTTTCCCGAATCGAACATGTGTTCAGAAATACAATGTCGGCAACCGCGAGATCCGAGGTGGTATCATAGCCTTCCTTTTGCAGGATGGAGGCCACAATCTCGCTGTCGGAAAAATTCATCTGGCAACCGTAGCTTTCGATGTATAGTTTGCGACTTTTTCCGGTGTCAACCTCCCTGGAGACCCTGACCGTCTCGCACGATTCAGCGGCCTTATCCCCCAAAATCCCTATATCTTCAATTAAATCAGCCATATTTCAAATGATCAGGTGCAAAAATACAATTTTTGGGAATAAATGACATCTTGTCAGGCGTAACGAGAATGGAAATCCGAAAATACGCTCCCCGATTGGCCAACGTACGGTTTTTTACCTTGCTCGGTATAAACGACACCCACCAAATCAACTGCTGGTAACAAAAAAAGTAACCCCGCGCCCAAATCCATTTAACAGCAGATGACAACGAATTCACTGCATACAGTTATACTTGCGCTTAACCTGTATTTAACTTGCATCTAACTGCATTTATACTTGCATTTAACCTGCATTGTACTTGCATTTTACCTGTATTTAACCGCATTTAACCCACATCCCATGGCAATAATCAAAACAGTAAGGGGACACACACCACAGTTTGGGAAGGACTGCTTCCTGGCGGATAACGCTGTGGTCGTCGGCGATGTATCAATGGGCGACAACTGCACCGTCTGGTTCAGTGCCGTCGTGCGCGGCGATGTGAACAGCATCACGATCGGTCACAATTCGAACATCCAGGATGGTGCCGTTATTCACGGGACATACGAAAAAGCAAAAACGGTCATAGGCAACAACGTGTCCATTGCGCACCAGGCAGTTGTGCACGGCTGTACCCTTGAAGACAATGTGCTGGTCGGCATGGGCGCCGTTGTTATGGACGGCAGCGTCGTGGGTAGTCAATCTGTTATTGCTGCGGGTGCGGTGGTACTGCCCGGCACTATTATTCCGCCTGGAAGTGTATACGCAGGCGTTCCGGCCCGCAGGGTCAAGGAGGTCAGCGAGGAGATGAAGGGCGTGATCGAACGCACCGCGCGCAATTACCCGATGTATGCCAAATGGTATGAAGAAGCGTAGTAAATTTCCATCGCCCGCTGGAAATCTGACAAATTACCGTCATATTTGCTGACTAAACTTATACCATTACCCCATGAAGAACCTGTCTTTGATCCTGAATATTGTGCTGCTGGTGGCCGTCGCATTTCTTTATGTTCTGCACTTTACCGACCCCGGAAAAGTAGAAAGAACTGCCTCTGCTTCAGATACTTCTACGGTAAACCTGAAACTGGCCTATATCCATTCTGACTCAGTGCTCGAACACTATGAATACCTGAAAGTCAATCGTGAACAGCTGGAAGCGAAGACGAAAAAGATGGATCAGGACTTGCGCAGCCGCACAGTTGGACTGCAAAACGAAATCAACGCTTATCAGCGCAATGTGACCAGCATGACGCTGGGCCAGGCCCGCGCAGCCGAAGAAGACCTCGGCAAAAAGCAACAGAACCTGCAAATGTACCAGCAAAGCCTGCAGCAACAACTCATGCAGGAAGAAGCGAAACTCAACCGTGAATTATATGAACGTATCACCACTTTCCTGAAGGCATACGGACAGGAAAGGGGATTGCAAGTGGTGCTGAAATTCGATCCCACAAGCGACGTACTGTACGGCGGCGAAGCGCTGGACATCACTGAAGAAGTCATTGCGGGCCTGAATGAAGCTTATGCACTGGAGAAAGCCGGCGGCGTGAAAACCGGTGCAAAGGCTGACAGCGTCGCCACTAAGTAGCTGGGGTTTGGCTTTGGCTATTGGCGATCACTGGATCGTTCTGGTAGCTGGAAACCGCTCGTGCTTCACAGGTCGTCTTCCCCGGGAATTACAGGAAATTCGATATATTTGGGATTGCGGATGGCTCTTTGTTGGGTCAACAGCCACAGCAAACAACTAACAGCCAACAGCTAATCGCCAACAGCAAAAAATGGCCAACCGGTTAATTGGTGCATTACAGATAAAATCCGAAGAACAACAGCAGATATGGCTGATGCTGACGACCGGTTTCTTTATGGGCGTCTTCATCGCCACCTACCAGGTCACGGCTGACTCGTTGTTTCTGAATCGTCTCGGTGATCAACTGGACAAGGCTTTCCTTCTCGCGGGGGCATTGGGTATCCTTTCAACTGCCGTTTTCTCCTTCTTCCAGAACTGGATCAAGTTTACGACCCTCGCACTGGGAAGTGTACTTCTCATTTTCGCCTTTACACTCGCGTCGTATCTGCTGCTGCATTATGGCGACCCGGCATGGCACAATCACTACATCTTTGCCATGTATTGTATGAGTGGCCCGATGACCGCAGTGCTTTTACTGAGCTTCTGGGGAATCTTCGGAAGGTTGTTCAACTTCCGGCAGTCAAAACGAATCATTGGCTGGATTGATACCGGTCAACTGATTGCAGCCATCCTGGCGACATTGATCGTCATCCCGTTTACATCCACTGTGGTGACGGATACCTCCAACTACCTGCTGTTGTGTTGTGTGAGTATTTTCGTCGTGTCGATCTTGCTTATCGCGATATCGTCTTCGTTCACTGTGGCGAAGAATGATCCGATTGAGTTTGGCCCGCTCGTCCGAAAGGCCACGTCGTTGCGCGAGCTGTTCACCGATCGTTATATACTCGGAATGTCTCTGTTCCTGCTCATCTCGATGGTGACATTGATGTTCAGCCAGTATGCGTTCCAGGAGTTGGTACACGTGCAATACCCGAATGAACGGGAACTGACGACTTTCAACTCCTTCTTTACCGGGGCGGTATACGGCTTGAGTCTGATCATGCAGACCTTCATCAACAACCGCATTATTGCCAACTACGGTCTCAGGATTTCATTGTTCTTGCTTCCACTCGTTGTAGGCCTGTTCGCCGCCGGGGCGGTGGTTGTTGGCAGTGCGTTGGGTTTCAGCAAAGACATCGCCGGCCCGGGCTTCGTCTACTTCTTCTTGTTCGTGGCATTGAGCAGGCTGTTCAATTGGACGCTGCGTGACTCACTTGAAAACCCTGTGTTCAAGCTTTTCTTTATTCCACTTGACAACAGGTTTAAGTTCAACATCCAGGCCAAGGTGGAAGGACTTGTCAATGAAACAGCCCGCTTTATCGCGGGTGTACTCATCTTTGCGTTTGCATTCATTCCCGGCTTCAAGATCATTCACATCTCGATGCTGATCCTGGTGCTCGTGGCTGCCTATTTTTTCATCGTCAACAATCTCTACCAGGGATACCGTAACAAGATCAGGCAAAAGCTTGAAATGACGAGGACGGAAGAAAAGCAGGACAAGCTTGAACAGGGCTTTAAGGAAGTGATTGAACGCCTCGAGCAGATGCTCATGACGCCACATCCGGAGAAGGCGGTTTTTTCCTTCAAACTCCTTGAGAAAATCAACGGGGCCAACATCGCACACTGGGTCAACCAATTGTTAAAAAATGAAGATGAAGTGACGCGCCATTTCGCCCATGAGCGCATGAATGAACTCAAGGGACTTTCGGTTTCCGATCGGTATGTCATCCGCATGGATCGCCATAAGATCGACGATCCGTCAAAAAGTTTGCTGAGCAAGGATGAACTGGAATACCTTCTCAATAGCGGTGGAGACGTCACCAAAGCGCGCATACAAAAACTGACGCGCTCACCGGATCCTAACGACCGACACTATGCTACGGAGTTGCTCTTGCACTCCTCCAGAGACGAAGGTATTTCGTTCTTGATGGAGTTGCTGAACGATTCGGAACCGAAGGTACGCAACACAGCGATCAAGACGGCTGTGAAGCGCTACAACCACGAAGTGATCCAGGCGCTTATCGAAAACCTCGGGAACCCCATGTACAGTAATCAGGCGCTGAACGCACTCGTGATGATTGGCGTCGAGAGCCTGCCCTCGTTGGAGATCGCGTTTTACCGCAGCGGACAGAATACCCAGATCATGCTGAAGATATTGCAGACGATCGGAAGGATAGGGGGGGCGCGCGCGAAAGAACTGTTGTGGAACAAGATCGACTACCCGAACAAGATGGTGGTGTCCCAAGTGCTTCTTTCACTGGGTGAGTGCGGTTTCAAAGCAGGCCCCCTGCAGGCGACGCGTATTCGTTATGCAATTGAGGCCGATATCGCCGACATCCGATGGAACCTGAGCGCCATTCAGGAAGTCGAAGACCACGGGGTCAACGGGCAGGTCAAGACGAGTTTGCGTTGGGAGGTGCAGAATGATATTGAGCACATCTACATGTTGCTCGCCATGCTGTATGATACGCATTCCATTCAGCTGGTAAAAGAAAACATTGACAGAGGAACAACGGACAGCATCACCTACGCGGTCGAATTGCTCGATGTCTTCCTGTCGGAACATTTGAAGCAACGCGTAATCCCCGTGCTCGACGACCTTTCCACTACCGAAAGGATAAACCGCCTGGATAACTTTTATCCACGAGTAAAACTTGACTCCAGGCTGGTGTTGAAGTTCATTATCAACCGGGATTTCACACAGTCGAACCGCTGGACGAAGGCGTGCGTGATCTTTCAGATCGGTATTCAACGCATTGAAGACTTCAAGCTCGACTTGATCGCGCAGCTCTTTAATCCTGATACCTTCATCAGGGAAGTATCGGCGTGGGCACTCTATCAGATTAATCCTGATGAATACCATTCCAATGTCAGGAGGCTTGGCGACTATCAACGGCGGACCCTCGACGACCTCATCATCCACGCCCGCAGGATGACACGTTTCGAAAAGGTGCTGTTCTTTCAGAGGATCTCCGTGTTTGAAGATATTCCAGGCATCACCCTTTCCCACCTGGCCGATATCGCCGAGGAGATTCGTATACGGTCACAGGAGTCGCTCGTTCTTGACGACCGCTCCAATACGTCCTTCTATGTTCTGGTCACCGGAAACATCGACTTCTACCAGCGCGGTACGCTGGTCGCCCGGTTTACCGAAGGTCAGTTCATCGGCGAAATGCTGTCGCTGCCAACATTCCTGAATACCAATGTACTGATCGCACAATCTGAAGTGGTGATCCTGAAGCTGCACAAAGATCAGTTTTACGAACTGCTTGCGGACAATGTGCAGCTCGCCGACAAGATTCTTGAATTCATCTGATGACACGGTCAAAGAAAATATTTATCGCCTGCGCCGTCGCATTTTTCCTCGCGCTTGCATACATGGCCTATGACATCGGCTCAAGGACAACGTTTCCGGGATCTCCCCATCAACAGCAGTCAAGCGACAGCCTCTCCGTTGCCGACTCTCTTGCGCGCGATTCGCTTTAAGTGGGTTAATGTGTTAATGCTTTGCCCGACGAAGCTTGCGCTGGAGTGCGGGCGGCAGCGAAGTTGGGTGTTAATGCTTTGCCCGGTCCGTGACGTTAAGGGGGTAACAGTTTCAACGCCATTTTTGCTCTTTTTGTCGACGTTTCCATCGGTCGGACGATTCATTTGTGTGCTATTAGAGGGTGGTTTGTACCTTGAATCAAGATTAAAGCCAACTATAGACAATGAAATCCCCCTGGTCCAGGACTTGGGGGATTTTCATTTCTCGCCGATTTCGCGTACCTTTTAAAATGCAAAAGCCTGTACGCGTCTCGTCTTACCTAGCCGTACTCACCGCAGTTATGCTCGCCTCCTGTGTATACCACGATTTTCCGCAATACACGTGCACACAAACCTATACGTTTCAGAAAGACATTTTGCCCATTATCCAGACGAAATGCGCGGTCTCGGGATGCCATAATGGCGACATGGGACCCGACCTTAAATGGACGGACTTTGAACAGTTTCACAAACGGGCCGCCAGCGGATTGGTAAAATATCGCGTTACCCATCGCATCATGCCGCCCTCGTTCAGTCCCGCAGGACCCCTTACGCAAGAACAAATCGACGCCATTGCTTGCTGGAGCGACCAAGGCGCACTGAATAATTAATGACCTTTATCCGCGCGCAGTGCTGGTGCTCAGTTGACAATTGACAGTTGACAGTTGACAATCTGGGAAGTGTACACCTTCAGTGCCGACACTTTCCATTATGTCTCTAATAACCAATGACTAATGACCAATGACTAATGACCAATGACCAACACCCTATGATAAAGAGAATATTGCTTCTGTTTCTTGCCGTAGTGATGTACGGTAGCCACTGCGTTGCACAGGAAGATGATCTTTTGAAGGCGCTGGAGGAAAAGGCGCCGGAGCGAGTCGATTACACAATGCTGACGTTCAAGGGAACGCGGCTGGTGAACGGCCATTCGGTGGAGACAAAAGGAAAGGGTGACCTCGAGTTTATTTTTGCGCACAGGTTCGGTCCGGTCAACAGCGGTGTGAGTGAACTTTTTGGCCTCGATGATGCCTATGTGCGACTGGGACTCGATTATGGCGTTACGGACCATTTCAGCGTTAGCTTCGGTCGAAATTCGGTAGACAAGACACTCGACGGGTATGTGAAGTATCGGCTGGCGCGCCAGCAGTCGGGACTTCGGGAGATTCCGGTTACCATTACAGGGCTTGCAGGCGTGGCTTACCGGCCATCGCCCGCGTTGGAGGAAATGCCTGCTGGATTCACGCGCGTCGATCGGTTGGCCTACGTTGGCCAATTGCTGGTCGCCAGAAAGTTCAATCCCCGCCTGTCACTTCAACTGATGCCTACGGTGGTGCATAAGAATGCCGTCGATCAGGTCCGCGAAAATAACGACCAGTTTGCACTCGGGTTTGGCGGACGCTACAAGTTCACCAAGAGTGTGGCCATTACCGGTGAATACTACTACCGGACAGGCGTTCCTGATGCCAATCCCTACTATAACACCGTCGGCTTCGGTATCGACATAGAGACCGGCGGGCATGTCTTTCAACTTGTCTTCACCAATACCAGAGGATTGACCGAGCGCGCCTTCATAACCGAAACAGAAGGCAACTTTGGCGACGGGGATATACACTTTGGGTTCAATGTGACGAGGACGTTTAGTGTGGCGAAATAGCGGTTGGTAGTTGGCGGTTGGTAGTTGGCTGTTGGCTGTTGGTCGTTAGCGGTTGGCTGTTGGCTCCATTCCCAGGCCAAAAACGAATAATCAACTACCAAAGACCAAAGGCCAAAGGCCAATTGCTAAGGGCCATTCCCAACCGTCAGGAACAATTTTGCGAAAAATAATTGCCATTCGTCATTTAAAAATTCGTAAT
Organism: uncultured Roseivirgaceae bacterium; assembly: GCA_964393795.1. GTDB lineage: Bacteria > Bacteroidota > Bacteroidia > Cytophagales > Cyclobacteriaceae > Chryseosolibacter. Next base: position 12,162 of record CAYMWA010000110.1, read on the forward strand.
TCGAAGCATCATGATCAAAATTGAACTCAATCGTTTGAATGATGCATTTCACTTCTCCGCGGAGAATGAAGATGGCGTCACTGTACACCTCGACAGCGCTCCCGACTCGGGAGGAGAAAATTTGGGAATGCGCCCCATGCAGATGTTGCTCGCCGCCATGGGGGGCTGTAGCGCGATCGATATCATCACTATCCTGAAGAAGCAGCGGCAGGAATTGAAGGATTTGAAAATAACCGTAACCGGTGAACGCGAAAAGGACGCGATCCCGTCACTCTATCAGACTGTGCACGCGCATTATAAATTTTTCGGCCCCCTCGATCCCGACAAAGTGGAAAAGGCCATCAACCTGTCGATTGAAAAATACTGTTCTGTCTCCCAAACACTTGAAAAGGCCGGAGCGAAGATTACGTATAGTTTTGAAATTCT
>CAYMWA010000111.1:0-12512 GCA_964393795.1 uncultured Roseivirgaceae bacterium
AATTGGCAGTTGACAATTGGCAGTTGACAATAGGGGAAGTGTACACCGAGCATTACCGTCTCCTTTCCAATTTCCAATGACTAATCCCTAATCCCCAATGCCCAATGCCAGTGCCCAATCCCCAGTGCCCAATGCCCAATTCCCAATGCCCAATCCCTAATTTCCAATAACCAATGACTAATGACCAATGACCAATGACTAATGACCAATAACCAATAGCCAATAACTAATCTTCGAACTTGTCGATCGCGGTAGCGACTTCTTCCCAGTTCTTGTTGGCTTCTTCGAGTTGTGCGGTAACGCGATTGAACTTTTCCTGGATCCCTTTAAGCTTTTCAAAATCGTTGTAGACTTCCGGAAGAGTCATTTTATTTTCGAAGGTGGCTTTCTCATTTTGTAATGCCTCGATCTTTTCTTCGATCTGCTTCAACTCCTTTTCGAGCTTTTTCAATTCGACCTCCCGGGAAGGCTGCTTTTCTTCAGCCGGGCGCGGTTTCTTTTCCTTTTTTTGTTTCCTGGTCTCCTGGCGGGTAGTGCCCTCGTTAGCCAGGTTCTTTTTCCGCCAGTATTCATACTCCTCGTACGTGCCCGGGTATTCCTTAATTTGCTTGTCTTCGATATACCAAATCTTGTTTGCAATCTGGCTGACGAAGTGGCGGTTGTGGGAAACGACCACGAAGCTCCCCTGATACTGCTGTAGTGCCTGGATCAGAATGTTTTCGGAGATGAAGTCGAGGTGGTTGGTCGGCTCATCCAGCAAGAGGAAATTCGCTTCGGATATCAACGTTTTGGCGAGGGCCACCCGCGACTTTTCTCCACCAGACAGGACCTTGATTTTTTTGAACTGGTCTTCATCCGTAAAAAGAAAGCATCCCAATACGTTGCGCAGTTCCTGCTCGGTTTTTCCAGAGCCGGCCTGCTTCAGTTCTTCGATGATTTCGTTTTCGAGGTGCAACGATTCAAGTTGGTGCTGTGCATAGAATGCCGGGATAACGTTATATCCCATTGTTCGCTCGCCGCTGACGGGCTCGTCGCCCGCGATGATGCGAAGCAGTGTAGACTTACCCTTTCCGTTGGCGCCGATGAGCGCGATCTTGTCCGTACGTTCAATGGCGATGGAAGTGTTCTGGAGGAGGGTGAGTGGTCCGTACGACTTTGAGATGTTGTTGAGGTTAATGATGAAGCGCCCCGCCTGCTGACTGAATTTGAAGCGGAAATTAACCGCGGCGGTATCGTCTACGACCTCTTCGACCTTTTCCATTCGTTCGAGGGCCTTCACACGTGATTGCACTTGCCGGGCTTTGGTAGCCTTGGCCCTGAACCGTTCAATGAAACGCTCGGTCTGCCGGATTTTCTGTTGCTGGTTCTCGTAGGCGTTTTGCTGGATCTCCTCGCGCAGTTCTTTTTCTTGCAGGTAAAAGGAGTAGTTCCCCTCGTAGGTGACCAGTTGTTGCTGCGTGACCTCGACCGTTTTACTGACAACATTGTCCAGAAAGGTGCGGTCGTGGGATACGACGATCACGGCACCTTCATAAGTGCGCAGATAATTTTCAACCCACTCGATGGAAGGTAGGTCAAGGTGGTTGGTAGGCTCGTCAAGCATCAACAACGACGGTTTTTCCAGGAGTAGTTTGGCGAGCATCACACGCATCCGCCAGCCGCCGGAGAACTCCTTGAGTGGCCGGTGAAGGTCGGCTGTCGCAAAACCGATCCCCTCGAGCACTTCCTCCGCTTTCGCTTGCATGGAATAGCCATCGAGGTGTTCGAATGTCTCCTGCAGGCTTGTCAGTTTTTCGACAAGTTCGTCGGCGTACTCAGACTCGAGTTTTTGTAACACCACTTCAATCTGCCGCTGCGTCTCGACGGCATCTTTGAATGCTTCCATCGCTACCGTGAGGATTGAATCGTCGGTTTGATAGGAGAGGAGGTCCTGGTTCAGGAAGCCAATGGTGCAGTCGTTGCTCTTACTAATGGTTCCGGCGTCGGGCGTGTAGTCACCATTAATAAGCTTCAGCAAAGTCGATTTTCCCCGGCCGTTCAGGCCGATCAATCCGATCTTGTCCTTGGGTTTGATGAACATGCTTGCCCCTTCGAACAGCGCGCGCCCTCCTATGTAATAAGAAAGGTTGGTAACAGAGATCATGGTATGTCAGTACGAAAGCAACCGGGAGCCTCAGAAACGATTTGCCGGTTCGCCAGTTGGTTTAAAATGAAAGCGCAAAATTATCATTTCAAGGGACGAATCAAAAATGCCTTGGCTTGCCGGTACAGGGAATCGCCGAAATTAAAAGTCGTCTGCAATTTCTTCCACCTTTTTCTCCTTGTCGTCGCGCATCATCTGGAAGACGACGAACGAAGTGTAGATCATCTCCAGCTGGTTGCGCGAATACGAGCGGAATTTAAGGGTGAGGGTGTTGCCCTTCCAGAAGTAGGTGTCGCCCTTGAGGTCATAGACAGCGCGGCCGTAGACCGATTCGAGGGCCTTCATGAGGCGGGGGTCCTTTTCCGTAATCACATTGATTTGGTAGATGAGCCCCTTGTACGTTCTCACTTCAACTTTTCGCACGGAAATCTCGCCGATCTGCTCAAAGTCAGGTGCGGAGACCGTGTACAGGCTGGCAGCGAATTCGCCTTGCTCAAGAAACTCCTGCCGGAGTTTTTTCTCACCCTTCACCGAGTCGATGGGCATGCCAAGACGGATGTCTTTGAACCCGTTGCGGCGTTCGAGTTCCTCGATATTCTGCCCGGAGACAGAGAGTGTGCAGAAGAGGGTTACCAGGAGCAGGGTGTACTGTAGCATGGGCTTTACATGATGAACTTTATCGGGATAGAGACTTTGGTCCGGTCCCACATAATCAAAAGGTCGGCCACTTCATTGCGATGATCGAAGGCAATGGTGAACGGCTCGTAAACTTTATCGGTCGGCGTGACTGGCACCCGAAAGCGCCTGAGGTCTTTCTTCACATTGTAATTGTAGGCGCCCCACAAGCCGACATCGGTGTTGATGATGATGGTCCAATGGTCCTTTTCAGGAATGGTGAACAGTGAGTATGTCCCCGCCTTCAGCACGGCGGAGTCCAGCATAATGTCTTGCGTCGTTGTGATTTCGGTGGCTTCGTTGGCGCCCGTGCGCCACACTTCGCCGAAGGGAACAAGCCCGCCGAAGATCTCACGGTTTTTCTTCTGGGGCTGGCTGTACGTGACCTTGACATAGTTGTCTTTATAGCGCACGCTCGCGATGGCGAGGGGACTCGGCCTGCGCTTGAGGAGTTCCTGTGCCCTGGTGCCCAGGGGGCTGATGAGAATCAGGAGGAGAAAGAGTGCTGTTCGGGTAACCATACTGCCATAAAGATAATATATTCGCCAGGAATGCCACCAGGATTTGATTTGGGAGGATGTGTGCGGTTTTTTTAATCACCACCTTGTGTTTGTATGGTTGGCCTGTTGGTACAAAAGTTTACTTTTATGATAATAACCCGGCATCATGAAACGTCCAGAATTTGATGATATCTACATGGAGTTGGCGGTGAACCTCGCCACGCGGTCACATTGCATCATGCGGCATGTCGGCGCTGTACTCGCACGAGACACCCGGATCATTTCGATCGGGTACAACGGTCCGCCGTCGGGCACGCACAATTGTGATGAAGAGTGGCCTGATACCGGCTGCCCGCGCGATTCGAAGGGCGGTTGCTCGCTGGCGATTCACGCCGAGCAGAACGCTATTCTTTATGCGGTGAAAAACAAATCGTCGGTAGACGGTGCGACCTTGTATGTGACGTTGTCTCCCTGTCTCGCGTGTGCGCGGATCATCTTTTCCATGGGCATCCGAAAGGTCATCTACCTGAAGTCCTATGCGGAACACAAGGGGCTGGCGACAGATGAGGGTGTGGATTTTCTCAAAAGGTTTGGCGTGGAGGTCGTGCGCTACGCCGGCTCTCCGGGAAATGTCACCAACATGATTTGAGCTCTCTTTTTGGCAATGTCTTCTTGATAGCCTCGTCCAGACAAGAGGCGTCCACTTGTTTTGATGGTGGTCGCACTTAGCCAGCTTGATTCTTCACTGCCTTTTCGAGATCGGTGATGAGCTTGGCCGTGACGCCTTTGGTCTTCTTCTCCTTCTCCTGTCTGAACACCTGCAGCGCTTGTTTGGCGTAGTTGTAAAGGCCCACCGGGTTTTGATCTGCGCGGTAGCTGCCAAGACACCAGGCAAGGTCACGTTGAAGTTGATCGTCTATCCCGAGTTGCTGAAGCTTGCTGAGTGCTTCTTCGCTTACGGCCTCGATGCTTTTGACAGGGGCTTTCGCACGAGGTGCGCGAGCTGTTTTCGTGGTGGTTTTTGCCGCTGCTTTTGCCATGTTCTTGAAGTTTTGGTTGGAATCAAGAGAAAGTTAAGCCCGGTCCCGGGTTCTGGCAAGAACATTCCCGACAAATTTTGCGCAACCGAATGAAAAGGACTGGAACGAAAGGAGTAGCAGCGGTCGTTGGTTCATCACGGCATCAGCATTCAAAAACGACTCGCCCAAGGAGTGTTAATGCCCGGGCATTAAAAAGCGAAAGGGAAGTAATATCAATTACTTCCCTTCAAAAGTCTTTAGGTTGAACCTAATTACTTCTTCTTCTTAGCAGCTTTCTTAGCCGTCTTTTTTGCAGACTTCTTTGCTGCTTTCTTCGCTGATTTTGCCATAGCGTTTTTTAATTTTAGTTAAAACGATACGAAAAGTTATAACATTTTTCTTATTCGCAAAAATTTTTCGAAAAAAATTTTTCGGTGCCGGATTTTTTTTGAACGACCATGTCGAACCTCGCTCACTACTTCACACCACATTGACCTCGGGTTGCAATGCAATGTCGAAGCGTTCACGCACGCTCGACTGAATGTCGAGAGCAAGTTGCCAGATTTTTTTTCCGTCGCCGTTGCCGTAGTTTACCAGGACGAGTGCCTGGTTCTTATGAACGCCAATGTTGCCAAGCGTCTTTCCCTTCCATCCACACTGTTCGATCAACCATGCGGCGGGAATCTTGATACGGTCATTCGCCTCTTGATAAGATGGAATCTCGGGGTATCTGCGCTTGAGTTCAACAAAGGATGCCGCGTCGATAACCGGATTCTTGAAGAAGCTCCCTGCATTGCCGATCTTCGAAGGGTCAGGCAGTTTACGCTGGCGGATGGCGATGACTGCTTCACTCACCGCTTGTATGGTCACTTCCCCGATGCCTCGCTCCTTCAACACATCGCGTATTGCTCCATAGCTCACGTTGAGCTGGTGATTCCTTTTAGTGAGTGTTAAAGTGATACTTGAGATGAAGTACTTGCCACGAAGCTGGTGTTTGAAAACACTTTCGCGATAGCCAAAGGCGCATGCTTCGCGGTCAAAAATGCGCGTACTGCCTGTCTCGATGTTGATGCCTTCTACCGAATTGATGACGTTCTTGATCTCGACACCGTATGCCCCGATGTTCTGCATCGGTGCCGCACCGACAGTCCCAGGGATGAGCGAAAGGTTTTCGATGCCTCCGAAGTTTCGATCAACGCAGTACATGACGAACGCATGCCAGTTCTCGCCCGAGGCCACCTTCAGTTGAATGTGGTCATCGTCTTCTTCGACGACCGAGATTCCCTTCAAGCCATTCCTGATGACGAGGCCGGGAAAGTCTTGCGTCAACAGCACGTTGCTTCCTCCTCCCAGAATGAGACGCGGTTGGTCGTGGAAACGTGTGCTTCCGAAAGCTTCACGCACTTCGTCAACCGACGCTACGGTTACCATATATCGCGCGAGGGCATGTATCCCGAAGGTATTGTAAGGGAAGAGATCGACGTTTTCGGCAACGGGATTCATAGGCTTTGATTCGCGCCAAAGGTCTGAAAAAAATCCGGAAGTGTAAGGACCTGATTGTCGGATGAGACCATGTTTACTGTCACTCGACCTGATGCATCAGCGCTTCTTTGGAGATTTTGAACAAACAGATCCTCGGGAAACGCCCGGCGAGATACGTCGTCCCGCAGACGGCAAGACCGCCATCCTCCGTTAATGTCAGCGCGCCGACTTCGAATGGATTAGAAAATCCGAGATATCGACTGCTGATAAAGGCGCCATCGGCCTCGTTGTAAAAAAACAACCCGATCTGTTTGCTCCGTGTGTCGCTGGCAAAGATGAGCGCGTTCGTCGCGCCGATGGTTGCTCGCAGAATACGCACAGGTGCATCCGGGATCAATTCCGGCAGGACGAGGCCGCCGAGGAAAGCGCCGGCAGTCAGTCCGTTGGTTTCCAGTGTAACCCTCGGCAGGAAGTAGTTTTCACCGAAGTTGAATCGCGACGCAGCGAACGTCCCGCCACCCAGTGGGATCAGCGCGCTGAAACCACCGTCATCTTGTTGGCCTTGGACAATACCCTGGGGTTCGTCGCCCTGAAGATTGGTAAAGACGATTGAGAAAGTGTAGTTCTCAAAGCCGTTAAAAAAATAGAGACCGTCTGATACTTTTCCTACGCGAAAGGGAAAGCGTCTGCCGGTACCCAGGTAGTGATTCATGATCGGCTCCGCCACTTCATCGCCCGCGCCGATGCCAAATGCCTTGGGGCCCGTGGTCACCTGTCCCGCGAAGTCGTGCCCCGAAATGACGGATGCGCGTTCGACGTGGTTGTAGCTGAGCAGGAGGAAGCCATTCCCATCGACGCTGGCGGCCGCGGGATAAGTGATGCCGGGCATCGGCGTGACTTCTGCGGCATAGGCGTTTCCGTCGACTTTTATGAGCAAGGCCTGGAGATTGAAGCCGTCCATGCCGATAAAATAAAAGGCGTCGTCCACCGACATGAGGTCTGCTACCGGGTTCACGTACTGATCGTCTAATAGAAGTTCCTTTACAAAATTTCCGTAGGCGTCGGCCTTCAGAAGATAGATCCCCCGGAAATTCGAATCGGTGATCTTTCGTTCGGCGAGGATCAGGTATCCGCCATCAGGCGTTTGTGCGAGGTCGATGGGATGGAATGAAGAAAGGAATGCCTTGTTGTCAAATATGGACGTAAAGGTTTCTTTTTCGAATTCCGGATTGGATTCTTCCGAGCAGGCCATGCAGAGCAGTGCAATGAACACGGTGGCGCATGCTGTCAGTTTTTTCCCTGATTGGGAACGTCGGTGTCGTGCGAGGCAGGTGAGCATTTTGTGCATCGTTTGAAATTAATCGATCATGGACTTAAATCCGCTGCCAAGGAAGCGAAGCGGGAACAGGCACCCCACCGACACTGCGGCCGATGTAAGCTTCATGTCGTCGAGACTGTCGCCCACACCCGACAAGCGGTCACTTCCATAGCGGTTTTGTGTGTTTGCAATATTGCTCATGCCGGCTTTGAATGCCACGTCGAGATTGAGCAGCACATTGCCAAGCGTATAGTTGATACCACCGCCGGCGATGATACCCCAGTGGTATTTCGCGAACAGATCTGTCGCCCCTACGATAATCGGTTCGTTTTCAAAGGTGTTGATTCCCCCGGAGGCATGGTCGACTCCCGAAATTCGCAGTGATTTGCTCGCATCCAGTAAAGTAGCAGTGTAGATGCCCACCTGGGCATACGGTCGCACTTTCGAAATGATGAATTCATATTTCACGATCAGTGGGAGGTCGAGATAGGAAATTTTTTGTTCCTGTGCATAGTCTAGGAAGAGGTGATTGTTCCCGTTCTCCGCATCAGTCCATTCGTAGTGGTTGGAATAAGCGAATCTATTGATCCGGTAGGTAGGCTGAAAGCTGACGGAAATGTTGCGCCATGCGAACGTCACTTCAAAGGTTGCCTGTGTTCCAAGATGACGAAAATCCTTGTACTCCCTGCCGGCAGCGGTGTAGTTGACAGGTGAGATAACCGCATAACTTGTTTCCGGTGTTGCGCGCGAGAGGTTTGGCCCCGCCTTGAATCCAAGCCACCATTGTTTCTGAAGAAAGACCTCGGCGGTTCGTCGCCCTTTGTTGAACGGGCCGGCCTTTTTATTATTTCGCTGCCCGTATACGTTCGCAATCAGACAAAGGCACAGTAGGATCAAACCGGTTTTTTTCATGGTTACTTTAATCTAATCAATGTTCTGGCATCCCTGAAGCGTCCGCTTGTCAGTTGGTATTTGTATTGTCCCGCGGGCAGGTCGGCCAAGTTGGCTTCGACAGTGTGTTCCCCCGGAATATATAAGGCGTCGGTGACGGTGCGCACTTTTCTGCCGTCGGCGTCGAACAGACTGATGGTAACATGTTGCGCATGGTTGATGCGGAATCGTATGGTTGTTTTGTCCCTTGCCGGATTGGGAAAGCAATCATCAAGTGCGAACCGGGAGCCGATAAACGCTTCTGTCGTTCCAGTGATCACTTGCTGCGCCAACGGCAATTCCTCGAAGGTCACACCATCGGAAGTGCCTGTTGAAGTCATTAGTCCCGGGAAGATTTCATTCAATCGGTCGTCGGACACCAGTAGCCAGTCGCGGACGATGTTTCCATAAATCAGGCGATAGTCGAATTGCATTTCCACGTTAGGATTGTTCAGGTCGGGTACCTGTCCCAGCACACCGGGCTTCACGCCCTTTCCAAAGACGAACATCGGGGCGCCGGCGCCGTGATCTGTTCCGTAGCTTCCGTTGGAATAAATTCGCCGGCCAAACTCCGATGTAGTGACGGTGAGCACGCGGTCTTCCAGCCCGCGCTTCTTGAGGTCTTCCTGGAAGGCGTGCATGGCTGAGGAGATGTGGTACATGAGTGCCGCGTGTACCCCCATCGTGGGATCATAACTTTCTACCTGTGCGGCGTGTGTATCGAAACCACCGATTCTGACGAGAAAGACCTTCGTCTTGCAGCCGCCCGATAGAAGTTTAGCGATTATCTGGAGTTGGGGCGTTAACCGGTTCTTCAAACTGCCCTTTGGTGCATTGAATGGATAGGTTTCAGGGTAGTTAGTGTAACCTGTAACCCGGCTTCCCGCCTGGTATACCGCTGCCAGTCGTGCGGCATAATCCTTCGACTTGTCTTCGAGGCTTAAGATCCAATCGAGTTCGCCATAGTATGGTGAGTCGCGGAGATGGATGGGCGGTATGCCACGTGGGTCGACCTGTTCATCGAGGAAGCCTTCGAGTTCGGTGACGAGATTAGCAAAACCAACGGGGTCGTTAATAGAAATGGAAGTAGGAATGTTTCCTTCCTGGTGAAAGATCAGCGAAACGTCATTGCCCATCTCGATGGCGAGCGGGTCTGGCATGTCAGCATTTGGGAAATCCTCGGGATAGTGTTGCGGAGCAAATTCCTGTTGCAGGTAGCGCCCCACCCAACCGGATTGCAGGTATTCATCGTAAGCGCCGCCCATAAACAGAATGTCGCGACCACGAAAGTGGGAGCCGTTGTTGTTCTTGTACGATACGCCCTGAACCATTGTCATCCGGCCCTGATCGTACAGGTGCTTCATCCCCATCATGTCGGGATGCAGGCCCACCTGTTTGTCTGGCGGGAGTGTGCTGTCAAGCGGAATATATTTTCGGAGGCTGTTCTTCGCCGGGATGGCGATGTTCGCTCGCTTGCTGTAGTATAATTCATAGTCCGACACAGGAATGAGACAGTTTAACCCGTCGTTGCCTCCGTGCATCTGTAGGATGATCAGTACCCTGTCATTGCCAAGGCTCGCCTGCGCCATCTTCGTCAGTGCATTTTCTTCCATCAGTTTGACAGGCATGCCGGCGAGGGTGAACGGCAGACTCATGGCCGCCGGTAACGTCTGCAGAAATTTCCTTCTCGACTGGTTCATGGTTAGAAGAGTTGATATTCGGGTGACTGAAGCATGGCGTTGAACAGGAATTCCAGTTGTTCACGCAGGTCACCTGATCCGCGGTTCCATCGGGCCGTCCAGTAGTCCTCGTCGAATTGTTGCAACAGGCGTTCCTTAAAATAGTTGAGTCGTTCTGCTGTAAGGCCCGCGCTATCATCAACGGCCTCGTCGAACGTCAGGTTGTCGCTGACGGGTAGGAGGTACCTGGCCAGTTCGATGATAAGGGTGTCCGCATTGGAGGCGATCGCATCGGGAATATTGTTCTTTACATAATCGTAAACGTTGACCTGAAACATGTTTCCTTCTGTTTCCGTGATCACGTGTCTGATAAATTCATAGCGCCTCGCCAGATAGTTCGGGGTGATCCAGCTGCGGTGGTAAATGGGAAACTGGTGATAGGCTTCATAGCCTGCCACGTCATACGGTTCGAAAAAGTTCATTCCGAGATTTTCAATCGTACCGAGGAGATGGTCGGTGGCTTCGTAAAAGTCGGCCGTGCTCGTTTCCATATCTGGGAGGGTGAGGTCGAAGAACCGTAGCGTTCCGGTTACCAGGTCGAGCGGTGATTTGATGATGCCACCGAAGTTGTCATCGGTGACGCCGCTGGCGCCCTCATAGAAGTGCACACTGCGCAGTAGATTTTCGATGACGGGCTGAATCTTGAAACCGTTGGCCACAAATGTATTGGCCATTTCGGTAATGATCGTGCTGTCGATGGCCATAGCAGCATCCGGTGTGTGGGGCGCGTAGACAAAAAAGCGATAGATTTTCCAGCATATCTGCCTGGCCGTTTCGTTCCTCGAATAGATTTGATCGACGAGTTGTCGTATCTCGTCGATCGCGCTGTCTTCGGTGGGCATACCGCTATTCAGCAGCGTCGGGTCAGGCTGGATGACGTTGTTGCCGAAGCGGGCGCTGAACGTTTTGGGTTCGTTGTCGTGTGCGGAAGCATTGAGTATGTCGCCTTTGACCCGTCCGCGCGGCACGCCCGTCAAGGCATCGATTGTCAGAAAATCTTCATCGACGTCCCACCCCGAAAACACCCGGGCAGCTGCTTGCACGTCCTGCTCGGTAAACAGGATGTAGTCGCCAGGGGTCGTCGATGTCGGAAGCGTTCCTTCGAGACCTCTTCCAATGGAGAACAGCTCATGGAATTCACGCGCGTAGTTTTCATTGGGGCTTCCCTTTACGTTCATATTGCCGTCGAGCAGTCGCAACATCGCATTGTCTATGCTAATGTACACGGAGAGGTCCTTGAAGTTTGCCCATGGGTCAGTGCGCATGGCATCGAGCGCGAATATTCGGAAAAGCTGATTCTGAAAATAGAGCGATCTGCTGTTGTTTACTTTCGACTGGATGGTAGTGAAATGCGTATGGAGAAAAAACACGAGTTTCTCACGTGCGGAATAGGCGAGCGAGAGGGATGGGTCGATTCCCGCACTGAGCATTTGCGCGACAAACCATCCCTTAAAATATCTTTGCAATTCATCGTCGGGACTGTTGGCGTCAATTGATCCGCCGATGCACCACGTTTGTCCGGTAGCGGGATCAATGGGAGGAGTGGGATCCGGAAGGGCTTGCCTGAAGAGTTGTTCGACGGCCTCTGCAGGCGTCATGACCGAAAAGGCGTCTATTTGTTCCCTCGTTGGTCCGAAGGTCGCCCTGCGCAGTAGATGCGCGGCCCGCTTCTGGCCGAGATTCGCGGTTAATTCAGGTAATGGCATTTGCAGGGTATTGGTCTACTTAATACGATACGCGGTTCCATAGGTTTGAAAATGAAGTTGAATGGCATTATACTTCGTTGATTGTTCCATAAACGCTTTCATTTTTATTTACCATTTTTTTTGACGAATATTTATAAAACAATTCAAGCATGAATTCCGAGATCCAGATTGTCGAATGCCCCCGTGATGCCATGCAGGGATTGACGCGTTTCATCCCAACCGATCTCAAGATTGAGTACATCAACAAGTTGTTGAAGGTCGGATTTCATACGATCGACTTTGGCAGTTTCGTATCGCCCAAAGCTATTCCCCAAATGGCAGATACGCAACAGGTTCTCGACGGACTCGATATCGGCGGAAGCCGGTCAAAGTTGTTGGCCATTGTGGCCAACACGCGCGGCGCGGAGGAGGCAGCGCGTCACAGTGCGATTGCCTGTATTGGCTTTCCACTTTCCATCTCCGAGACTTTCCAGAAGCGCAATACCAACAAGTCCATCCCCGATGCGCTCAACACACTTGCGGACATCAAGGCGATATGTGATAAATCGGGAAAAGAGCTTGTCACCTATATCAGTATGGGATTTGGAAATCCGTACGGTGATCCGTACGCGACCGATCTTGTGGAGCAGTTTGTCGATATCCTGGTGACCCTGGGATCGGATGTCATCTCACTCGCGGATACGGTCGGGGCGGCGGACAGTGCGAGCGTCGAATCACTCTTTGCAGCGGTGTCGGGAAAGTTTCCCTCGGCGGTTATTGGTGTTCACCTGCATGCTACGCCCGATACTTCACGTTCGAAGGTTGAGGCCGCCCTGCGCGGAGGATGCAGGCGATTCGACGGCGCCATCCGCGGCTACGGTGGTTGTCCTATGGCCACCGACGAACTCGTCGGCAACATCGCCACCGAAACCATAGTCTCCACATTAGCAGAAAAGGGTGAGCGGGTTACGATTGATAGGGAAGCTTTTGAAGATGCACTCAAGTTTGCAGAGAAAGTGTT
>CAYMWA010000112.1:0-12319 GCA_964393795.1 uncultured Roseivirgaceae bacterium
GCTGAAGGCACCGCCCCTGCTCCTGAAGCATTGGGCTATCCCCGTATTCCCGGGATCTTTAGTGAACAACAGGCGGAAGCATGGAAACAAATTACCGATACTGTTCACAAGGGAGGCAGCAAATTCTTCATGCAACTGATGCATACGGGTCGCATTGGGCACTACGACAATCTCCCCGAGGGCTCGATCCTTGTTGGTCCATCCGACATAAAAGCATCGGGTCAAATCTTTACCGACACCCGCGGATTGCAAGATTACGCTCAGCCCGTTGCACTTTCTACCAAAGGAATCGAGGATGTCATCAATGGGTTCGTCGCGGCTGCTAAAAATGCGATTGCCGCCGGATTCGATGGTGTGGAAATCCATGGCGCCAACGGTTACTTGCCGGAACAATTTCTAAACCCCACTGTAAACAATCGCACAGACGCGTACGGCGGAAATATCGAGAACCGCGCGAGACTCACCTTGCAGATAGCAGCCCGCGTAGCCGAAGCAATTGGCAAAGATAAGGTGGGCATTCGGCTATCGCCCTTTTCGAACCTGGGCGATTTGGCGCACTACGATGCGGAAGAAACCCATCAAACGTATGTCTACATTGCTGAATCTTTAGATGCGTTGGAAATCGCCTATCTACATGTTGCCGCGGATGCGTCTATTCCGGACAAGACCTTTCAATCGCTTCGTCAATCGTTCGCCGGAACCATCATTTTAACCAATGGGCTTACCATGGATACTGGAGAAGAAGCGCTTCATAATGGGTTTGCAGACCTGGTTGGATTCGGACGTTCTTTTCTATCCAATCCGGATTTCGTCCAGCGAATAGAAAAAGAGGCCGCGCTTAATCCTGTTGATTTCACCACGCTCTACACACCTGGCGCAACGGGATATACAGATTATCCCTTCTTTGAAGAATCACTCATCCAAAACGGTTAGTAAAATGAAATTCCAAAATAAAGTAGTCGTTATAACAGGTGCCGCCGGTGGCTACACTCTTGAAAATCTCCACGAAATATCAAAAAACCAGCCTCCGTTCCGAAGTCCAGAACGGAGGCCAATGTTCGGTCTAAGAAATATGTGTTAGTGATGACCACCATGGGCTATAACAGCTTCGATTGCTTCGAGCGTGTGTGTGTAATCCACATAGGCAACTACATAAGCTCTTCCTTCAGCGACAGAATTGTCTTTCACTTTACTCAGTGCAGCCACTTTATTATACTTTTCAGTGATCACTGCCTGAATGTGCCGGCTTAAGTTGGACAGCAAGGTTCCTACTTCCTTGTCTTCAATCGAATTGTCAGCCATCTGGATAATGGGAGCGGTAGAACCCGCCGGCTTTAATCCGGTATACGAAGCTCCCTCTGTTTCGCGGTGAAGGCGGACAAGGGTTTCCAGAAAATGCTTTTCAACAATTTGGTAAATTTCAGCATCACCATTTTTCAAGGCAACTGTTTTGCTGAACAGATTTGCAATCTCTGTTTCCTGATCCTCAGCAATCCACTTCATCACATAAGTCACATCTTCCTTCTTCAACGCTTTATAGGCATCCTGAATCACAGGACCGTCGTAAGAATCACAATGCGCATAGCCAGGCGCAACCAATACAAACATCACAGCCCCTAGTAAGAGCGCTGCTTTACCCCAGAGTTTTTTGATTTTATTCACTGTTTCCATTGCTTTATATTTTTAAAAGTTTTGTTAAATAAATGTATAGTACAAAGATACAGCCGGAGCCCGCCTCACGGAAGAGTTGGAAGTAGGCAGAAATGGTATAAAGGTCGGATTTATCTTAAACACCACATCCTGAATAAGCCAGCTCCCCAACCGGTGTATCCTTCTTCTCTTTCGTCCAAATTTTCAACGGTTTCAATGTGAGCTGGTATTTTGGGAAGCGTACCAGTCGTACCGCGTTCAGGATGACCAGAATAACACTTATTTCGTGCACCAGCATTCCCGAGGCCAAATGAATATTACCCGTCAACACACCCACCAATAAGAGTGCTACCGTAATCAATGCGAAGTAGGTGTTTTGTTTCATATTGCGGATGGTAGCCTTAGCCAATTGAAGCGCATACGGTAATTTATCCAGTTTGTCAGACATCAGGATAACATCCGCGGTTTGCATCGTGACGTCGGTTGCGGTACCGCCCATAGCGATACCAACGTCGGCCGTGGCAATAGCAGGAGCATCGTTTATTCCGTCACCAACCATAGCCAGTTTGATTCCTGACTCTTTACAAGCCGCTACCTTTTCCACTTTGTTCTCCGGCAATAGCTCCGCAAATACGCGGTTGATCCCCAATTGATTGGCTACCTGTTCCGCCACGCTTCTATTATCTCCGGTAAGCATTACGGTGCGATTGATTCCCTGTTCCTGCAAGGCCTGGATTGCTGCCGGTGCCTCTTTACGTATCTGGTCAGCAATGGATATGATTCCAATAACTTGTTTATTCTGCGCCACCAGAACCGCTGTATATCCTTTTTCTTGTTGCTCCAACAAATAGTTGTCCATCGCAGCATCCACGGCAACACCCAATTTGTCCGCACCTGATCTGTTTCCAATATAGATCATATGAGAAGCCAACTTCGCCTGCAGTCCATGACCTTTCATGATTTCAACAGCTGTCGGCCTGTTTTTCAAATCCAGTTCGTTTTCTTCTGCCTCTTTCACAATGGTCTTGCCCAAGTGGTGTTCGGAAGTTACTTCAACTTCCGCCGCAACTCTGAGCAATTCCTCTTCAGGAATCCCGAAAGCTTTTATTCCGGTTACCGTTGGTTTGCCTTCGGTCAACGTACCCGTTTTATCAAACACGATGGCATTTACCCTGGCCAGGTTTTCCATTTTGTCTCCGCCTTTGATCAGGATACCGTTCCTGGCGCCATTGCCAATTCCGGCCACGATAGAAACCGGCACGGAAATCACCAGTGCACCAGGACACGCGATCACAAGGAAGGTCAAGGCCAGATGTACATTTTGTGTAATAAGCCAAACCAAAACAGACAGCACGATAACACCTGGCGTATAGTAAGCAGCGAACCGCTCCATGAACTTTTGGGTTTTGGCTTTCGATTCCTGTGCTTCTTCCACCAGCTCGATGATTTTCGAAAAAGTGGTATCATCGCCCACCTTTTCGGCCATAATCTCCAGATAGCCGTTGTCTGAAAGGGTACCGCTGAACACCTGATCTCCTTCACGCGTATTAACGGGAACAGATTCGCCGGTAATAGCGGCTTCGTTAATCAGGGATTGACCGGAAATAACCTTTCCGTCAACCGGAATCCTCCCTCCGGGTTGCACAATCACATGATCGCCAATTTCCACTTCGTCTGCGGGGATGGTGACACGATCTCCCGCTCTCAAAACCGTAGCTTCCAGCGGTGCCATATCCATCAGTGATTTCAATGAAGCACGTGATTTCTTCAAGGTGCGTCCTTCCAGATAGTCACCAAACAAAAACAGGAACGTAACCACTGCGGCTTCCGTGTACTCCCCGATAATCATCGCACCGACAACAGCAATGGTTACCAGCAAATCAATGCTAAATGCTTTCATGCGCAATGCTTGCCATGCCTTCATTGCAATCGGAACTCCCGCAACGACAGATGCGATCATCAAAAGAACATCCAACGCAAAGTTCCCCGGGCTTATGAGATGCGTCATCAAAGCAGCGAGGAGCAGTCCGCCCGATATAAACGTCAAGACATTTTTACTTTCGCTTTTCATGATCTTCATTCTTTTAGTTAGGCGGCTTTACCTGAAAGTACGGGATACCCCAGCTTTTCGATAAGCTCCGCGAGCCTGTCGGGATTGGTTTTGTCTTCTTCATAGTCCACTTTCACTTTACTGGAATTGAACATGACTTTTGCGCTTTTCACGCCCGCTTCCTTGTTGAGGACGCCTTCGATTCGGTTGATACAACTTGGACAGGTAAGCACCTCCAATTGAAATTTTATAGTTTTCATGGCTTCGTATTTAATGTTTTACATTTCTTTAATTCATTACAAAGATACGGCGGTAACGGAGGGCGGGGAAGAGCCGAAAGTAGGTGGAAATGGTACGAAAGTCGGATTCGGTAGTTCTCGTCAGCTTCTGTAATCCATCGGACTAATGCCAACGTGCTTCTTGAAGAACTTTCCGAAATGGGATGGGTCGGAAAAACCGAGGTCGTCGGCAATCTGGGCAATGGTTTGCGCTTTGCTCTGCAAGCGTACCTTCGATTCCAACACAAGCATCTCGTTGATCCACGCGCCAGCCGTTTTACCGCTGACCTCTTTAATTACAGTGGAAAAATACTTGGGGGTCAGGTGCATCTTATCCGCATAAAATGAAACCCGCCTTTCCTCAATAAAGTGCTCGGACAGAAGGGCCTTAAACCGGGAAAGAATATGAATGCCCTTATCTACAGCCGGAGATTCATCCTGGACCTGGTTTTGGTGAACGCCGTCTATTTCATTGAGGATAATATAGATCAAGCTTCGGATAATCGCAGAAGTGTTTGGCGCGTTTTCAATTGATTTTTTATGTATGAGATCAAAGTAGGATTGAAACTGCTGAAATTGTGCGGAATTCAATCTTACGACTTGCTGCCCCGTTTTTTCAAAGAAATCAAATTTGTCAAGGTAATTGACGTCAGTGAGTCCTTCCAGAAAAATCTCCTTACGAAAAAAAAGGATCTTGGCGTCATAGTTTGTACCCATGTCGGTAAATTTCCGAATAGCGGAAGGCGCTATTGTAAATATCGCCGGAGCTTTGGCAGCATGTATAAACAGATCTGATTCCAATTGAAGTTCGCCTTCACTCAGCAGGCAGATCGCATAGGCAGAAGTACGGTGGGCATCCTCTTTGGCGCAGGCATTGCTGAGATGAGACAGGTGATACCATTGCGCAGCATTTCGATCTGCTGCTTCAATCCTTGTATATTCTATGTAGGGTATTAAACTCATTCAACAAGCGCTGGACTGCATGGGCGGGCACTTAACTGTTCCATATGAGCAAAATACACAGCAATCGCCTGCCTTGGGCTTTAAAATGGTTTTGCAGTTTTCGCATTCATAAAAATGCTGACACGCATGTGCCGGCATTGTCTCCTCCTTCTGATGTCCGCATTCCGGACAAGTAATTGTCGATTTAAAGATCATCGCTGTTTCCATTTTCTTCCTCCCTCTCAGTATACAAATTCACCGCTGCGGACAAAAGGTAATCCTTTTCATGCGAAAAATCCAATTCGCGTAAAATCATTGACAACCCACAGCTTCAACACCTCCAAAGCGCGACTTTACGCCGGCATACCTGACGCCCACTTAAAGCACAATCAGGTGATTGAGAATGAAAGATAACACAAACCGGGCTTATTTTGACCCAAACTGAATACGATAGAGACGCAAGCAATATTCGCTCCGTCGGGAAGCCAAAGTCGGGTGGTACTTTTTTTGCACAAAGGTTCTATTCTAAAAGTCCTTACCGGATGCTGACGATGATCATCCTGTGACCTGATTGATATCATGGGGTCAAAATGTCGTTTGGAACTATTTTAGAGTTGAATCTAAAAGTCAGGATGATTATGGAATCGCACTATTATCAAGTCAATGTTAACTGGAGCAACGACCGCAAGGGCGTCATGTGCTCGCCGGAACTTAGCAATCCATCCGAGAACGGGTGTATCGAAGTAGCCACGCCGCCCCAATTCCCTAAAGGCATTCCGGGAATATGGTCGCCCGAACATCTTTTTACCGCAGCCGTGGCGAGTTGCTTCATGACCACTTTCCTCGCGATAGCAGAAAATTCCAGACTTAACTTCAAGTCGTTCTCCTGCCAGGCAAAGGGAAAGCTTGACAACGTTGAAGGGAAGCTTCAGATGACGGAAGTGTTGATCGAACCCGTACTTGTCATATTCCTGGACCAGGACCGCGATAAGGCTATGCGCATTCTCACAAAAACGGAATCAGCATGTCTGATAACCAACTCCATCAAGGCAACGGTTTCCATGGAGCCGGTTGTAGAGGTCACTGCGCAAGTTAGTGGTGCGTCAACGGCGGCGCCCGCCTGACTGCAAGCTACCGTTAAGCTTTTCTTTCAGTGTATCCACGCCATAATACACCATCGGGACCAGGAAAACTGTTAATATCAACGACGAGAGCAATCCGCCGATAATGACCCACGCCAGACCATTTTTCCACTCGGCTGACGTTCCGGTAGCCAAAGCAATAGGTAACATTCCGATTGCCATTGAAAGCGTAGTCATCAAAATAGGACGCATCCGTCCTCTGCTTGCTTCGATAATAGCCTGACGAAACGGCATTCCTTCGGCTTTCAACTGATTCGTAAAATCCACAATCAAAATGGAGTTTTTAGTCACCAATCCCATTAGCATGATCAGGCCAAGCAAAGCGAATAAGCTCAAATGGCTAGACGATAAATTCAACGCCAAAAGTGCTCCAATGGCGGCCACCGGAATAGCAAACAAAGCAACGAACGGATAAATGTAACTATCGTACAGGGCAACCATGATCAGGTAAATCAGAACAAAAGAAATCAGCAACACGGAGCCCAAAGCGCCGAAACTGTCGTTCTGCCGTTTAATGTCACCGCCCCAAGCCATTTGAACACCGTCGGGCAACGGATTGTCGTTAAGGTAAGCGACGACTTCATCTGCTACGGTTCCCGATGGACGACCTAAAGCATCGGCTGTCAACGTAACCGCCGGCTGTCGGTCCTTTCTTTCCAACAACGATGGCGAATTGCCTCCCTCAATACTCGCAAATTGCGACACTTCAACCGGAATACCCATCGGATTTATGATACTGAGTTGCCTCACATCGTCATAGCTTGTACGGCTAAATCTATCGAGCCAAATTCGAACTGGATATTCTGTTCCGCTTTCAGTTAAAGTAGCATCGTCATTCCCTGAAAAGGCCGTACGCAGGTTCACTCCCACATAAGCAGTATTTAGTCCCAGACGCTGCATTTTATCCCGGTCAGGGATCACTTTCAATTCAGGGGTTCCTGCTTCAACCGACAAACGGACATTATCAGCTCCGGGCATTTCCTCAATAACACTCTTTAGCTCATGGGCCGTATTCATTACCTCGGTAATATCGATACCGCTCAGCGTAATCTCAATCGGTGCAGAACGCGGAATTAGCCCCAAAGCCACTATCGAAAAATTGACACCCGAATACTCGTTTTGCAAATCCGCCCTTAGAGATTGCATAAAACTATCGGTAGACAGATTGTTTCTTTCCTTTTCAGGTTTCAGTTGAATGGTGAATTCGGATTTATTTGCCATTCCCACACCTAAGCTTCCCATTCCCGAACTTGGTCCTCCCACGTTGCTGAACAGCGTCGCCACATACGGTTGCTTCAAAATATACTCCTCTATTTCTTCGGAAATCAGATTGTTTTGTTGAATCGAAGTACTTTTATCAAATTCCAATCCCAATCGAAACTTTCCCTGGTCGCCTGTCGCAATCAATTCTTTACCAATAATTCCCTGTTTCATCATCACGGCAGTCCCTACAAAAAGCAACAGCACGAAGCCCGAAAAAAACAATTTATGGTTCAAAACCCAATCCAAGAGCCTTCCGTACCAAACGATGAATTCATCCAATTTCTGTTCAAACCAAAGTAAAAAACGGTTGAACAAATTGGTCGGTTGCAAGTTCTCCTTTTCTCCGATTCGTGAAGCCAGCCAGGGTGTAAGCGTAAAGCCTACCAACAAGCTCGTAAGGACCGTTACCATGATCACGACCGAAAACTGCTGAAGCATGTCTGCCACAAAAACTTGGAGGAAAAGAATGGGTAAGAATACTACAACGTCCACCAACGTGATAGAAAGGGCTGAAAACCCGATTTCCATACGTCCGTCCATCGCTGCTTTTCGTTTATCTTTTCCCATATCCAAGTGGCGTTGGATGTTCTCCAAAACCACCGTCGCGTCGTCCACCAAAACGCCGATAACCAAAGACATTGCCAGAAGGGTCATCAGATTCAGAGTGTAGTCCAAAAGCCACATTGTTCCGAATGCTGTTATCAGCGATGTGGGGATGGCGATGATAACAATGAGAGAATTGCGATAGCTCCTTAAAAACAACAACATCACCATCGAAACCAAAATCACGGCTAACACCAGGTCGAACACTACAGAATTAACGGCGGCAACGGTATTGTCAGTGCTATCGTCAGTAACGACAAATTCAATATCGTTTGCAGCATTACTCATTTCAATTATTCGAAATTGCTCTCTTATCAATTTGGACACCTCTACCGCATTGGCGTCGCCCTGCTTCTTAATTAAAAGTCCAATACCGTTTTTCCCGTTGTAACGGCTCACGGAACTCATTTCCTTAGATCCGTCATTGACTTCCGCCACATCTCTCACATAGACAGGACTACCAGGTAAAGGCATTGCCAGCTGTACATTTTTGATGTCATTTAAGGTGTTAAATTTAGCCACCAACCGTACGGAACTGTTTTCTGTATCCGTTTGCACTTTCCCCGCCGGCAGGTCGATTCCCGAACGGTTAATGGCTTCCACAACCTGATAAAGTGAAATCCTGTATAACTTCAACTTCTCTTTGTCCACTTTCACTTGAATCTCCCTTTCTTCGCCTCCCAACACCGTGATTTCCGCAACACCCTTTACCTTTTGGATTTGAGGCAGGAAATCGTCTTTCATTTTTTGGTAAAACGCTGTAGGCTCTAAATTGCTCGTTGCAATTACAGACATCATGGGTAAATCGTTAGGCGATACCTTGCTCATCACCGGATTTTGAATATCATCAGGTAGGTCCTTTCGGATATTATCAATGTAGCGTTGGGCATCCTGCATCGTATTATCCAAATCAGTTCCATATTTCAGATTGGCAATGACGATAGAAGCGTTGGGCAATGATTTCGTAACCAAATAATCCACACCCTCCAAATTGGAGAGTGCATCTTCAATTTTGCGGGAAACTGAAGTCTCTACCTCATTCGGCTCCGCACCCGGATAAACCGTACGAATGACAACAACCGGCTGATTAAAATCGGGCATTAATTCATAGCTTAGATTATTAAATCCGATAATTCCCAGTAATGCCAATACGCTGAAAAGAACAACAATCAGTGATGGTCGTTTGATTGATATTTCTGTAATATTCATTCTTCGCTGATCTTATTTTAACGTAACCGCCGCGTTTTCAAACAGGTTGATAAAACCCTTCGTTACAAGAATATCTCCGGATTTTAATCCACTTTCAATGACTGTCATATTCCCAATGTTGTTTGACGTGCTGACAGTATGAAGGCTTGCCCTTCCATTTCTTATCAGATACACCTTCGCTTCTCCACTTTCTTCCAGAATGGCCGTTGTAGGGATAAGGATATCCTGCTCTTGTCGATTTTCGAAAAGCTGTACCTTTCCAAACATTCCCGATTTTATCATCGCATTTTCAGCATTTGGAACTTGAAACTGTACTGGAAAACTATTACCAGGATTGGCTTTGCTCCCTGTCATTATTACTCTGCCCGAAAGAGAAATGTCAGGATAGGCATCAGCACTGATTTTTTGGAATTGATCCGTTCGGAATCGTACCAAATCCTGTTCAGGAACATTAACCGTAAAACGCAGTGTGTTGATGTCCGTAATTTGAAGTAAGGGCACTCCCGGTGCTGCAAATCCACCTTCTTCATTGAGTTTCGCCGTTACGACACCGCTGAAAGGTGCCCTAATGGTCGTCTTCCCGATTTGCTCCAATAAAGTCGCTTTCTGAACCTTCGCAGCTTTCAATGCCAATTCTGCTTTTTCCAATTGTACACCCTGAACGGCATCTGCTTTCGTTAGAATCGTGTATCGTTTTACATCCTCTTCCAGGCCCTCGATTTGTACTTCAACTGCTTGCAGCTGCAATTTCAAAAGCGAATTATCCAACTGAACGAGCGGCTGCCCCTTTCTAACGTCGCTTCCGATGTCCACCAACACAACGTTAATCTTCCCCTGTATATCTGTACTGATTCTGGTTTCCCTGTTCGCCTCAAAAGTTCCGGTATAAGTAGTCGCATCGTCAATTATCTCCAAACGAATAGTATCTACACTTACTGCAATCGGACTTTCTCTATCGTACCGATAAACCTTGTCTTCCGCGGCTTTTTTATTGCTTGCCAATTTAAAGAACGCGAGAGCAGTCACGGCTACCAAAGCGATTACGCCGATGATCTTTTTCCATTTCATATCTTTATTTGTTCGTTAGTTACTTTTGCCCGTCAATCTTCTGAGTTCTAAGTCAGCTTTGAGATAATCAATGATTGCTGACAGGTAGTTTTGCTGTGCCTCGCGAAGTGTGTTGTCGGCCAGCAAAACGTCGGTAAGGGTAGCTGTGCCTTGTTTCTGCTGCAAAATGGTTTGTTCATAAATGGATTTCGCTAAAGCGATCTGATTCTCGGTGTTGGCAATCGTTTGCTGCGCAATGGTTCTTTCCCGTGAGGCATTCTCCATATTCATTTTATGTTTCTCCTCTATCAATTTGATCTGTAATTCATTATTGCTGATTTCCAATTTCTTTTGGTCGACTTTTCGCCGTGTCGTCAATCCGTCAAAAAGCGGGTAAGTCAGCTGCAACCCTGCAAAACTTATAGGGTAGAACTTGAAAAACGCGTTGGGCGTTTGGTCGTAACCGAACCCTGTTGTTCCATAGGAAGCCATCAAATTCAACGACGGGAGGTACCTTGATTTGTTCAGCATACTTAATTCAGCATTCAACAGTTTGTTTTGTGCCCGAATAACTTTCAGATCCAAGCTCGTTTCGGGAACGTATTCCCAACCAACGTGAACAGAACTAATGCTTGCTACCTCTAGATTGCTTTCCAAATCGATACCTATATTCAGTTTCAAGGCATTCAAAACGGATACGTACCTATTGTGAATATTTTCTCTTTGCGTGCTCAACTGTTCGGACTGCAATTTCACCTTAGTTACATCTGTGCCCTTTGCCAATAACTGCTCTTCCAGCAGCTGTATATTCTCCAGGAGTTTTTGGGTGTTTGTCAGATTGTCGTCCAAAAATTGGAGTTGATGTTTCAGAATTTGGGCATTGTAATACAGCGTCGTGATGTCATATAACACCTGTTCTTCCGATTTTTGAAACTGAAGTTGTGTCTGCGTCGTGGCTATTTTGGTGTTTTCAATTGCTCCATAGACCTGTGGATTGTACAAAGGCATTACCAGTTGCACGTTCGCATTGAAGTTGTGCGGAACGCCGAATTGAATATCTCTGAATTGTCCTTCCGGTGCCTGGGGATTAAGCGCATTCATCGGCATAAGTTGCGTGGGCAATTCCATAAAGTATTTGTAGTCGGCACTGGCGGTAACTTTTGGAATGAGATAGGCTTTGGCTTCCTTTTCCCGCTGTTCGCTTATGCTGATATTGTTCCTGCCAATTTGCAGCGTCTTGTTGTACAGCTGCGCCGTATCAACACATTGCTTCAGTGTCCAGACTTCCTGTGCCCAGCCTGTATTCCACCCGATAAAGATCAATAGAATAAAAAGAAGATTGTGAGCGCTCACTAACATCATTGCGTAAAAATTTTTTAGCTTATTTTTCTATCATTTTCAAGATTCCGTTCAAAACCGTTTTTCCGTCTTTCACCAGATTGGATTTATGTCCTGAGAGTTTCCATTTCAAAACCGTCATTCTCATTCCGCCTACAATTATTGTGGTAAGGGTAGACGAGTTGATTAAGTTGTTATAGGATCCATTTCTCTGTCCTTCAGTGATGTTCGCATTTACATATTTCTGCATCATATCCATTATTTCAGACACTTTGCTGCTCAGACCGTCGTCAAAATGAAAAATACTTTCCGCAAAAATGACGCTAACGATAGCAGGTTTATTTGTAAACGTTTGCAGCTGTGAATGGAAAATGGCTCTTAGTTTATTGCCCTCCGTTTCATTTGGCTTAAATGGAATAGCATGGATACGGCTTTCCATTTCAGCTTTAAAGTATTCCAGCAAGCTTAACAAAATTTCATTTTTGCTTTTGAAATGGCGATATAAAGCGGGCTCGGATAATCCAATATCCTGGGCGAGGGTCTTAATCGTCAAATTCTGTATTCCAAACTGCGAAATCCTGTTTGACGCCGCTTCCATTATCTCAATTTGCCGGGGTGTAAACTGCTGCATATTTACTCGATCAACGATTATGTTAGTTAGTGATCACTCACAAATGTAAGCATAAGTTTCCAATCGACAAGGATTCTTGAAGAAAAACGCTAATGTTTTTATTCCGCTTACCGCTGGTTTGGCTTGTCTAAGCCCCCTATTTTGTGGACGATTTTTTCAAAAGAGT
>CAYMWA010000113.1:0-12154 GCA_964393795.1 uncultured Roseivirgaceae bacterium
ATAGAATCGCTTGTTGGCCGGATCGTTCATCATCTTGTAGACGGTCGGCATAAGCGCCAACCAGATGGCGGTGATCAGGAAGACCCGGATAGTGTTTGTCAGCTTGGCGCCGAGTGAGTAGATGCCCGTCTCCAGCATTCCCATCATGTTGCTGATCACAAACCTGTCATTGAAAGCAAAAACGTTGAGGGCGATGACCGGCAAAAGTAGTGGGAACCTGAACCGCAGAATGTCGCCCAGCTCGCGCCATTCAAATTTTACCTCGACGTGCCGCATAATCAGCGGCGCCAACAATGCAAAGTATACGAGGACGCCGATGATCTGGGCGTAGTAGATTCCGGAAAGGCCAAGATGTAACTGCGTGATGAAGATTACCGTAAACGAAATACTCACCACGAGTTTTACGATATTGGAAATGGTGAACAAGACCGATTTCTCCTGAAGCCGGATCAACGAGGTGGGCGTCTGGGCAATGATCTCCAGCGCCGCATTGATGACCATAAGCTTGAAGACGCCCGAATAGAACGCACTGTCAAATAGTATTTCAGACATCGGGATCGCCAATGGAATGGCACCTGCAATGAGTACTGCCGAGAGACAGACGGTCGAAAACAATATCGTGAACAGGATCGACTTTCGCTTGTCGAGCTTGTCTTTGTCCCAGTACCACCTTTCAAAGCCGTACGACAAACCGAGACCAAAAACAGATATGATGATTTGAAGGTTTGCTTCTATCAGGTTTAAAACCCCGTAGTCGGTTTCTGAAAGAAATGCTCGATTGGTGTAAAGAGGTACGAGTACAAAGCCGGCAAGCTTGGAGGAAAAGGTCCCGATACTGTAGATGGCGGTGTCACGTACCGAAGATTTAAGGATTTTGAGCATTTCCGAAAACGTTATTCCTTGCCGTTGTGCTATATTTACGCACCCGTAAAAATAGCATAAGAATTTGTCCGCACATTACGAAAAGTAATAGGCATCAACAATATTTGAATGAGAATCGGATTCTTTACGCCGCGCCCGATTGAACCGCTGCATCCCAGACTATTACTTTTCCAGCGATACTTCCTCAACAAAGGATACACGGTTTCATTCGTCAACGGATCGGACTACCGCCCGGGACTTTACACACGGCTGAACTGGCTTTCGCTCTACTACTTTGACCTGATCGCCATCAACCGGTGTAAGGCGCGCATCGCGGAGTTTGATATCGTGTTCGTGACTGATCTTCGGTATCTGCCGCTTGTCAAGTACGCGAAGCGTGCCGGCAAAACGGTGATCTACGAGACGATTGACCACAACGTATACCTTCGGTTTTTCCTTCTTCAGAAGAAGATACGGGTCGTCACGCTCGTGCGCAATCCGATTGTAACGCTCTTCAAGAGAATTGAGAAGCACTACGCATTCCGTTATTGCGACGAGATTCTCGTCAACTCGGAGGCCCTCGCTGACTATTTTAACGGCAGAGCGCACATCTTATTCTACTATTCACCGTTCGAGCATTTGGAGCAGCCAAATGACCCCCGTCGTCCTCCGGCACTCCTCTATCTTGGTGCCTTCAGTGAAGACAAGGGAGCGAGGCGTATTATCGACCTGTCGGAAAGACTGAAGATGCCCTTGCACGTTTACGGTCCGATACCGGAGGCTTCAGTAAAAGAAGCAGTGCGGCAGACGTCTCTTGTTACTCACACGCCCAAGGTCTCTGCGGAAGTCCTGGAAGCCGAGTTGTCAAGACTGCTAACACAGTACTACCTGTTCGGGTGCAGCCTCATCGAGCCGGTACATCTCAGTTACGAAATTCAGGAAGCCAACAAAGACATCGACTACATGGCGATGGGCATCCCGATCATCGGAAACTACAGGCGCACGACAGCCGGGAAAATCAACGCAGGCTGTGGAATCTTCTTTGACGACGGCGGACTGTCCGAAAAGGTCGGCGATCCGATTCTACGTGAAGCGCTTTCCGTAAAATGCAAAGCACTGTATCGATCGAAGTATTCATCGGAAAACTTTAACCGGCAGATGGATGCGGTCATGCGGAAATACCTCGGAAATGCCTGATCATGAGACAGGCTTCTGAATAAAAACGGAATAGTATTCACGAACATTTTTCCCCAGTACGCGTCTTTGCACGAATTTTTTGATGCGCGATACCAGGCCGAAGTATTGAAAAAGGTGTATGCCTCGGTACTCGCCTTCGATCAGCCGGACGAGGTCGTTGATTTCCTTCATACTATGGTTCACGATTTCTCCTTCTTGTTCTTTACCCGAGAAATTGCTCAAATAGGAAAAGATGAAAAAGCCACCCGGAGAAATGAACGCCATGTACCGATTGATCCACTTGGCGATAAAGGGAAGATCATGTGTGTTCGCGCCACTGAACCCACTGCAAAAGATAACATCAAACTCCTGATGAAAGGTGGGCTCGAAACCATTCATCTGAATAAATTGGCAATGAGGAAAATTACGCGTTGCTTTTTCGATGGCTACTTCGGAGTAGTCCAGGCCAACAACATCATAGCCGAGCCGCCGGAACGCCTCGGTGTAGAAACCTGTTGCACAGCCGACGTCGAGCAGCCTGGCGGCGGGCTTGTTAAATCCGAAACCCTTTAGCCATCGCGCCATGCTTCTTGCGACCTTCATCGTTTTCCGCTCATCGACCGATGACCAGATATTGCGTTGCTGCGAGAAACGTTCGTTATAGATAGCTCTGAGCTGTTCAGCGTCCATGTTCGGTATGGTTGGACAGGATAAATATCATATTGGGGCTGAAGTTCTTGCGTGCTGAAATCAAAAGGTTGGCAAGGGTCATTTTGAACTTTTGATAGAGACCTTTGATGTCGGCTTTCCCGAAGTAGTGGTGCGCCCAGAAAAACGCAGTTATGGCCAGGTTGGCCCGAGTGGTGACTTCTGAAAAAGTTCTCGGACAAAACCAGCAGGTGTGTTCGGGATTCACTGTGTAGTTGTTGTTGAAGAGGATGTTGATGAAGTTGTTGGCACGGTTGGAGTTGGGTGTCGTGACAATCATCACCCCATCGGCAGTGAGATACGAAGCATATAAGCGAAGGAAGCCGACGGGGTCGTTGACATGCTCAATGACGTCGGCCATCAGAATGACATCATAGCGATTCGAGGTTTGTTGAAGCTCATCAAGTGAATACATGCTGTACCCCTTCGCTCTTAACAACGCAATTTCTTCCAGGAGAATATCGACGCCGTCCAGATGCGAGGCGACTTTCCGCACCTTGTTGTGCAGCCAATTGTCGGATGCGTAATCCCTGTCCTGTCCGACACAACCGACGTCCAGAACGGATTTCCCCGTGCAATACTGAAGTACCACGTCGTCTTTGTGCTTCCGTTCCGCGGTTTTCGCGTATTGGGCAAATGTTTTTTTATCCATGTACTGAAGATGTTTCTAGCTTGTCAAGGAGTGCTATGCCGAGCGTATTTTCGGCGCCTGCTCGTGCAATGCTTCCAAGTAATTGGCGGTAAAATTCGGTAATTCCCGGGTAATCCCCTTC
The DNA here is from genome assembly GCA_964393795.1 of uncultured Roseivirgaceae bacterium. Lineage (GTDB taxonomy): Bacteria > Bacteroidota > Bacteroidia > Cytophagales > Cyclobacteriaceae > Chryseosolibacter. The sequence goes on from CAYMWA010000113.1 coordinate 3,519, forward strand.
ATCGAAAAAACTGTTATGCCAGAGTACCGAGAACACACCTCCGAATTTCCGTACCTCGTCGAGAAGGCGGCCTATGCTTTCCATAGCGCTGGTGGTACTGTGCTGGCGATAGGCAAACAACGTTACATCCATGACGTTGAGGGGATATTCCCAGATGTCGATGGGCCGGTCGTGTGCAAAGTCATACAGTTTAAACGGATAACAATAGGAGTTGCGGAAGCCTTCGTGGGCGGCGAATCCCAACGTTGAATCATACTTCAGGCCGACGGCACTTTGGATGATGGCGGTTTCCGGATGCCGCCACAGCAGCCGGTGCTGGCGGCTACCGACGATGGTCGCCCCGCTGTATTGCTCGAGTTTTCGGAGGCTGGTCTGCATCACCGTTTGGTCGTTGATCGACCGGACCGGTCCATGTAGTCCGATTTCACAAGCCTCTGCCTTAAGTGACTGGAAAAGATCGAGAATTCGTTGCTCATCGAAAGTATAGTAGGCATCGCTGTGAAGAACGCCTGTGTCCAGAAAATAGAACACGCTTCGAAAGTTGTGTGCGCGTTCGAGTTCACGCATGAATTCGAAATTCCAATGAGGATTGTCATTCTTCACGACTCCAAGGTATTTGAGCACGGCATTGACGAAACGCCGTATGTTCTCGCGTGTTGATCGCTGGCTCTTTTTGAGGTGGAGAATTTCCTTTATTTTATAGAGAACGTACTCCTTTGTATAGAGATCCACAGAGTCGACATCGTGCGAGAGGATAAATCCGAAGTTCGTGAACAGCCTTTTCTTTTCAACACGAATGTTTCTTGCCTCGCAGAACTGTTCTATTCCTTCAATGATTTTCGCGAAATAATAATTGACGATCGGCTTGTCGATAAAGTTGTGTTGATTTTGGACGGCGTCTTCGAAAGAAAACCTGCCGAGCTGGTCTTTTGACGCGGCGTTTTCATACTCCTGGTAGCCGGACAGCAGGTAGAAAGCGGACTTCAATATGTCATGCGGGAATACGAGGTTCTCATTCGCATCTGTGTAGTAAAAGTGCGTTGCGCCGTCGAGCGGAAACAGGACGGGTATGCCTTCGATACATTTGACGCCGTCATGACGAAAGGGAGTGGAGGTGCATTTGAAGATGATGTGGCCGGTCAGGTGATCGACATTTTGATCTTCGCTGGAGAAGGTCAGGTAGCGGCCGATTCCGTTCAGCTCGATGTGCTGTCGGAGGTGGAATAAAACGTACTCGCGCTGGGTCGAAGTTAAGGTGCCGTACATGGTCAGGCAGTTCTGCGATTCACTTTGTGGTGATCTTGATCCGATCGGGATTTTCCTTGAGGAAGGCGGCCCACGACTTGTCCTTTCCACCTTTTCCCTTGTGGCCCTGATAGTGGTGACAGAGGGCCACGGCGAGTGCATCGGTCGCATCGAGCAGTCTCGGAAGTTCACGGATGGTGAGAACGGTCATTAACATCCTGGCGACCTGCTCTTTGGATGCGTTGCCGTTGCCGGTGACCGACTGTTTGATCTTTCGCGGTGCATATTCGACTATTGGAATATCACGATGCAGCGCCGCCGACATGGCCACACCCTGTGCGCGTCCGAGCTTCAACATCGACTGAACATTTTTCCCAAAGAACGGTGCTTCCAGAGCAACTTCGTCGGGCGCGAACTCGTCGAGCAGGTTTAAGACCCTTTCAAAGATCTTTTTTAATTTAAGCGCCTGTCCCGTGTATTTATTCAAGTGAATTACCCCATATTGGAGCAAACTTATGGTCTGTCCTTTGACACAGATGATGCCATATCCCATGACGGTCGTCCCGGGGTCAAGTCCGAGGATGATCTTTTCTTTTATTACCTTTCCCACGCTCACAAGATAGGCAGCCTTTGTAAATAATCGAAATCCCATTGAATGGCAGTCATTACGGGCATATTCATCCTCTATTTTCTATTCCTGGTGTTCTTGCTCGCCGGCTGGAGAAAGGCCATGCGTGCGATGGCGGAAACTGTGCCGGGCAAGGAGCCCCTTATTTCGGTGGTGATCCCGGTGCGCAACGAGGAAATGGCCATAGCCGATCTGTTGGGCGATCTCCAGGCACAGGAATACAAAAACCTCGAAATCATTGTGGTGAACGATGACTCCAGTGATGAAACGTTCTGGGTCGCCAGCCGCTTTCCGGGAAGGGGCATCCGCGTCATTCACAGCAATGGGACCGGCAAAAAAGCGGCGATCGCTTCGGGCGTCAGCGTGGCACGGGGATCGATCATCGTGACGACGGATGCCGACTGCCGGGTTCCGCCGCAATGGCTGCGGACGCTGCGCGCCTACTTCCGGGCCCGCGAGGTCATGATGGTTGTCGGCGGCGTACGCATGGCCGGCGACGACTCATTTTTTTCTGCCATGCAGGTGATCGAATTTTCTAGCCTTGTCGGCAGCGGGGCAGCGACGGCAGCGGCGGGGATTCCGACCATGTGCAACGGCGCCAACCTCGCATTCAGAAAAAAGGCGTTCAAGGCGGTGAACGGCTATTCCGACAACCTCGGCATACCGTCGGGCGACGACGAATTTCTCATGCGCAAGATTGAAGTCCGATATCCCGGAAGCGTTGTCTTCGCCGCCGACGCCGGTGCGGTTGTCACTACAAAGGCACAGCCCGACGTCGAAACCTTTTACCACCAACGCTTGCGGTGGGCGTCGAAGTGGCGATATAACACGTCGGTTGCAACGAAAGCGATTGCGGTAACGGTGGTCGTCTTCCAGCTGACGTTTATACTCAACTGGTTTTTTGTTTTTACCCCCATGATTCAGCATGCCCTTTTCCTGATGGCTATAAAAATGATCCTTGAAGCGGCCTTTCTGCTTCAGGTTTGCCGGTTCCTGGGTGTGTCATGGAACTGGCTCGCATTCTTCGGGTTGCAGTTTGCCTATCCGTGCTACGTCGTGGCCGTGAGCGGTGCCTCGTTTTTTCGGCCCTACCGCTGGAAAGATCGCATTTTCAAGCCGTTCTGAGAATGCCAGCAGCCGACGACCGGTCATCGCATTTCCCTTTTTCCTGTGATTTATTAATTTCTACCTTTGCTCAGAGTATGTCGCAACGAGATTTAAAGAAACAGGTTGAAATAAAGGAACTTGAGCTCAACGCTCTTCTCGAAATCACGCAGGCCATCAACAGCAATCTGCCTGCGGCGTCTTTGTACAAGATTTACAATTTTACGCTGCGTTCCAACCTGAAAATCCGAAAGCTGGCGCTGTTCGTCCTCGACGACGAATGGAACTGCAAGGCGAGCTTTGGCACAACGCACCAGTTTCAGTCGGTTAAACTTCTCCCGGCGTTCAAAACCATTCAGGATATCACCCACCTCCGGGAGTTTGGCAAGTGTGAGTTTCACGAGTTCGATATCGTGATCCCCGTAACGCACAAGAGCAATACGCTTGCCCTGGTGTTCGTCGGTGGGCTCGACACAAATGAAAAAGGCGATGTCGACGAAGATGGCGTCCGTTTTATTCAGGCACTGAGCAACATCATCATCGTCGCCATTGAGAACAAGAAACTCGCCAACAAGCAACTGGCACAGGAGGCTTTCAGAAAAGAACTCGAAATCGCGAGTGATGTCCAACAGTTCCTGTTTCCCGAATCGCTTCCCAACACCGATGTGCTGAAGGTGGAGGCCAGTTATTTACCGCATGATATGGTCGGAGGCGATTACTATGACTACATTCCGATCAACCAGAACCAGTTTCTTATTTGTATCGCCGATGTGAGTGGCAAAGGCATCGCCGCAGCGCTGATGATGTCAAACTTCCAGGCCTCACTGCGCACCTTGCTCCGCCAAACACCCAATCTCACTGACATCATTGAAGCCCTAAATTTTCAGGTGCTCGAAAATACAAAGGGAGAAAAATTCATCACGTGCTTCGCTGCTATCTACGATATAAAACTGAAGACGATGGTGTATGTCAATGCCGGACACAATCCGCCAATCTTGTGGAACCGCCGGAACGGCCTCCAATTACTTGAAGAGGGGTGCACGGTGCTCGGCGCAATGCATCCGTTGCCTTTTGTCAACGAAGGGTTCATTACAGATCTTGACGACTTCCTTCTGTTTTGCTATACCGATGGTGTAACCGAAACGGTGAACGAACGGGGGCAGGAATTCGGCGTTGAGAAGATTATGGAATACTTCAACAGCGATCACACGTACACGAAAGACCTCAAGACGATCCATCAGGACATCATCGTGGCCCTCGACGCATTCAAGGGCAATGAACGCTATCCGGACGATATTACCATTCTTTCCTGCAGGGTCGGATGATACCACACCGCACGCCTTTTTTCCTGCCACTGCTTTATCCTACCCTCATCTGGCGGATGAATCCCCAGGAAAAGGTGATCTACCTGACTTTTGATGACGGCCCGGTGAGCGGTCCGACAGAATTCGTACTGGAGGTGCTCGCGGCGTCAGCGGTCAAAGCCACATTCTTTTGTTTGGGCGATAACATTCGCAAGCATCCTTCGATCTTCACTTCCATTGTATCGGGTGGCCATACCGTTGGAAACCACACGGTGAACCATCTCAATGGATGGAAGACACCGGTCCGCGACTTCACGGCGAACGTACGCGACTTTGATCCCATTGCGGCGGATGCGGGACTTGTCCAACCGGTGCGATTGTTTCGGCCGCCCTATGGCCGGATTACGCGTCGCCAGATAAGCGCACTCAATGCGTATGAAATCATTATGTGGGATGTGCTTTCGCAAGACTATAATCATGCGCTGAGCCGGGAACGATGCTTGCGCCGTACGCTTAAGGCTTGTCGGCCAGGCTCCATCATCGTGTTTCACGACAGCCACAAGTCAGAACGTAACATGACCTACGCACTGCCACGACTGATTGAAGACCTCGCCAGCCAAGGGTACTCCTTCGGAGCGTTTTAGGTTTTAAGTTTTAAGTTGACGTCCCTTGTTACTTATCACTACTTACCACCTAAAAACGCCTTAATACTTAACACTTAACACTTAACACTTAATACTTAATACTTAACACTTAACACTTAATACTTATTACTTACAACTTACAACTTACAACTTACAACTTAATACTTACAACTCAAATGCGTGTTCTCGTAGCGGTACTTGATTGGGGCCTTGGTCATGCCACGCGTTGCATACCGGTCGTCCGGGCGTTTCAGGAACGGGGATGCGAGGTGATCATCGGAGGCAGCGGCGACGCTTTGCGTCTGCTGGAAAGGGAGTTTCCGTCATTGAAGTCTGTTGCACTTCCCGGCTATGAACCTCGATATCCGAAACGTGGAGGTTCCATGCCAATCGCCATGGTGCGTCAATTGCCGGGATTTATAAAAGTCATACTGGCGGAGCATCGCACTCTTGAAAATATGGTAAGCCGTGAGAAGATTGATCTGGTGATATCCGATAACCGATACGGATGCTGGTCGCGATCGGCAACGTCGGTTTTTATTACACATCAGAACAACATACTCATGCCACGCCGATTCGGCATATTAAGGACACCGGTGCGCGCCCTGAGTGAAAAACTGATTAATCGTTTCGATTGCCGTTGGATACCGGACTTTCCTGATGCCCGGTCGATGGCGGGTATCCTTGCCGAAAAAGGGTCGCGCGCAGGGAAGCATGAAATCCACTACATCGGATGGCTTTCACGATTCACGTACAGACCGTCAATGCCTGCCAGCTACGATGTCACGCTCATTCTGTCAGGGCCCGAGCCGCAGCGTACGCTGCTCGAACAAATGGTGCTTCCGCAATTGCAAGCTTCTGATCTTCGGTATCGTGTTGTTCGCGGTATTCCGTCGGCAACCGAAACTTCCGACGATCCGAACGTAGTCAATTTTATGGGCGCCGATGAACTGCAGTTGTGTATTGAAGCGTCGGAGGTGATCATCGCACGGAGTGGCTACAGCACAGTCATGGATATGTATGCACTGGGTAAAAAGGTGATCTTTATTCCTACCCCCGGTCAGACTGAACAGGAATACCTGGCCAGGCGGTTTCAAAGCAAAGGGATCGCATTCTATATGGACCAGGAAGAGTTTAACCTGACGACCGCGATAAGGGAGAGTCGTCAGTATTCAGGGTTCACACCACCGGAAGGACATGACCTGTTGGCAGAAAGTGTCACCCGCATTTTGGAAGGTAAGTCATGCTTTTAAGCGGCGGAATCAATACCTTCGCTGCCGAAACACAAGATCAGATGAAAGCATTCTTCAGGAGCTTCCTTTATGCAATAAATGGTATCCTCGCTTCGTGGAAGGAGCAACGCAACCTGAAGGTGCAATCGATCGTGGCGGTGATTACGATTGGAGCAGGCTTCCTTTTTGAAATAACGGTGGTCGAGTGGTGCCTTGTTCTTTTCGCCATTGCGCTTGTCATCAGCCTGGAGATGGTCAACAGCGCCATTGAGGGACTGGTAGACCTTGTCACGCATGAGCATTCCGATCTTGCAGGAAAAGTCAAAGATGTAGCCGCAGGTGCCGTGCTGTTTGCTTCTGTCATCGCTGTGATCATTGGCGTAATGATTTTTAGACCGTATTTGCTGTAAGCGGCCGCCAATAGAACTTTATTAAAGAAGGCGACAATGAATTTATGGATTGATACACATGCGCATATCTACCTGTCCGATTTCGATGACGATCGTCACGATATGATCGACCGGTGTGAAGAGGCCGGCGTGAAAAAAATCTTCATGCCGAACATCGACCACACAAGCATAGATGCTATGCTGGATGTGGAGAGCCGTTGGCCGCAATGCATCGCGATGATGGGACTTCACCCAACTTCGGTGAAGAAGAAATTTGAACAGGAATTGTATCAAGTGGAGGCGTGGTTGGGAAAAAGACGCTTTGCGGCAGTAGGCGAAATCGGAACGGACCTGTATTGGGACAAAAATTTTTGGGATCAGCAGGTGGAAGCTTTTACCGTTCAGGTCAATTGGGCAAAGCAATACGAACTACCCGTGGTCATTCATTGTCGCGAGAGTCTTGATGAAACGATCGCTATCGTCGAGCGGTATCAAGACGGCAACCTTACCGGAATTTTCCATTGCTTTACCGGAACCGCTGCGCAGGCGGAGAAAATTGTCAAACTCGGTTTTCATGTAGGCATCGGTGGGGTCGCCACTTTCAAAAAGTCCGATCTTAACGTTGTGCTTCCGGAGGTACCGATCGACCGGATTGTCCTGGAAACGGATAGTCCTTATCTGGCACCGGTACCGCATCGCGGAAAGCGGAATGAACCATCCTATATTCCGATTATCGCTCAAAGGATCGCCGACATCCTGAACTTGTCACTGGAGTCGTTGCAAGTGCAGACGTCGGCGAACGCTGAACGGATTTTTAACAAGGCTACCGGACAATGAAAAGTATCATCATCAACACCGCTTCTCCACAGAAAGCAAAGGGACGCATTCTGATCTTGTATACGGGTGGCACTTTTGGAATGACCTACGATGCTCAGGGCGTATTGATCCCGTTTGATTTCGGTGAAATTCTGCATCACCTTCCGACGCTAAAGACCCTTGCCCTTGAGTTAACGGTGATTTCCTTTGACAAGCCGATTGATTCATCCAATATTGAACCATCGCACTGGCAGGCGCTTGCGCGGATCATCGAAGACCATTATGAAACACATGACGGATTCGTCGTCTTGCACGGCACCGACACGATGGCGTATACTGCCTCCGCGTTGAGCTTCATGCTCCATGGTTTGGCCAAGCCCGTGGTGTTTACCGGCGCGCAGCTGCCCATCAGTCAGCCGCGTTCGGATGCGCGCGAAAATCTCATTACCGCGTTGGAAGTTGCGTCGGCAGAGAAAAATGGTGTTCCCCTCGTACCGGAAGTGTGTATCTACTTCAACTACGAATTGTTGCGGGGAAACCGGTCGAAGAAAGTGGAAAGCATGCAATTTGATGCTTTTGATTCCGGCAACTATCCGCCACTCGCAAAGGCAGGTGTGAAAATCGACTACAATTTTGCGGTCATCCGGTCTGTCAGGCGAACGCCTCTTCAAGTGTTTTCGAAAATTGACACCAACGTGGTGGTACTGAAGCTGTTTCCGGGTATCCAGGAGTCTGCCATCCGATCGTTGCTGACCATCCCGGGATTGAAAGCGGCGGTGATGGAAACCTACGGATCTGGCAATGCGCCTTCGACCGGGTCGCTTATTCCCAATCTGAAGGCCGCCATTGATGCCGGAGTGATGATCCTCAACGTCTCCCAATGTCCGGGTGGACGCGTGATGCAGGGGAGATACGAGACGAGCCGGGAATTGCAAAAGATCGGTGTGATCGGATGCGCAGACATGACTACCGAAGCTGCGTTGACGAAAGCCATGGTCCTCCTCGGCGAATTCGGCCCCGAAAAAACGGCAACGATGATGTCCGAACCAATAGCTGGCGAGTTGTCGAATTAGTCATTGGTTATTGGTCATTGGTCATTGGTCATTCGTCATTAGTCATTGGTTGTTGGAGATTGGGCATTGGACACCAGGCACTAGGCATTAGGCACTAGGCACTAGGCACAAGGCACTAGGCATTAGGGATTAGGAATTGGGAGATTAGGAATTAGAGACAGAATGGAAAGTGTCGGGACTAAAGGTGTATACGTCACCGAT
>CAYMWA010000114.1:0-11612 GCA_964393795.1 uncultured Roseivirgaceae bacterium
TTTAGTGCCGACACTTTCTATTCTGTCTCTAATTCCTAATCTCCCAATCCCTAATCCCTAATGCCCAATGCCCAATGCCCAATGCCCAATACCCAGTCCCCAATGCCCAATGCCCAATTCCCAATAACTAATGACCAATGACTAATGTCTAATGACCAATGACTAAATTACCTTAATCCTTCAGGATTTCAATTTCGATTCTGTCATTAAGGTAAGCGTACGGGCTATCTGATTTGACGAGCATATCGTGGCCGCCCCAGGGGAATATTTTTACGCGGCTGGGGTCAATGCCGTGTTCTGCGAGATAGGCGCGAACAGCCTCGGCGCGCAGGGCGGTGAGTTCGCGGGCTGAGCTGTGCTTCGTGACGGCACCAGCCACGTCGAAGTAATTTTTATCGGAACCCAATGCAATGATATCCCGCTTGTTCCGGCCATTGCAATAAGCGTGAACGGTAATCTCGTAGTAGGGATTGCTCTCCATCATGTTCACAAGTTCATCGAGATCCTTTTTCGAATCCGGGCGCATGACGACTGCGTCTTTGTAAAACGATACGTTGTACATGACAGAAACGTCACCTTCTTCAAGCCTTTCCAGTTTGTAAGGGATAACCCAGACGCCCTGATCATCAAGAAACGCCTGCCGGTCCGTGGATGCTGGATTCCGGTAGTCGATATACTTTTCAATTTCCTTGTAGCCGAAGACACCGCACACTACCGCCATCGGTTCGTTGCTCTTTCCGGGTCGAAGCAGGTCCACAAAGGTGTTTGTCTTGTAGGATGCAATCTCCAGACCTTCATCGAAGTCGACGTGATGAACTTTGGCGGGAACGGGTCCGCCGGCCGGCGATTCCACCTCAAACTTGAAATACTTCCCAACGGGAGGAGGTGGCATGTTGGCAGCGCTTGCTGACACATCGGAAACGGCACCTCCCGCGGGTGTTGATACTGCGCCGGATGTCGCGCGTTTCGTTTTAGCGCCCCGGGCGATGGCTACTCCTTCCTGCGGTTCGCCCACACCCACATTCGCGGGATTGCCTTCCGACGCATTCCAGTTTTCGATTTCCTCCCTCAACTTCAAAGTTTTCTCGATGGCGCTTTTCTTATCCGACGCTTTTAAGACATAGAAATGCAGAAGGTTTGATTGGTCAGGTTTTCCAATGGAACTATCACCGGCCTCGGTAGAAAGGTTCTTGAATTCGCCCGTATTTTCGTCCGCCTCAAACGCTCCAACCATCACATAATAGTGCTGCGAACTAGCAATCAATGGACTGCTCACGATGGCCGCAATACATACAGCCTTGGTAATAAATGAACTCATAAAACTTAGATTTGTTTACAACCCGGGAACACATATTCCTCCCCTCACCGGCTATATTTAAAATTCTCGTGCCAATTGCCGGTGTTGGCGGCACAACTTATGACACGGCCGCCGCACACGGCCGCTAGCACTTCGAAAGGTTGTCAACCCGGACGTCGCAGAAGTCAGTCCGCGTCCGGGAGCATCAGGCCCCCCGTTGGAGCACACGCGATATGCACCTGATTTTTAAATTACATCATGCCTTTGTTAAGGAAGTATACACGCACAAAATTCGTCTTTGAAAAAAACCGCTCAACTGATCTTGGTGGTAATTAGTCGGAAACGTGAAACAAACACACCTTATGTGATGTACATATCATAGTGCGATCCGATTTTCACAGGTAAGTATTTCGTTGTTGTGCGAAAATATTAATGATCCCCCGCATAATTTATCAACGCATGTTTTCTTGTTGTGTGAAGCGTTGCAAATAATATCGCCATTTGTATATTTTCTTCCCCCAACAGACATACTGTATAGTCATGACGCGACGTTGAATAATAGTCGGGCATGGACCGATGATCATGTATGTCTGGGTGAAGGATCGTTGCCGTGTTGAATATCTCCAATGCGGAAAAGCTTTCAATTTTTTATGGAATATGGTATACGGTTGATTCGTTTTGCCGGCTAAGTTTCGTAGTAGCGAAAAGACGTCCGCAAACGAGTTGCTCGAATGTGAAGGGAAGATTGTAACCCGGGAACAGCGGGCATATTATTTTTGTTTAAGAAGGAAGAAATAATGAAATGAATGTTTAATCAATAATTAACTATGGCACAAAAGAAGAGTCAAGGACAGGGCGGAACTTCGAATCGTGGTTTCGCTTCTATGAACCAGGAGCAGCAACGTGCGATTGCAAGGAAGGGAGGAGAAGCTGTAAGTATGAATCGTGCTCATATGGCTGAGATTGGAAGAAAGGGTGGCGAGGCCAGCGGACAGAACCGCAGGGCTGCAGCTCAGAATAGAATGAACAAGGAAAACCAGAATCAAGCGAACACTCCTGGTCAGGAAAACCAAGGCGGTCCCTCTGGAGAGAACCGCGAGCGTTAGGTTTGTAACAAATCGTAAATGACAAGAGCCTCGGATAACTGAGGCTTTTGCTTTTTTTGGCGTTGACTGTACGATCGTGACAGGCCGGGCGTTTTCTGTGTATGGCGGTTTTTGTAGATGAAACTCCGCGAAAGCCGGTCGGTTGGCATGATTCTATACGGGCACAATATTGTATGCATACCATTGTGTTAGAGACACTTGTGCTATCAAAAGCGTGAAACGAGGCGGAGGAAAGGATATGGCACCGAAGGAACAGCAGGGCGGCGGTCGGCCCAAGGGATTCGCCTCCCTGGACGATGAAACAAAAAAACGTGTAGCCAGCCAGGGCGGACTGGCATCGGCCAAAGGAAAGAATACATCCAACAGGGGTTTTGCCTCTATGGACAAGCGCAAACAGCGCGAAATATCGCGACTCGGCGGAAAGGCCTCGAGAAATGCTCAAGGAATCCGTCGTGAACGAAATGAAGAGGATGCTGAGCAGAAGGATATTATAAGTGATAAAGATACTTCGACAGGAGGACCGGCTTTGCTGCGTGACGACCCTGAATCTTCCGAGGAGACACAGGAGGCGTTAGACTACAGTGAAACGGATGAAGATGAAGACGAGGGATTGGGTGACGGAAATCTCGGCCGAAGTACCAGGGGAGGTGTGTATGGTAAATAATATCGATGCAGACAGCATCTGAATCGCGGGGCAGCTCAAGGGCTGCCCTTTTTGTTTTTTGCGACTCCGATTCCTTGCAAAAGCTCGTATTTTTGCGCGATGTTGTATCCGGTACTGTCCATCCTCTCCGAAGTAAAAGAAAAGCTAAGTACCCGACGCATCGTGATTCTCGAAGCACCCCCGGGAGCGGGCAAGTCGACCGTACTTCCGTTACACCTACTAGAGGAATCGTGGTTGGGTGACCGGAAAATGATCCTTCTGGAACCGCGACGTCTCGCGGCCCGTTCTGTGGCAATGCGGATGGCCGAACTCCACGGGGAGACCGTTGGTCAAACGGTAGGCTACAAAGTGCGGTTTGATCACCGCGTGAGTAATGCTACGCGTATTGAGGTAGTAACGGAAGGTATTCTGACCAGATATATTCAGAACGACAACGCACTCGACGGCGTCGGTCTCCTGATCTTCGACGAATTTCACGAACGCAGTCTTCACGCTGATCTGGCGTTGGCGTTCAGCTTGCAGGTGCAGCAGGTGCTGCGTGACGACCTGCGAATCCTGATTATGTCGGCGACACTCGATGGCGAGGGGTTGTCGGCCATACTCGGAGCTCCCGTCATCAGAAGTTCCGGGCGCCAACATCCGGTAGCCATTCACTATTGGTCGATGGAAAATGCGCCTATTCCGGTACAGGCTGCAAAGGGGATACGCAAGGCGTTGAAAGAAACGCAGGGTGATGTCCTCACGTTTCTGCCCGGCGCCGGCGAGATCAGGCGCGCGGCCGACCTGTTGGAAAAAGAGCACTTACCCGTAGTGGTTTGCCCCCTCTATGGAGACATGAATTTTCAAAGCCAGCAACAAGCCATCATGCCGGATGCGCAAGGGCGGCGGAAGGTCGTGCTCGCCACATCAATAGCGGAAACGTCATTAACCATTGAAGGGGTTTCCGTTGTGGTCGACTGTGGGTACGCGCGCGTGCCGCGTTTTGATGCGCGCAGCGGATTTACGCGACTTGAAACCGTTCGGGTGACACGCGATGCAGCCGACCAGCGTGCGGGCAGAGCGGGCCGGCTCGGTCCTGGATCGTGCTACCGCTTGTGGAGTGCGGCGACGCAGCTCAACCTTTTGCCTGCTCGCAGTCCGGAGATTCTCGAAGCGGACCTCGCGGCGCTGATGCTGGAGTTGGCAGAGTGGAATGTCCAGGACATAAGCGAACTCACCTGGGTTACACCCCCTCCCGCCGGCGCGGTCAACCAGGCCCGGTCTCTGTTGCAGGCACTCGGGGCACTCGAAGACAACCGCATCACAGCGCGGGGCAAAAAGATGCTGCGCCTGCCCACCCATCCGCGGATTGCGCATATGCTTCTGGCTGCAGCCGAAACAGGCGACGCGGCTCCCGGCGCCCTGGCTTTGGCGGTCGACGTTGCTGCCCTGCTCGAAGAACGTGACCCGGTTGGTGCCGACCGCAGTGCCGATCTCGCCCTCCGGGTGGAACTTTTGCGGCGCTGGAGAGGTGGGGAACGGGTGGACGCCGATAGACATTTGCTTGAGCGTATTGAACGCCTCGCCCGTTCCTGGCGGGAGCTCTTTAATATAGGCGTCGACAATTCGGCGGTAAGCGACCGTGAAACCGGCAGATGTCTGATGGCGGCGTATCCGGAACGCGTGGCGAGACAAGTCGACAAAAACGGCGAGCGGTACAAGATGACCAACGGGCGTACGGCACGACTACCCGACCATGACCCGCTGCAGCGCGAACCATGGCTTGCCATTGCACACGTCGATCCAGGTAGGGCGGAAGGAAAGATTTTTCTCGCGGCGGCGCTCGACGAACAAGACTTGTTGCCACTGACGGTAGAGCGTGAAGTAGTGACATGGGACGACGAGCGTGAAATGGTCATCGCCACCCTTGAGCGCTGTATGGGCAATGTAGTGGTTTCATCGCGACCCATTTCGGTGATTCCCCCGGAAGAAAGGTTCCGCGTCCTGGCGGAAGTGATTCGCGAAAAAGGACTCGCTTTCATCGGGTGGGGCGATGCACAACGGAGTTGGCAGGCACGCGTGGCAAGCTTGCGGCACTGGCGACCCTCGGAAGACTGGCCTGACGTCAGCGAACCTGCACTTCTGAAGAACCTCGACTCCTGGCTCCGGCCTTTCCTTGACAACCTGTACAAGCGAAGTGAATTTGCAAAACTCGACTTCGACGTTATACTGAATACGATCTTGCCATGGTCACTCAACACGGAACTGTCGCGGCTTGCACCTTCGCGATTGCCCGTGCCGAGCGGCTCCATGATTCGCCTTCAATACTTTGTCGATGGGCGCCCGCCAGTTATGGAGGTGCGGCTCCAGGAAGTGTTCGGTATGCTGGAAACGCCAGCGGTCAATGAAGGGCGCAACAAAGTAGTCATGCACCTGTTGTCGCCTGGCTATAAACCTGTACAGGTAACACAAGACCTGAAAAGTTTCTGGTCGAACACTTATGCGGAGGTGAGGAAGGAATTGCGATCGCGGTATCCGAAACATTCATGGCCTGAAGATCCGTGGAACGCTCAGGCGGTCAGAGGCGTTAAAAGAAGAACGTAGGATAAATTCTACTTCGTGGATGCGCTGCCCAGCTTGTTCACATAGTCGGCCAGATAGGTGTCAAGGTGTTTTCGTCTGTACTGCATGATAAAACGTGGATGGGCCAATGGAATTAGCTGTTCAAAATAATTCGCTTCCGCGTTTAGTGCGGCGAGATATTTGTAGTTCGCGCCTTCGCCCAGGCAAAAGGCGATCTTCCGGTCGATGTTCATGTCGAGCATGGCTTCCAGGCTTTCGCGAATAAATGGTCTGACCGCCTCGCGCAACGCCGGGGTATCGTAGTAGTTAAGGTTCTTCCCGTTTAGCACGAAGCCGAGCGGCGAAACTGAGTTGATGAAGAACCGGCCAAAGAACTTTTCGTATCCCCCATAGGCATCGATCATCATGTGGATGAAGTCAGCTGAAAGTTCCCGCTTTTTCTGGAAGTTGTTCTTTATTCCGAAAAACGCTTCCAGCTTTACCGGATCGGTGAAGGGTATGCCTGTGATGCCTGCGCCATATCGGCCCGGGTTGATGCCGAGGATGACGTGACGCTTTTTAGTGTCACCGTAATACTTTTGGTAGAACGCCGTGCATACCGCGAATGCCGGCTTGCTCTGGTAGGGGTTCATCGCCTCAATTCCTTCCGGCAGGCGCCCCGAGATTTCCAGGGCGCGATAGAATTTCAAAACTTTTTCTCCAAAGGTCATTTTCAAACTTAACAACTTCCGGGAGGTTTTAAAGTTCCCCGAAGTACGCGTCACTCCAGTTCAAAGGCGCTTTTGTAAAAATTTTCCTTCTGCACAAAATCGATCAAGTCGAGATAAAAGGGATGGGAGCCCAGCGTTGCGCTGTCGCCAACCAGGATCAGCTTCTTACGCGCACGCGTCATCGCGACGTTCGTTCGCCGGATGTCGGCGAGGAAGCCGACTTCACCTGTTGTGTTGCTTCGCACGAAGCTGATCACAATGGCATCCCGCTCCTGCCCTTGAAAGGCGTCGACCGTATTAATCGAAATAAGGGAAAAGACAGGTGCCAGAATGCTCGACGCTTCTGCCAGGCGCTGTAAGTGATCTACCTGCGCCCGATATGGCGTGATGACACCCAGTGTTAGCTTTTCTTCTTCCCACGCGCGCACACCAATATCCAATACCAGCGCTTCCACTTGTCGGATGACCAGCGCGGCCTCTTCCTGATTCATGCGGCTCAGGGTTTCGGGGTCCTGTTCCTCCTGAAAACCGCACCCGGCAGTGTCGATAAACAACACGGGCGCATGATGTGGGCGCAGCAAATGGGACGCCACCGAACTGTCTGCGATGAGCTTTCCCTCGTAAAAATACTGCGATGGAAATGCCATGATCTTCGCGTTCATCCGGTACTGTACCTGCAGCATAGACACGCTTTCAGGATGCCGATCAATGCCTTTTTCGAAAAGTGTTTTCGCGAGACCGGCCCGCGCCGCTTCAATTGACTTGATGGTCGGAGGAAGTTGTTGATGGTCGCCGGCGAAAACAACGCGTTGCGATTTGAGCAACGGGATCCAGGAGGCAGGTTCGAGCGACTGCCCGGCTTCATCGATAAATACCGTTGCAAATGTTTTTCCTTTCAGGACGGGATGTGAGGCGCCAACGAGCGTGCAACAGATGGCTTCCATCCTGCCCAGGAGGTCGTTGATGATATAAAACTCAAGTTGGTCCGCATCGGCTTTGAGGCGCTTTACCTCCTGCATCAGAAAGCGGCGTTCTTCTTTCTCCCGGTAGCCGTAGTGCCGCTTGTACTTGAGGGCCGTTGCGCGCAGCTGTTCCATCTGTTTGCGCGTGTTGCGCAGATCCTTGTAGTCGCGATGCGATGCGATCCGGTAGTCGAGTGTTTTGCTTAGCGATTGCTCTGTGACGCGCGCCGGATGGCCGATGCGCAACGCTTCGATTCCCTGCTCACTCAACTTGTCGACCAACAAGTCAACGGCAGCGTTACTGGGCGCACACACGAGTACCTGCTTTTCGGCCGCAATCGTCTGGCGGATGGCCTGCACAAGCGTAGTCGTTTTTCCGGTTCCCGGCGGTCCGTGAACGAAGGCGACGTCGGCGCTCGTCAACACTTTTTCAAGAGCTGCCTGCTGGCTGGGGTTGAGTATGTCGACCCGTGCAACCTGCATAGCGTCATCCTTCACCGCGGCTGGCCTGCCACCCAGCAGGATCGCTTTCATTTCTGCCAAACGGTTCTTTTCTGCGCGTATCACTTCCTTGAGTGTGTATTCCATTTCGCGGTAACTCATCTCATCAAACATCACATCCACGCCAAGCAAACCGTCGTCAATCCAGAGGGGCACGTCGTCGCTGTTAAGTGTAATCACCATGGTGTTGTCGCGCACGTAATTGACCACGCCATTCACGTGTGCTTTCTCCGGTTTACCTTCGGCATTGGAAAACACGCTCACCACCTTACCGCTTTGAAAGCCGTGGGGCTGTTCAATGTGGTTGGTGCGCTCCACTTCGATGGTAGGCCGTTCACCCGTGCCGATGTATTCGCGTTTAAGGGCGACGGGATACCAGGTGGAGCCGTCGTTTGTTCGCTGTTGCAGCGATCGTAGCAGCACCTTCTGCCGGTATTGCTCCAGGTCGGCCTTGCGTTCGGCTTTGATGAGTTCAAGTGTATGCAGAAGTTGTTCGTCGGGTGTCAAATGCGGAGCTTTGATTGTTTTCTAACGCGACTTTCCGTCGGTGTATCTCATTTCCCAAGCAGTATTTCAAGGCGATCAATCGCTTCCTGATTCTGTTCCGAGTTCATATTGTCAATCAGGTTCTGCTTTTCGCGTGTGGTCAGCCGCCAGCTGAGGGATGCCCGGGCGTTGTTCTTTCGGAGGCTGTCCATTTTTTGAAGCACCGGGGCGTACGATCCGGCTCGATATTCGATGTCGACACGATGAATCTTGTTTTGAAACCACGACTTCGAGAAGCCGACGAGCAGGTCACTGTGGATATCCTGAAAGTTTTCAAAATTGTTGTACACACTGCTGATGGGCTGGGTAAATGCGTCGATCAGGGTTTGACCTTTGTGCCCGGGTATCGGCGGCAGTTTGGGCGAGTCGCGTATCGATACGAGGATAACGCCCGAGGTGTTCGCTTCAATCCAGTCTGCATAGGCATAGAGGAAGCGCATGGCGTCATTCAGCCCGAAGTTGTCGGAAATACCCGCGTCCATGATATACAATGACGGATCAGTTGGGAGCGTCGTGTTTGGTGTGATATAAGGGAACGTGGCACACATGCGAAGGGCCGATAAAAAGCGTAAATGCTCCCCACCGTTGTTGGCGAACAGTCTTTGGAAATCGACGCCGCTGAATTTTGGCGACGGGTAGTCGTTATAGTAAAGCAGCTCGTAATTGAGGAACGAAACAGGTCGGGAAGCAATGTATAGTTTACGACCGTCATTTACGATCGTCGGACTGAGCAGCACCATAGGAATAACGGCGTTCAATTCGAGCGAGTCGTACGCGCTGACCGGCTTGTCCATCATTCCGTCGGTGCTGTGATTCAGCTGCTGTTCAAAGGTATAGGCGCGGTCTTTCAGGTAAGCGTTACCGGCATATTCGAATTTGGTAAACCCGACAAACAAGTCATTCGCGAGCAGGCTGAAGATAAGCGGGTTGAGATTGTCGGTCGAAATCTTGGCGCGGTAGGTATGTGCATAAGGGTTGACCGGCTCGCCCATTTTCTGTCGAAGTTTCAGTTCACGGAAGTAGCTGGCACCGATCAGTCCGCCAGATGCGCCCGTGATCAGGATCGTGTTTTCCATCAGCTTGCCCTGCGTGAGACTGTCAATGGTCTGCATGGCGTTAAACGTCCAGACAGCGGCGCGCTTTCCACCGCCACTGACGCATAGAAAGACCATGGGCGGTTTTTCGTTGCCCGCGAATTTGTCGCGCCAATGCTCCAGCATAGGCAACGTGCGCGCCTTGTCTTCCACGATGTTGGCGCTGTCATTCAATGCACGCAGGGTTTCGATGGAGTAGGGGGCAAGCGGTTCTTCATAATTCAGGCCGAAAGCCTTGTACTGTTTGGCGAAAAAATCTTCGCCGGTAAGGAAGTTGATAAAGAGAAAGAGTATTAATGCGATGGTGGCCGACCAGTTTCCAAACCAGTAGGAGAATGCGCCGGCGATCATGACGAAAATGGTGAGGAAGATCATAAAGCTTGCGGCTGCCGGAAGCTGGAAGGCGGGATAGTCCTTGAAAAATCCCAGTACCAACACCGTTGCAAAAATAAAAAGTTCAATGACGACCAGGTTGAAGTGGTTCTGATCAAACACTTGAAGGATGGTCGCGCGATCGTAAAAGTGTGTATCCTCTACTTTCTTGATCTTGAAGTCGTAGTCGATGTAATGGTGTACGGGAATCTGTTTTTTGCGCGCGATATCCAGTTTCTTCATCGCGCTCGCGCGTGTGACCTTCACCTGTTGCTTGATTTGCTCATCGATCCTGCAGACAACATAACGGAAGATGTCTTTGTTGGTAAACCAGAAGTAGATGAAGAAAAAAAACGTCATCAGCGCATAGCCCGACAGCAGGCCGGCGAGACTAAAGAACACTGACCACTTCGCCGTGTATTCGCTGCTTATTTGAAAGCCGGTGATCTGGTAGATGTACAGGCCGAAGAATATCAGCGGGATCAGACTGTTGTTGATGCAGAATTTAGTAAAGGGTTTGGAAAGTGTTCCGAGCCAGGTAAACCTGTGGCCGTCATTGATGTAACAGGTGATGTGAAACGCCATGGTGAAGCCCGCTGTGCAGGTCCCCATGATAAAAAAGCTGGTGAAGTTGACACGGTTGAGGTACTCAGGATCGAGAAATAGATAGGGAATGCCAAGGTAGGTGCCGAAGCTTCCCGTCACCATAGCAAAGAGAATGATCCAGCACAGCAGCAACACGTGGTTCCGCTTCACATTGTTTATCAGCAATTGAACCGGAAAGGAGTAGCCAATGGCCGTAAAAATGGAAGACATCCTGCGCATGAACAATATCACCCAAGTTACCTATTTTATTGATGTCGTTTAATAGTTCACATGCTATTTATGCGATCTCAGGAAGCTACCCCGGAAATTCTGTGCAATTCATCGGCGATCTTGCGATCGTTAGCGAGCCGCGGTACTTTGTTTTGCCCGCCTAGCTTTCCCCGGGACTTCATATAATCAATAAAGGCGTTGCGTGGTAATGCGGTAATGCGGAGCGTCCTGAGGATGTTGCCGCGGATCAGGTCGTCGTAATACACGTTCAGTGACCGCAGTTGTTTGTCGAGTTCCGCCGAAAAATCGTCGATATTGTGTGGAGGCCGTGCAAATTCCACAAGCCATTCGTGATGGGGCAGACCCTCCGAAACCGTCACGCGTGGTGCAACGGTAAATTCTACCAGTTCCACTTCCGGAAACTTTTGCATCGTGTGCTGCATCGCCTTTTCCACTTCTTCGCCGATTACGTGTTCGCCGAAGGCCGAGATAAAATGGCTGATACGTCCGGTAACGACTATCCGCCAGGGGTCTTTCGATACGAATTTAATCGTGTCACCAATGGAGTAGCCCCACAATCCCGCGTTGCTATTCAGTACCAGCGCATAGTTCGTGCCGAGTGACACTGATTCGATGTTGAGGCGTGTAGGGTTATCGTTATAGAACTCCTCAGCCGGAATGAATTCGAAATAAATGCCGCTGTTTAACAACAGCAGGAGCCCTTCCGCGTGCTGCGTATCCTGGTAGGCGATGAACCCCTCCGATGCCGGATACGTTTCGATGGCGTCAACCCGCTTTCCGATGGTGTCAAACAGTTTGGCGCGATATGGTTCGAAGTTCACGCCGCCGTAAACGAACATGGAAAAGTTTGGAAAGACGTCCTTGATCTTTTTTCCCGTCCGCGCCTGAATCCGGTCGAAATACATTTGCACCCACGGCGGTATACCGGAGATGAGTGTCATATCCTGACCCAGCGTTTCGT
>CAYMWA010000115.1:0-11431 GCA_964393795.1 uncultured Roseivirgaceae bacterium
GGCACGGAAGAGCTCGTGTATCACAACAACGTCCAGATTTTGAATGAGCAAGACAACGCACTCAAAAACTACCGCTACCTCGGCAACTTCTTCGCCGACATCAAGCTCACCCCCTATCTCCACCTGAAAAATTCGCTCGGCGTCGACGCCATACATACGGAAGACTTCACGTACTACAATGCGAACCATCCATACGGAGCCGGGCAAGGACGCATCCTGGATGAGAGGCGCATGATCACCAACGGATTGTTGGAAAACACGCTGCACTTCGACAAGGCATTCGGCGACCTTTCGGTGAATGCACTTGCAGGACACTCATTTCAGAAAGTAAGCACCAGCACTTCCTTTATCGATGGCCGGGGTTTCCCTTCGCCTTCTTTTGATGTGATTTCGGTGGCAAGCGAAATAGCAGGCGCTTCCACGGGTTTCGGACAGTATGCACTCGAGTCCTACTACGCACGCACGAATTTCAACTGGGCAAATAAGTACCTGGTCTCGTTGTCGATACGCGCAGACGGATCATCAAAGTTTTCGCCTGAAAACCGGTGGGGCTCATTTCCTTCCGCTTCCGTCGGATGGAATATTTCGAACGAACCTTTTTGGTCATTGGACCGCACGGATTTGAAATTACGGGGTAGCTATGGGTCGACAGGCAATCAGGATGGGATCGGCAGCTATGCTTCACAAGCGCTCATGAGCGGTGGTGCGAACTATAGTAACGAGAGCGGACTTTCCATCACCACGTTCGGCAACCCTGACCTGACCTGGGAAACCGCCGAACAATTTGATGCAGGAATAGACCTTTCTCTGTGGGAGGGGCAGGTCAATGTCACCGCTGACTATTTTGTGAAAAATACAAAGAACCTGCTTTACAGCATGCCGATACACGCGACGAGTGGGTTTTCAAGTGTCACCAGTAACATTGGCTCGATGCAAAACAGCGGCCTGGAATTCCTGGTGAATTTCCAGCGGAACATCGGTCCCGTAGCGTGGTCTTCCGACTTCAACATCTCGTTTATCCGGAATAAACTTACCGCCCTACTAGGGGATGAGCCGCTACTCATTGGCGCCAACCGGACGTTGCAAGTGGGGGAAGAGGTAGGAAGCTTCTACATGTACAAAATGCTGGGCATCTTCCAGTCTGATGAAGAGATTCCGACACCACTGTTTGAACAGGGCGTAAGGGCTGGCGATGTGCACTATGAGGACGTGGACGGAAACGGTCTCATCAATGTGGATGATCGCCAAATTGTTGGCAGTTCAAATCCGGATTTCTATGGGGGATGGTCAAACACATTCCGCTACAAAGGTTTCGATTTAAGTGCCTTCGTCACCTACGCCCAAGGGGCAGAGATCTACGCAACGTGGAGACTTACCACTGACCGATTGGGATCGGGCAAGCAGGGATTCCGTGAAAGCGAAGCGTTGAATCGCTGGACCGGCCCGGGTACCAGCAACGAAGTTCCGCGAGCGATCTACGGAAGCAGCTACAACCTTCAAAATTCTTCGCGCTTCCTCGAAGACGCATCCTACGTTCGCCTGCGATCACTCACTCTTGGATATTCGCTTCCACAATCGGTCCTGGAGAAGCTGCATATGGCACGCTTGCGCGTATATGTTCAGGGTGATAACCTGGCACTGGCCACCCGTTACTCCGGTATCGATCCGGAAGTTTCCAAAAACTATGATGCGCGCTTCATGTCGGATGACAACATGAACCTTCCTCAGCCGAGAACCATCAGCTTCGGCATCAATGCAGGTTTTTAATCTCAAATGAAATCAAGCTATGAAGTTATTTATGAAGACATATTTAGTGATCGCGCTGCTGGCCATATCCGCATGCAGCGATCAACTGGACCTCTATCCGCGGTCAGCAGTGTCTGCGGATTCAAAGCTGACAGAGGAGGATGTAGAATCCTTTCTTATCGGTGTTTATGCCTCCGTGCAAAACGATCCGGGCCGGGAAGCCTACATCTACCCCGACCTTCTCGGCGGCGACCTCAATTCAGCGAGTGCTACCAATGGAGCAGGTACCAACGTTTTTATCAGCAACCTGTTAAGGCCCGAGCACGGTTATGTCGGTGCTATGTGGAGAGGTTATTACAGCGCACTGTACCAGGTGAATACGCTGATCAGTGCCCTGAGCGACATGACCGACAATCCAAGAAAAAAACAAATAGAAGGTGTCGCACACTATTTCAGGGGATACATCTACTATAACCTGGTGGTTCGTTTCGGTGGCGTTCCTTTGTTGAAGGAAAACACCCTGGAAAAGTATCCTCGCAGCTCGGTAAGCGACGTGTGGACGTTTATCGAAAAGGATCTTGAGATTGCGATTGCACAAGCGCCGGGATTCAGCACCGATCTGGAAGGCGACTACTATTTCACCTCGCGTGAAGCTGCAAAAGCACTGATGGCGCGCGTGAAACTGGCGCAAGGTAAAAACGATGAGGCCGCTACTTTGGCTGAAGAACTCATCGCTTCTCCGTCGTTCAAACTTGATCGCTTCGACAAAATTTTCCGAGGCGCTGCCAACAACGAGATCATCTTCGCATTCAAAAACCAAACTTCGGAATCCAACATCAACATGTCCACGCTCTTCTATACCTACGCCCACCCGCAAAGTGGGTCGTACGTCTACAAACCCAATCCGGGGGCGATGACCATGTACGAGCCCGGCGACTTGAGAGCAAGCATTTCCGTTGACACCTATGAAGGGCTTGATGTCGTCAACAAATATCCCAGCGGACAACAGGGAACGGATCCGCTGATTGTCACCCGCCTTGCGGAGATGTATCTCATCAGCGCGGAGGCGCAAGGCCTGGCCGGCATATCCAGACTCAACGAGTTAAGGGCAGCACGAGGGCTTGACCCGGTGAGCGCCACTTCAGATGACGAGTACCTCGACCTTATACTGCAGGAAAGGAGAAAAGAATTGTTCGCCGAAGGATTCAGATGGATTGACCTCGTAAGGACCGGCAAAGCGAAAGATGTGCTGGGCATCCAGGACCGTGAAGTCGTAATGCCCATTCCGGAAACGGAGTTGCTGCTTAATGAAAAGCTGGAACAGAACGACGAGTATTGATAACTGTCCATGGTCCGCAGTCCACGTTCACAGTAGGACGCAGTGTGCATCGGGTTGATACATTCTTGAGTGCAACGCATAAAGTTATCGAACCTGCATACTACTATGGACTGTCGACCGTCGGCTGTTGACTGTAGATCTCCAAACAAAAAATATAAACATGAACCGATATATAAAAAACTACTACATAATTCCTGCAATTGCCGCGATGGTGATGTTGACGGGATGCACGGAAGACGAACCGGTTGTCGCAAAACGCGAGTACGCGCCGGTAACCCAGGCGTTGGTCAACAACTCCGAACTGGTAAGCACGGTATTTTGGGATACAACGTTCGTTGTGGCACCGGGCGTGGAGGAAACAGACATTCACTATCTCTCAATGAAGGGACTCGCTATGCACTTGTTTGTGCTGAAAGCTGATCTGAACCACGAAGGTGTACAGCTTTCGCCGATGACACCTTACGGGACTACCAGCTTTGGAATGCAGTCGGTGCCGGATATGATGGAATGGGTAGATGTACCAGGCAAGATGGTCGCTGCCGGATTCAATGCAGACTTTTTTGATATGGCATCCGGCACGCCCAGAGGTGTCGTTCATCTTGACGGCGACATCATCAAGGACACACCGATGGTAGGTCGATCAGTGGTGGGCATCAATCCCGATGGCAAACCGATGATCGTACACTCCGACGATTACGCCGCTGTGAAGGATGACCTGTTCGAGGCGTTGGGGGCAAGTAATATTCTGGTGAAAGATCATGTACCGACGCCCATTCCTGGCGATGAAGTGCTCCTGAATCCTGAGCCGCGCACGGCAGTGGGTTTCACTGACAACAACGAGGTCTATTTTGTCGTGGTTGATGGAAGGGAGTTTCAGTATTCAAATGGTATGTCTCTGGCAGAAGTCGCCGAGGTCTTTATGGCATTAGGTGCAAAAGACGCGACCAATCTCGATGGAGGCGGATCTTCCACTTTTGCCACGCTGCACTCGGTTACCGATGTGTATCATGTGCGAAACAAGCCATCAGATGGTAGTCCGAGGCCCGTAGGTAACGGTTGGGCGATACTGGTCAACAAAAACTGAAGAACAAAAATATTACATCATGAAATCGATACAATGCCTTATTATACTCTTTGTCGGTGTAGCATTCTTTGCATGCTCCACTGACGACGATTCGCCCATCAGAGACAGGTCACCGTTTGTAATGGCGGTTACACCGGTTCAGGGTTTACCGAAAGATGTCGTCAGAATTCAGGGACGAAACTTCAGTGGCGTACGCGAGAACAACGAAGTCTTGTTCAACGACAAACCTGCAGTCGTGATTGAGGCCGGCCGGCAGGAGTTGCAAGTAGTTGTGCCAGAAGGCGCAGGAGAAGCCGACGTTTATGTCCGGGTCGCCGGCCAGGAGGCGCAGGGCGCTGTCCCTGCTTTCACATACCTGGAGTTCACCGACTACGTAGTGGCCACTGTTGCGGGCATCGACACTTATGGCTTGCAGGATGGCACAGGCGCGGACGCGCGGTTCCGAAATCCGGAAGGCGTGGCGATCAGTCCTGACGGAGATATTATTGTGGCGGACCGGGCCAACAATAGCATCAGAAGGGTAACGCCAGCGGGCGTGGTGACAACCATCTTTGGTGACGGTTCGACCGGATTCGCGGATGGCGACCTTTCCGTGGCGAAACTCAACTATCCATGGAAGGTGTGTGTGGACAAGGAGGGAAACATCTTCATCGCCGACAATCGTAACCATGCCATTCGCAAGATCGACACCAACGGCCTGATGAGCACAGTTGCAGGTACGGGCACGGCTGGATTCGCAGATGGACCCGGAGCACAGGCCCAGTTCAATCTGCCCGTCGACGTAGCAGTGGATGATGCCGGTGTGCTCTACGTCGCCGATAACAACAACCACAAGATCAGGAAGATCACGCCCGACGGCGTAGTGAGCACCGTGGCCGGTGGAGAAGCCGGCTTCAAGGATGGTGATCTGGCAACAGCACTATTTAAAAATCCGTCAGGCGTTGCCGTGGATGCGGACGGTAATATCTTTGTGGCAGACAGGCTGAACCACCGCATCAGAAAAATCGACGTTGCCTCGGGGCACGTCACTACTGTTGCCGGAGCTGGAACGATAGGTTCGCGCGACGGGCTCGCCGAGGAGGCGCAGTTCAACAACCCATACGGTATCGATGTGGATGAAGATGGCGCAATCATTGTGGCAGACCTGAACAACAACAAAATCCGGTTGATTGAAAACGGTACCGTTACGACCATCGCCGGAAGCAGTAGCGGATTTCTCGACGGCGCCGGCGTTATCGCGAAATTCAAATCGCCGACGGATGTCGCTATTGTTGATGGCGTCATTTATGTAGCGGACCTCGGGAATCATAGGGTGAGGAAGGTGTATGAGAAGTGAGTTTGAAAGACAAAAAGGTTAAAAGGTTCAATGAAAATTAAATCGATTCAGATTATGGGGTTGATCGCCTGCGGCATGTTGTCGCAGGCGGCGGCCTTTGGTCAGTTGCGGGGATTTGACCAGGTAGAATGGGCAACAAAGGAGGTCGCGAGAGGCGTTACCTGGAAGCACGCACACACAACAGCGTTGCTGGGCGTTACACAAAATATCAACGTCCTGGAAATTGATACCCGAAAAAGAGATGCGACGCTTCTGTATGACAGGGATGAGAACAGGCCGACAAGTGAGATGTCGCGTGAAGCGAAGGCGCTGGCCTCGGTCAACGCCGGATTTTTCGATATGAAGAATGGTGGATCTACCGCATACATCAAAGTAGACGGAACTGTGCCGGACAAAGACACATTAAAATGGCGCGGGTATCCGCGTTTCAGTGGTGCCCTGATCATCACCAGAAACGGGAAGTTCATTATCGAGGAGCGTCGAAATCACAATAGCTATACTGCCCGACGAAAGTACGACGATGTGCTGGTAACGGGACCGCTGCTGATGGATGACGGAAAAAAAGTCAAACTGGATGATGGCTCTTTTGTGACGACGCGTCATCCCAGAACCTGTTTGGGGATTATTTCAAAGCACAAAGTGGTCCTTGTCACGGTAGACGGTAGGTCCGACGAGTCGCATGGCATGGACCTTCATGAACTGACAGACCTGATGATATCGCTTGGATGCAGGGAAGCGATCAACCTTGACGGCGGTGGGTCCACAACGATGTGGCTATCAGACAGCGGCGTGGTCAACATGCCCTCAGACAACAAGAAGTTCGATCATGAGGGCGAGCGCGCGGTGTCGAATATTATTGTGGTGCGATGAGCGCGGGCGCTTTCCATCACAACGCAGATACATTCAGCGAAAGGCACCGCCAACGGTAGAGACAAGGCATGCCTTGTCTCCACCGTTTAGACCCGCAAATCGTAATGCCCGCACCAACATCGGCCATATCAGGTCAGCCTACAAATACCATGAATAGAATGTGTCAACACAATACCGGACATTCCGCACCGGTTTTGAAACCGTATCGTCGGAAAAAATCGTGAACACATCTGGTACCTTACACGATCGTCGCGGTATGGATCATAGTGCGGCCAGGTTGTGGGATTGGAAATGATTTTGGGCGTCCGAACGTGGGAGACAAGGCATGCCTTGTCTCTACCGGTGTCTATTGCATTTCGCCGATTTGTGACTATATTTCCAATAGATCCATCGGCCCTCTCGTGGATAAATACAAAAACAAATATCGAATACCTTCCGCGCGTGCACAGTGGTGGGATTACGGATGGCAAGGTTCGTATTTCATCACTATCTGCACGAAATTGCGCCGACATTTCTTTGGTAGAGTGACCGACGAAATCATGGAATTATCAGCGTTGGGACGTATTGCAGATAAATTTTGGTGTGAGATTCCTTATCACGCCAAGAATATTGAATTGGGTCCGCACGTCGTCATGCCCAATCATGTGCACGGCATCCTGAACCTGCACAGCCATGCCGAACCGTTTATGTCCGTCTCCGCAATGCCTCCAGCGTCAAATGCAGCCGACCAGTACGACGAATTCGCAAAAACAATAGGGCAAATGCGATTTCAAAACCCAGGAAAAAATACCATATCAACCATTGTCGGCGCATATAAATCTGCCGTCTCCAAAGACGCACGGAAGCAAGAATCCCATTTCGCATGGCAATCTCGTTTTCACGACCATATTATTCGCAATGCCGAAGAATACCAGCGAATCGCAAATTACATCCTGAGCAACCCGGCTAATTGGAAAGGCGACAAATTCAACCGGTAGAACCAACCAATTCCGGCCAATCCGCAGCGACTTTAAAACGCATCATAAAAAACGACAACGTCCAAACCTGATCCGTTTCGCCTGGTATGGGTGCGCAGGATAGATGTGTACACCTCTAACATCACCCGCCAATTATTGTAACGCTTTCCGTTATTTTACATCTATAAAAATCCGAAATCAGACAAGAATCAAAATGGAATACGGCAAGCCTTCCATCGAGCAAAATGCAGCCGACACATACCGCAAACGTTACCGTATCCATTCCAAAAATAAAAACGAAAAATCGATGATCTCGTGAGCGATTATCGCGTATATATTGTTGTCATGACAACTAATTCCTGGTATCGCAACGGCCGGGATACTGTTTCATGGAAACAATGACAATTATGACACGCAAACAGACCGATAAACCTCGCATCATCGTCGTCGGCGGCGGATTCGCCGGACTGAACTTCATCAAACATCTGTCACCAAACACATTCGACGTAACGCTGCTCGACAAAAACAATTTCAACTACTTCACGCCACTGCTCTATCAGGTTGCCACTGGCTTTCTGGAGCCGTCAAACATCAGCTATCCGTTAAGAAAACTCGTCAACGCGAAAGGATTTAATTTCCGCCAGGGCGAACTTTCTTCTATCGACAGCGCCAACAACAAAATAAAGTTGACAGATGGCAACAAACTGGAATACGATCATCTGGTATTGGCTGCAGGAGCCAAAACAAATTTCTTCGGCAATACTACTATGCAGGAGCGCGCATTCGAGCTGAAGGAGATGGCAGATGCCCTCGCGATGCGCAACGCCTTTATTCGCGTGCTCGAAAAAGCATCGGTCGCCACTGACCCCGAAACGCGCAAACGGCTGCTGACCATTGTCATCGCCGGAGGAGGCCCTACCGGCGTTGAAGTAGCGGGTATGCTCGCAGAAATGAACCAGCGCATCGTGGGCGACGACTATCCTGAGCTCGGCGATGAGCGGCTGGAAATTCACGTGGTCGACGGTGCCCCTTTTCTACTGGCACCGATGAGCGATAAGTCACATCGCGCCGCATTCGACATTCTCACCGGCCTGGGCGTACAAGTGCACCTGAACGAAATGGTGACTCTTTACGAGGATGAAACGGTTTACCTCTCCGGCGGTAAATGGATAGACGCCTCTACCCTCATCTGGTCAGCTGGCGTCACTGCGCAGTCGTTCAAAGGGATCGCACCGGAGGCCGTCAAGAAGGGCGGACGTCTGCATACAGACGCCTTCAATAAAGTGGTCGGCCACGACAACATTTACGCCATCGGCGATATTGGCGTCCAGTTCTCTGATCCGGCATATCCAAACGGGCACCCCCAACTCGCCCAGCCGGCTATCCAGCAGGGCAGAACACTTGCTCAAAACCTGAACGCGCTTGTCAAAGGAAAAAGCCAGAAACCGTTCAAGTACTTCGATCGCGGCGACATGGCCATCATCGGGAAAAGTTATGCCGTCGCCGATCTCTTCAAGCACAAACTACATCTCAGTGGCTTGTTGGGACTTCTCGCATGGCTGTTCATTCACGTGATTTCATTGGTGAACTACAACAACAAGGTAAAGACGCTGTACAACTGGGCGATCGCTTATCTCACCGCGAATCCATCACTGCGGATGAGCTTCCAGGCGAAAAACAAATACCATCACTTCAGATCACGTGTACCATCCGCTTCTGAAGAAAAAGGCAAGAAACCTCAACCCGCGTGATCCCGGAATATTCGGTAGGTGATTGAGCCGGCGAAAAGTGCGACAACAAAACAACGCTGTTAGTTCAGGATTTCACGGATCTTCGGTTCGATCACCTTCAGCATCCGTTCAAATCCGATATCGTTGGGATGGGTGCCATCGGTGGTGGCCTCATGATCGTGGCCGAGAAGGTCGTCTCCCTGGATAAGGTAAAGTTCCTTCATGCCACTCTTCACAAGACGGCTGTAGGCTGCCCGGAAATTCTTATTCTGATCGCTGACCCGTTGACGGATTTTTTCATCAAAGTTGCCCCCTTCACGTACAACACTTTCAATCATGAGGATGGGCACGCGCGGGTGTTTGTCGCGTATTTGTCTGACAAAGTTCTCAGTTCGATCCGCGATTTGTTCCGGCGAAGGATTTGCTGCACAATCGAGGACAAAAAGGTCTGCATCTTTGATATCGGCAACCATCCGTCCCACGCTTTCTTCCATCTTGCCATTTCCACTAAAGCCGAGATTAACAGATTCATATCCTAAGTGACGCTCGAGCTGTGCAGGATAGGCCATGCCCGGTCGAGAAGCTGATGCACCCTGGGTGATGCTTGACCCGTAGATTACCACCTTTCCGTTCCAGGGAATTTCCAGCGGACGAACCCAGCTGCCATTCTCTACGCCGATCTCAAGATTGATCAGCTCATCATAAAGGGGAAGGTAGAGCAGGCATTCCTTCTCTCCTTCTGCCATGTTGGCCACCATTCTGCGCGACACTGAAGGACCGTCACCGGGTCTCCCGACTCCGGCGAAAATCCACTCGCCGTCTCGTTTGATGTAAAGGTCAAGCCCCCTGCTGACAATCGTCGTCATATTATTGTAAAACCTGACGGGATCTTTTATCTGCCATCGTGCATGTATTTCCGTGCTGTTCGTTTTAAAAGCGATCACCAGCCCCGATGCATGGGTCGACAAAAACTTCACCGATGCCGGCATATCCGGGTAGCGCGCCGTGTCAACACGGTGATAACGCGGACCCGAAACATCCGGCTTGCCGTACAAAGTCAGCGTTGCCGCGTCGGTATACGAAATGTCCTGTGCATTTGTTGGTCCGTAGAAGGACAGCAGCGCGACAACTATCAGGGTTACTCTCATCATGGTATATAATTTCGTTTTTACCAGAACGTGCATCATACAAGGTTGTGTAGTCTTGCAAAATAAGGTGTAATCCTGAACCACAAAAGCTTTGTCGGCGGTATGTCGGATTTGCAACCGAACACCTCTGAAACAGGGCCTTCCGTCGGCGCGTCAGAGTACCCTCTCCTCTCTACTCCACCTTCAACGCCTCGACCGGATTGGTCAGCGCTGCCTTCAGCGATTGTATGCTGACAGTTAGAACGGCGATGGCAATGGCCGTGACGCCTGCAATCGCAAAGATATCCCAGGTGATGTCGATGCGGAAGGCGTACTCCTGCAGCCATTGTCGCATCAGGTACCATGCTGCCGGCGCAGCGATAGCAAATGCAATCAGCACGAGACGGACAAAATGCCCCGTCAGCAACTGAAAGATGCTCCTGACCGAAGCGCCCAGCACAAGACGTATGCTGATTTCCTTGCCGCGTTGTTCGGCCATGAAGGCGGAAAGTCCGAACAATCCAAGGCAAGCGACGATCAGGGCGAAGCCGGCAAAGCAGGTGAAGATCCTTCCCGTGCGTTCTACATCTGCATACATGGCGGCAAAGCGCTCGTCAAGAAATCCGTAGGTAAAGGGTTGGTCAGGTGCAAACCACTTCCATACCTCTTTGATGGCGGCGAGCGTACCCTGGAAATCGGCGGTCGACACTTTGATGGCAGTCATATCGGAACTTCGTCCCAGGCCAATGCATAACGGACTGATCGTTTTCTTCATAGACTCGTAGTGAAAGTCTTCGACCACGCCTATCACTGTCCGCACAGCAGCACCGTTGCTGATCCGGGCGCCGACGGGATTCTCAAGTCTGAGCTGCCGCGCCAACTCTTGATTGATGAGCACCGCCAGCGAGTCGCTGGCACGTGTAGCGTCAAAGTCGCGGCCGGCGACAAGCGTCAGGCCCAGCGTTTTCACATAGTCCTCATCTACGCGCCAGAATTGTCCGTATACACCATTGTTTTTTCCTGCATTCTCCTCAGTCCAGAAAGTATTGCCATTGCGCTTTGTATTGGAGATTGGAAGATAGTCAGTAACAGAAACATGCTGTACCTGCGAAAGATTGAGCAATGACGCCTTGAATGGTTCCAGCTTCTGACCTAGCGCATCGGTGCCTCGCAAAAGAATGACCTGTTCCTTGTCAAAGCCCAGCTTTTTGTTCAACATAAATTGCATCTGGCGATAAATCAC
>CAYMWA010000116.1:0-11317 GCA_964393795.1 uncultured Roseivirgaceae bacterium
TTATGATGGATTGAAGGTGGTGAGTGGTGAGTGGTGAGTGGTGAGTGGTGCGTGGTGCGTGCGGCTTGGCGGTCGTACGCTGATCATGTTTCGTCAGGCTGCTTTCGTGAATCGTGAGACGTGAATCGTGAGTCGTGAATCGTGAGACGTGAGACGTGAGACGTGAGACGTGAATGGGAAGCAGGGGGCTCGGAGGGTGTCCGGCAGATTCTCCCCAACACCGCAACATCCAAACACCCTTAACACCTCTCGTCAGCCTCAGCGATCGCGACGCGCACGAACACACGAACACCCGACTTCGCCGCCGCGCTTCAGCCATACGCGGGCTATGTCGGGCAAAGCATCAACACATGAACACATGAACACACTAACACATTAACACATTAACACCCGACTTCGCCGCCGCGCTTCAGCCATACGCGGGCTATGTCGGGCAAAGCATCAACACACGAACACATGAACACACTAACACATTAACACATTAACACATTAACACATTCTTCAATTGCACAACAACTTCTACTTTTTGCGGCAACTCAGCAGTACCCTTGAATCAATTCTATCAGGTGCTGTAGTTTCTGAGTGTTTCAGCCAAAGCAAGGACGAACTTGTGCTACGGTTCGAAACACGGGACGGGTCGTTTCTTATTCGCACAAGTTCAGCGCCTGAGCTCAGCTGCCTCTCTTTCCCTGAAAAGTTTCAGCGCGCGCGCAAGAACAGCGTCGACCTTTTCCCGGAACTTGTCGGGCGACGCGTGACCGGCGTACGCCAATACCGCAATGAGCGAAGTTTCAGCATCGCCTTTTCCGATGACTACGTGCTGCTTTTCAAAATGCATGGCAACCGCACCAACCTTGTGCTCTTTCACAACGGAGAGGCTATTCAACGCTTCAGAAACAACGTCGATGCCGATCTCAGGCTCGATCTTCGCACGCTTGACCGCGATATCGACTGGAGTTATGAGGCTTTCCAGCAACACGCGGATGATCTGAAGCGTCTTTATTTCACTTTCGGGAAACTGGTGTGGCGCTATTTGTCGGAGCAAGGTTTTTTTGATGCAGCACTTCCGATACAATGGGATTTGATTCAATCGCTACGCGCGCAGTTCGAACATCCACCGTACTACATCACGTTGATCGACGGAAAGCCCGCGCTTTCACTCATCGAGACCGGTCAGATAAGAGAAGTATTGACGCACCCCATCGCCGCGGCAAACGCCTACTATCACGCGTTTATCCACGACTACGCCTTCGACCGGGAGCGCCATTCGGCACTGGCGACCTTGCGGACACAAATCAACGCCGGACAGGCCTATTGCGACAAGAACGCCCGGCGCCTGTCCGAACTGCAGCGTGACTTGCCCTACAAGGTATGGGCCGACCTCATCATGGCCAACCTCCACCGCATACCGAAAGACGCCGAAGACGTCACGCTCGAAAACTTCTACGCCGGCAATCGCCCTGAACGAATAAAACTCAAGAAAGCGCTCAGCCCGCAGAAGAATGCCGAGTTGTACTACAGGAAGGCCAAGAACCAACACATCGAAATCGACCAGCTGAAACATTCGATTGTGCAAAAGCAGCGGGAACAGGAGATGTTGCAGGAAAAAATCGCAGCGATCGAAAGCGCGTCCGACTTAAAGACACTGCGATCGATCACCGAAGGTGTGCAGCAAAAATCGGCTGGTCGTGCATCCGAAGCACTGCCCTTCCATGAATTTGAATTCATGGGCTATAAAATATGGGTAGGCAGGAATGCACAAAGCAACGATGCCCTCACGTTGAAATTCAGCTACAAAGACGACCTGTGGTTGCATGCGAAAGACGTGACGGGATCACATGTTCTGATCAAACATCAGGCGGGGAAAAATTTTCCGAAAGATGTCATCGCCTATGCCGCATCGTTGGCGGCACACTATTCAAAACGAAAAAACGAAGCCCTGGCTCCGGTGATCGTGACACCAAAAAAATTCGTTCGGAAACGCAAGGGAGCACCCGCGGGTGCGGTGGTAGTTGAACGCGAAACAATAATCATGGCGGAACCGCATCGCACCGCGTAGGACTATCGACCATCGACCATCGACCATCGACCATGGACTATGGACCATGGACTATCGACTATCGACCATGGACCATCGACTATATCCATGGGCGTAGACATGAACACGGGCAAGCCGTGTCCCTACTTGACGACGTTTATTTTTAATGTGTTAGTTCGGGCGCGTTCCTGGATGGGCATGCTGGCAAGGAAAATAAAGATATCGCCTGATTTAACGTGTCCTTCCTCTTTGAGTATCGACTCTACATCGGAGATGGTTTCGTCAGTCGAATTCGTCTTGTCATAATGATAGGCACGCGTACCCCAGACAAGGCTCATCGCATTGATCAGTGCGTGGTTTCCTGTAAAGACGAAGATATTAGCGTTGGGCCGGTGTGATGACGACTTATACGCGGTATAGCCTGACGAGGTCATTCCGACTATCGCCTTGGCTCCAACATCTTTGGCGAGCTTGCAGGCCGCCAGCACGAGGCTGTCGTTCATAAAGGCGGGCGTGTCAGTATTGACATCGCGGAACTTGAAATAGATGTCCGGGTTTTTCTCCACAGAAGCGATGGTGCGTACCATCGAGCGGATCACTTCAAGCGGAAATTTCCCTGCTGCGGTTTCGGCGGAAAGCATCAGTGCATCGGCACCATCCATGACCGCGTTGGCGACATCGTTCGTTTCAGCACGCGTGGGTCGGGGGTTTTCGATCATGCTTTCCATCATTTGGGTGGCAACGATCACCGGCTTACCTGCCTTGTTGCATTTCTCGATGAGCATCTTCTGCACCATCGGCACCTCTTCCAGCCATATTTCCACGCCCAGGTCACCCCGTGCGACCATCACGGCATCCGTGGCATTGATGATGTCGTCGACATTACTCAACGCTTCCGGCTTTTCGATTTTGGCAACAATTCTCGAC
Source organism: uncultured Roseivirgaceae bacterium (assembly GCA_964393795.1). GTDB lineage: Bacteria > Bacteroidota > Bacteroidia > Cytophagales > Cyclobacteriaceae > Chryseosolibacter. Next base: position 2,966 of record CAYMWA010000116.1, read on the forward strand.
GTCGACTTGCGTGCATCGAGGATGTCACGCAACTCCTTAATATCCGACGCTTTTCGCACAAACGACAGCGCAATCCAGTCGACCTTCTGTTCAATGCCGAACTCGAGGTCGATAAAGTCTTTTTCGGTGAGGGAGGGCGCAGAGACTTTCGTAAACGGCAGGTTGATCCCTTTACGGGATTTGAGCGGGCCGCCGTAGATCACCTCGGTCAGCACTTCCGCCTCCCGCACTTCTTTGACTTTCAGTTCAATTTTTCCATCATCAATAAGGATAAGGTCGCCATACTTCACGTCGCGTGGAAGTGAAGTATAGGAAGTGCTGACGATCTCCTTGTTGCCGAGCAGCTGGCGTGTGGTGATGACAAGTTCCTGACCACTATCGAGCACCGTATCCGGCTGTACTTCCTGTACCCTGATCTTAGGTCCCTGCAGGTCTTGCAACAACGATACCGTAGACCCCAGCTCGGCGTTCAGTTCCCTGACATTGTTGATCACCTTCAAGTGATCTTCATGGGTGCCGTGCGAAAAATTAAGGCGAAAGACATCTACGCCTTCGCGAATCAATGCCCGCAACATGTCTTTTGAGCTTGATGCGGGCCCTACAGTGGCTACGATTTTGGTTTTGTTGAATGAAGATTTCTCAAACATAAAAGTTCAGGGTAAGTCTATATAGGATCGTGTAGGTATACAATGTGCCGGTTCTCATGAAGATTCAAAAGATGAAGTTGGATTTTGACTTCAGACCTTCAAGTGGTATAGAAGCGACCAGTTCCACTGACGGGATGGACCGGATCTGTTGTAGCAGTTCCTGCGTGTGGTATTCTTCCATGGCCGCCAAAATTATGAAATCATAATGAGGAAACTCAGGTATTAAGAAATACTTTCCGGAATCCTGGTCACTCGGTCTGTTTTTAAAGAGTTTCAAACGATTGAGGGGGGTCTGATAAGCGTAGAAGGAAAAGCTTTTTTCCTCATTGTTTTTGAAGCCCACGACCAGGTCAGGCTGTTTGACAAGACGAATTCCAAGGTGTTGATTAATCTCCCAGGCCAGCTTGTAGCCCCGGGCAGCCGTAGTGACACCCCAAAGACCGAAGTCAAATTCATAGTCGATTATCAGCTTGCTTTTCTTCATTTTCTCGTCGAAACTCGCCATTTAGGCCTGTTTGGGCAAGATCAAAAAAGTTTGACAATATTGCCGTAAATCTCTTTCTTTGCAGAGATTTTTAAATCTTTAAACAGAAAAAACATGTCTGAAATTGCACAAAAAGTAAAACAGATCATCATCGAAAAGCTGGGTGTTGAAGAATCAGAGGTCACCCCCGAGGCCAGCTTCACCAACGATCTTGGCGCCGATTCTCTCGATACTGTAGAGCTTATTATGGAGTTCGAGAAAGAATTCAACATCTCGATTCCCGATGATCAGGCCGAAAACATCTCAACTGTTGGCCAGGCAATCTCCTACCTGGAACAAAACGTTAAGAAATAATTGATAACTGCCTTTCTACATTCACACACCTTAGAACATGACGTTGAAGCGAGTAGTCGTTACAGGCCTTGGTGCACTCACCCCAATCGGAAATACCCTTCAAGAGTATTGGGAAGGGCTAAAAAGGGGAGATAGTGGTGCTGCCGCGATTACGCGCTTTGACCCCGCTTTATTTAAGACAAAATTCGCTTGCGAAGTCAAGAACTTCGATGTAGGCAATTTCATGGACCGCAAGGAGGCCCGCAAAATGGATCCCTTCACTCAATATGCCATGGTCGCCGTTGACGAAGCCGTCAAAGATTCGCAAATACCTGTCCAGGACATTGATCCCAACCGCGTTGGCGTTATATGGGGTTCCGGCATTGGCGGATTGCTTACCTTTCAGGAAGAAGTCAAATCTTATGCGAAAGGTGACGGTACACCGCGATTCAATCCATTCTTTATCCCGAAGATGATTCCCGACCTCAGCGCAGGTCATATTTCTATCAAGTACGGATTCAGAGGACCGAATTACGTTACGGTTTCCGCTTGCGCCTCCTCTACCAACGCTTTGTATGATGCGTTCACACATCTCAGGCTGGGCAGAGCGGATATTATCGTATCAGGCGGATCGGAAGCTGCTGTGTGTGAAGCCGGAGTAGGCGGATTTAACGCTTTGCGGGCGCTCTCTGAAAGAAATGATTCGCCCCAAACAGCCTCGCGACCCTATGACAAGGATCGCGATGGTTTTGTTCTTGGCGAAGGCGCCGGCGCCCTCATTCTCGAAGAATACGAGCACGCTAAAAAACGCGGCGCGAAGATCTATGGCGAGATTATCGGCGGTGGAATGTCTGCCGACGCTTACCACATCACCGCGCCACATCCCGACGGCTCGGGCATCATCCAGGTCATGTACAATGCGCTGGAAGACGCCGGCATCGCGGCTGAAGCGGTCGACTACATTAATACACACGGTACCTCAACACCACTCGGTGACATAGGCGAAATCAAGGCCATCCAAAAGGTCTTTGGCGATCACGCCTATAAAATGAATATCAGCTCCACAAAATCCATGACCGGTCACCTGCTCGGTGCCGCCGGCGCAATCGAAACGATCGCATGCCTCATGGCTATCCAGCATTCGGTCGTCCCTCCGACCATCAACCACTTCAACGACGACCCGGAACTGGACCCGAAACTGAACATGACTTTTAACAAAGCCCAGGAACGACCGGTGAACGTTGCGCTGAGCAACACCTTCGGCTTCGGCGGACACAACTTCTCGATCTTGCTGCGGAAAGTATAAAGCTGGCTTCAACAACAAATACAAAAATCCGGATAACGATGCGGTTTTAACTTTTGTTATTATTGTTAAATTACCAGTTCATTACTAATTGATGTCGCTTGGTTTGGAGAATCCTTAAAATCCCGAAAGGCAAAACAACGAACGATCAAAAGCTGATCAGGGCCATCCAGAACATTGCCGGACTTACGCCTTCCAATCTGGAACTGTATCGTCTCGCCACCCTCCACAGCTCGATCGCTCAGGAAAACAAGCACGGCCTTAAAGAATCCAATGAAAGGCTCGAGTACCTGGGCGATGCGATCCTCGGAGCGGCTGTCGCTGACTATTTGTTCAAAAAATTTCCTTTCAAACCCGAAGGCTTTCTGACTGAAATCCGTTCCCGCCTGGTCAACCGCGAGGCCCTGAACCAACTTGCACGAAAAATCGGAGTCGCCAACATCGTTCAGTTTGACAGCAAGAACGCTCACCTGCAGCAAGTCATCCTCGGCAACACGCTCGAAGCCATCGTCGGCGCAATCTATCTCGACAAGGGCTTCCTGCGAACGCGCAAGTTCATCATCGACAAGATGATCGCACCGAATTACGATATCGAACAACTGGTAAACTCTAATTCAAACTTCAAAAGCAAGATCATCGAATGGGCACAGCACGAAGGCAAGGAGGTGCGTTTCGAGATCGTCAATGTCGCAAAAGCACGGAACCACAAGGAGTTTACCGCACAAGTGCTGGTCGACAACGAACCGAAAGGCACAGGGTATGGAAATAGTAAGAAAAAGGCCGAGCAGGATGCCGCCTTTAAGACCTGCGAGATGCTCGGAATATTCGACTAGTGAGTGGTGAGTTGTGAGTAGCGGGTCACGGCTCAGGATTCACCATTCACCACTCACCATTCACGACAAACAACTGTTAAGAAAATTGAAAATCGCCGGCGCAACCGTTAACCAAACACCCATTGACTGGCATAACAATACCAGCAATATCATCCATGCTATCGAAGAAGCGAAAGGACAGGGCGTCGCCATCCTGTGCTTTCCGGAATTGTGCATCACCGGATACGGCTGCGAAGACCTCTTTCTCAGCGAATGGGTTCCCGCCCGCGCATGGCAGGAAGTACTGCGGATTCGCGAGGTATGCGAAAACATAACGGTCGCCGTCGGATTGCCTTTCCGCTTCAAGGGTGACACGTACAATGCCGCGTGTGTCATCCGCGACAAGCAAATTCTCGGTATTACTTTCAAGCAGAATCTCGCCCGCGATGGCGTACACTATGAACCCCGTTGGTTCACAGCGGGTACGCCCGGCGTGGTCTCCGACTACACTGTTGGCAGCGACCGATTCAAAGTGGGCGATATTGTCTACACAGTTGACGGCGTCCGCTTTGGCTTTGAGATCTGTGAAGATGGCTGGCGCAAAGAACGCCGCCCCGGCTACGGACTCTCGAAGCGGGGCATCGACTTGATCCTCAACCCCAGCGCCAGTCACTACGCCATGGGCAAAAGCATTCTGCGAGAGCAAGAGGTGGTGACAGGCGGTTCCGAGCGCTTCAATTGCGTATACCTCTTCGTCAACCTGTTGGGAAACGAGGCAGGGCGCATGATCTATGACGGTGACATAATCATCTCGCGGAGCGGCGTACGGTTGGCCGCCAACGAGCGCCTTACCTTTCGCCCTTATGAGTTGCTCATCTGTGACATCGACTTCGCCAACCACCAAAGCGAGCCGGCGCCTTACGAAGCCGACGCCATCGAAACCAACGAGGAGGTTACGCGCGCCATCGCGCTCGGCCTGTATGACTACATCAGAAAGAGCGCAGCCCGCGGCTTCGTGGTTTCGCTCAGCGGTGGTGCCGATTCGGGCATTTGTGCCGTGCTGGTAGCCGAAATGGTGAAACGTGCCTCCGCTTCGCTCGGATGGCACCGGTTCTGTAAAACCTTGTCACTTGACGAAGCGGAAGTGAACGGCGAATGGAAAACCGCCGTCGGAAAATTGCTGGCCTGTGCCTACCAGGGCACAAAGAACTCTTCAGCGGCAACCTTTGCCGCCGCCCGACTGCTTGCTACGAGCATCGGTGCCGAATTCCACCAGTGGACGATCGATGACGTGGTCGAGCACTACACCACCACGATAGAAAAGGCACTGGGAAAAACACTTACCTGGCAAACAGACGACATCACCTTGCAGAACGTGCAGGCCCGTGCCCGCTCGCCCGTCATCTGGATGCTGGCCAACGTCAGGCGTGCCGTATTGCTGACTACTTCCAACCGCAGTGAAGGCGATGTAGGTTATGCGACGATGGACGGCGATACCAGCGGCAGCCTCGCCCCTATTGCCGGACTTAGCAAAGTTTTCATTCTGCAATGGCTCAAGTGGGCTGAAAATGCGTTGGATCACTCCGGGCTGAAAGCCATCAACGGCTTACAGCCCACGGCGGAGCTCCGGCCACTGGAACGCCAGCAACGCGATGAGGACGACCTCATGCCCTATCCGATCCTCGTCAGGATCGAGCGACTGGCCATCCTTGAACGGAAATCGCCCGCTGAAGTCTGCGAAGCGATGGCTCAGGATGGCGATCCTCAGGCCATCAAAGCGTACGTCCGCAAATTCTTCCGCCTCTGGGCGCAGAATCAGTGGAAACGCGAGCGCTTCGCCCCTGCTTTTCACCTCGACGATTTTAACGTCGATCCGCGCAGCTGGTGCCGGTTTCCGATACTTTCCTCCGGGTTTGAAGACGAATTGGAAAAGCTTTAGCTGGCTATTGGCTGTTGGCTGTTGGCTATTGGTCGTTGGCTGTTGGCTATTGGCGGGAAAAGTCAAGGATTAAGGAGAACCGCCAAAAGCTAACAGCCAAAAGCCAAAAGCCAAAAGCCAATAGCCAAAAGCCAAAAACCAACCGCCAAAAATAACCTCATCCGGCGTGTCTAATCATGAACCCCTGCTATATTTGCTGTTATGGCTTTACTTAGTTACATCATTTGGAATGGTAGCCCCCAGATCTTTTCCGCCGGCTCCTTCGAACTTCGCTGGTATGGATTGTTCTTTGCGCTGGGCTTCCTGATAAGCCAGCAGATCTTATATTACATCTACAGAAAGGAAGGTAAACCCGAAGCCGATGTCGATACACTGACCATTTACATGGTGGTGGCCACCATTGTCGGCGCCCGCCTTGGTCATGTGATCTTTTATCAGCCGGAAATTATCTGGGAACAGCCGCTCAGTATCTTTTTACCCTTTGAGCTGGATCCATTCCGATTCACGGGACTTCAAGGGCTAGCGAGCCACGGAGGCGCCTTTGGTATTTTGTTTGCCCTGTGGCTGTACAGCCGTAAAAAGAAACCCGGTCAGGACTTCTTGCGGGTTGTTGACCGCATCGTTATTCTCGTCGCCCTCACCGGTGCGCTCATCAGACTCGGAAACTTCTTCAACTCCGAAATTATCGGTCTTCCGACGGATGCCCCCCAGGGAGTGGTATTTGCCCATTCGCTCACCTCCGCACTGGAAGACGACCGGTTTGACCGGGGAAACCTGGTGGAGTCGGTTTCTTTCCGCAAACGCGAAACAGACGTGAAATCCGAGAACGGACGTGTTCCCATCTCGATCTATATCTTTTTTAATCGGGGCATCGAAGAACAACAGGCACGCAGCATGCTGGAATATACCGTCGATGATCTGCTGTCTAACCGGCTGTACGAGCACTTCGATGAAGGAGACGGTCCGCTCGATTACGAGATCATCCGTCAGGACGACGGTACCCTGGGGGCGCGGATTCACACCACTGGCATCGCCCGGCATCCTGCGCAACTGTATGAATCCATATCGTGTGTATTTCTATTCATCCTGTTGTTTTGGATCTGGCGCAAACACAAGGAAAAACTTCCGCCGGGCCGTTTGCTGGGTATCTTCCTGATCGTTTGCTTCGGATTGCGATTCCTTTACGAGTTCATCAAAGAAAACCAGGTTTCATTCGAAGATTCGTTGCCACTGAACATGGGACAAATCCTTAGTATTCCGCTTGTAGTTGCCGGAATCTTCATATTGCTCTACTCACACAGAAATAAGGGCAAGGTCACCTGATCGGTGGAAAAAATACGTTGGTAATAATCAGTGATATAGCGGTATCGGGATGGCGATTATTCTCATTTTTCTCAGTTCTTTTTCCTTTGCCCAAAGCAGTCAGGTCATCCCACCGCGGCCGCCATCCGCCATTTCGGATGGACAAGCGTACAATCCCCGCACCACCGCCGACAGCATTGGCCGGTTTGTTGCGATAAACCGCATCCTACTCGTTGGAAATCGCCTGACACGCGACAATATCATTCTTCGTGAAATGAGCCTGAAACCGGGCGACATCATTTTCAATTTGAACTTGCCGGAAATTCTCGAAGAGGACGAGCAGAAGCTGATCAACACGCGCCTCTTTAACACAGTAGAAATCCGCACCTTTCCGCTTGAAGACAACAAGGTCGACCTCGTGATCGACCTCAACGAACGATGGTATACTTTTCCATCGCCGATTTTTGAATTGTCAGACCGCAACTTCAATGAGTGGTGGACGAACTATGATCACGACTTCAAGCGCGTAAACTACGGCATGCGGTTGTATCAATTTAACATGCGTGGCCGGAATGAGACCCTTCGTTTCGTGGCACAGTTTGGCTTTCAGCGCAGGTTCGACCTGATGTACCGGTTTCCATACATTGACAAGGGACAAAAACACGGCATCGCCATCGACTTCGGCTATCGCGAGACAAAGAACCTCGCCTATCAAACCCGCGATCATAAATACGAATTTGCCGAATCCGATCAGGTACTGCGCAACGAACGAAGCGCGGGCATCACCTACAGTTATCGCAGAATTTTTTACAAGACACATTCGGTCAACCTGACCTACAATAACATGCGCGTCAACGCCATCGTCCTTGACTCGAATGCGAACTATATCGGTGGGGAAACACCCGAGCAGGAGTACCTCACCCTTTCGTATCAATTCAATTCCGATCACCGCGATGTCGGGGCCTATCCGCTCAGCGGAAATCAATTCCTGTTTTATGCCGCGCACAACGGCCTCGGTATCAGTGAGGACCTCAACAACTTCGAGACCAGCATGATCTACTCGCGCTACCTCGATCTGAGGAAGGGCTTTTATATTTCCAACAACTTCAACGCTTACTACAGCTATCCGCGAGACCTTTCCTATGTCAACTACGGCGTACTCGGCGAACGCAAACAGTTTGTCCGGGGATATGAATTGTATGTCATCGAAGGCCCCTGGTACCTCCTCAACAAGACCACTTTCAAAAAACGGATTTTCAGCCGCAACTATCACTGGGCGGATATGCCGCTACGCCAGTTCAGACACGTGCCCGTCGCCATCTACCTGAAAACCTACGCCGATATGGGTTACGTAAAAAACTACCCTTACTATGCCTCCCTGGACCTCAATGAAAGACTATCCGACAAACTCCTGTTCGGCACCGGCCTCGGCCTTGACGTAGTAGGTTTCTACGACATCGTCCTTCGCTTCGAATACAGCTTCAACGCCGACGGCGAAGATGGGTTCTTCTTTCACGTGAAGAAGGAGTTTT
>CAYMWA010000117.1:0-11294 GCA_964393795.1 uncultured Roseivirgaceae bacterium
AGCATCCTGAACTGAATGGTGTCGCCCAGCGCGAGAAAGTTTTGCAGCCTGGCCTCATCGATGTCGACAGAGAACTGATGGTAGTTAAAGCTTGTTTTGATTGAGTCGCGGTCAGGATCCACGTAAGTGAAATTACTTTGGTTTAGAATGGCTTCGCCGATGTTAATTCGCGATGAATGGCCGGTTCGCTCGTGGTTTCCGTAGTTTTCATTGATACGATTGATAAAAATATTGATGTTTAAATCCCTGGAGGTATCCGATTCATGGATGCGGGTAACAAAGACGTTGGCTGAGTCAAGGGAGACCGCGTCGATGTTGATGTTTCGGTTGTCGGTCAGTTGTGACAATTCGAAGTTGATCAGCAGGTTGCTGATCGCGATCATGCGGTTGTTTTCCAGGTCCATCACCTCGACGTTCTGAAGTTCGAGCCGGTCAAACCACAACAGGGTGAAATCGCCAATGGTTGCCTTGAATCCAGTGACCTCGGAAAAGCCGCGGAGGTAGCGCTTTACGATCTTTTTCTGGACGGCAGGAATCTGCAGAACGAGGAAGGCGGAAACAATCAGGAATATCAGCGCAGTCAGGAAGTAGGCTGACACTTTTAGAATTCTATTTTTAATAACTTGCCGGTTCATTATTCATCATGCATCCCATTATCCTTGCCATAGAATCCTCATGCGATGAGACTTCCGCCTCTGTTATCAGAAACGCGAAGGTACTCAATAATATTATCGCCTCACAGGCGGTCCACCGAAAATACGGTGGTGTAGTTCCAGAGCTGGCATCGCGGGCACATCAACAGAATATCGTGATGGTCGTGCAGGAAGCCATGGCGGGCCTCGACAAAACGGAGCTTGATGCGATAGCGTTCACCCGCGGGCCGGGCCTTATCGGCTCCCTTCTGGTCGGCGTTTCGTTCGCCAAGGCAATGGCCCTCGCGCTGCGCATCCCGCTTATTGAGGTGAACCATATGCAGGCCCATGTACTGGCGCACTTCATCGATGAGCCAAGACCCCGTTTCCCTTTCTTGTGCCTGACAGTAAGCGGCGGCCATACCCAGATTGTCCTTGTCCGCGATTACCTCGATATGGAGGTGATCGGTCAGACACGCGATGACGCGGCGGGCGAGGCCTTCGACAAGGCAGCAAAGATCCTCGGTCTTCCGTACCCGGGTGGACCGCTGATCGACCAGTATGCGCAGTCAGGCAACCCTCATGCTTATCAGTTCCCCGCGACGGTGATGCCCGGGCTGGACTTTTCATTCAGCGGAATCAAAACGGCGTTCCTGTACTTTATCCGCGATGAAAAGCATAAGGATCCCGATTTTGTCACCAACAACCTTGCCGATATTTGCGCCAGTCTTCAGCATACCCTGGTGTCGATGCTGCTCGACCGGCTGTTACAGGCCGCCCGGCAAACGGGTGTCCTGGAGGTGGCGATAGCGGGAGGGGTGTCGGCCAACCGCGGTCTACGCCAGGCATTGAGCGCCCTCGCGGAAAAGGAGGGACTAACTGTTCACATTCCTGCATTTGAATATTGCACCGACAATGCGGCCATGATCGCGATGGCTGCCCACTACAAATTTCTCCAGAGCGACTTCGCTCCCCTGGATGTCACCCCATTGGCAAGGATGCCGATTTGAGCTGACAGGGCAAATTTGATTTTGACAATGGAGTAAACCGGTTTCATGCCAAAATTTGATTCAAATTGTATTTCTTTGTGCGTTCATCCGGGATGCGGAACGGTTCCGTCGAAAGGGTGTGTGCATTGTGAACGCTGACAAACCAAGATCGATCTTCAACCATGGCTAAGCAACAACGTTTTGCGAAGGATGTCAACATCCGCAACCGGCAGGCCGGGTATGAGTACGAGTTGCTGGACAAGTACGTGGCGGGCATCGTGCTCAAGGGTACGGAGATCAAGTCGATTCGCGAGGGGAAAGTGAACCTCCAGGACGGCTACGGTTATTTTAACAATGGGGAGTTATTTGTGAAAGGTGTGAACATTACACCTTACGCGCAAGGCACGCATTACAACCATGAGGCAACACGTGAGCGAAAGCTGTTGTTGAAGCGCGCCGAGTTGAAGAAACTCGAGGCGCGCGTTGAAGAGAAAGGCCTTACGTTAATTCCCACCCGCCTGTTTATCAACGATCGCGGTTTTGCGAAAATGGAAATTGCCCTAGGGCGCGGGAAGAAGGTGCACGACAAACGCGACAGTATCAGGGAACGCGATGCCCGACGAGAGCTTAGCCGGATGAAATTTGACCGTTGAATTTATAGTGATTAACATTAGTGTATAGGCCCTGCTAGACATGGAAGGAATTGATTTTGGTGTTTGCCGCCTGAGTGTTGTGCCCGTTCGCGGGACGCCTGATCACCGTAGTGAGCAGGTCACACAGCTTCTTTTCGGCGACCACTATGTGGTGGAGGAATTGTCGGTCGATGAGGGATGGCTGCGCATCCGGATAGACTTCGACCAGTACGTTGGCTGGATTGACCGGAGGCAGCATCATTCCATTTCAGCTGAGTACTACAAGCACATCAACCATGCCGAGTTCAAGATCACTACCGATCTGACATCGACGTTGTTGTATAACAAAAGTCCGGTCATGGTGCTGATCGGTAGCATTATCCCTATCTCAAGTGCCGAGCTTTTCAAGATGGAAGAGCAGTTTGCCTTCAACGGCGAATCGAAGAATCTCGGGCAGCGCCGGGAGATCGAGTTTCTCCGCTCGACGGCCTCCAAGTATTTGAACAGCCCTTACCTATGGGGTGGCAAAAGCCCGTTTGGCATTGACTGCTCGGGCTTCACCCAGATGGTGTTCAAGATCAATGGGTACAAGTTGCAGCGTGATGCCTCGCAGCAGGCCACGCAGGGCAGGGCCATTGAATCGCTGGAGGAGAGCAGGCAGGGCGACCTCGCTTTTTTTCAGGATGAAAAGGGAAAGATCACCCACACGGGGATCGTGCTGGGCGACAACAAGATCATTCACGCTTCCGGAAAAGTGCGCGTGGACACATTGCAGGAGGCAGGTATTTTGCATACCGAGTCGAAAGTGATTACCCATCGTCTGGCTGCTTTACGCCGGATATTGCCCGACTGATCGATATATACGCCTTCCGCACCGAAAAATTCGCTTTGCGTGTTAGCGGATTTGGTTATATCTTACCCTCATGAATTCGCGGGTGCTGGTGCTGAATCAGGATTTTAGCCCACTGATGGTATGCTCAGTGGAGCGGGCTTTCATTCTCGTCTACCTCAAAAAAAGCGAAATGGTACGTCCCGCAAATGGCCACAAGCTCCGGTCGGTCACCCAGGCTTTCCCTATGCCTTCCGTTATTCGGTTGAACCGATATGTCAACGCCCCCTACAAGGGCGTTAATCTTACTCGTCAAAATATCTTTAAACGCGATGGCAACGAGTGCCAGTACTGCGGAACACGCAAGGACCTCACCATCGATCACGTCATACCACGGGCGCGTGGTGGGGTGGACTCCTGGACCAACCTCGTCACCGCCTGCAAAAAATGCAACGCCAGGAAAGGCGACTACACCCCGGAAGAAGCGGGGATGATGCTTCGCAAAAAGCCCTCCAAGCCTTCCTACTCTATCTTCCTCAAGGACCACATGAACGACCAGGGGAGTGAGTGGGATATGTTCCTTGGGGCGTCGCCCGGTCACTAAGTTTTTCCAATCTCTCGATGTTTGATCTCCAAAAGAAAATTACTGTTATCACAGGCGCCGGTAGTGGCATCGGCAAAGCGATAGCCGACGTCTTTGCCACACGCGACGCTACCCTTTTCCTGCTTGATCTCAACGAAAAATCCCTCGTCAGTGCCCGTGACGAGATTGTCGCCCGCGGCGGCGTCGCCCATGCTGTACGTTGTAACGTCGCTGATCAGCAGGAAGTCTTGCACGTATTCCAAGACATCGTCGCGAAACACGGCCGTGTCGACATTCTGGTGAACAGCGCTGGCATCGCCCATATAGGCAAACTGGAAACCACCAACACGGGCGACTTCGACAAAGTCTTCCAGGTCAACGTCAAGGGCGTCTATAACACGATGTACGCCGCGGTCCCCCAAATGAAAAATCAGGGAGGAGGTGTCATCCTGAACGTTGCATCAGTAGCCGCCACGTTAGGACTTTCCGATCGTTTCGCTTACTCGATGAGTAAGGGAGCTGTGTTGAGCATGACGCTTTCCGTTGCTAAAGACTATCTCGCAGACAAGATTCGCTGCAACTGTATTTCACCCGCGCGCGTGCATACTGCTTTCGTCGACGGCTTCCTTAAAGCCAACTACCCCGGTAAAGAAGAAGAGATGTTTCAGAAGCTGTCGAAAACACAACCCATCGGAAGAATGGGCAAACCTGAAGAGATTGCAGCACTGGCATTGTACCTTTGCTCGGAAGAAGCCGGCTTTGTTACCGGATGCGACTATCCGATTGATGGCGGCTTTATGCGACTAAATACGTGAGGTTTAAGTTTAAAGTTCAAAGTTCAAAGTTCAAAGTTTAAAGTTTAAAGTTCGAAGTTTAAAGTTCAAAGTTGGCTGAAATCATCCATGTGCTTTTACCGAGAAGATACTTCGTCATTTAAATTTCTAATGACTAATGTCTAATGACCAATGTCTAATGACTAATGACCAATGACCAATGTCTAATGTCTAATGACCAATGACTAATGACTAATGACCAACGTCTAATGACCAATGACCAATTTCTAATTTCTAATTTCTAATATTCAACAAACATGAAACTTTTACGCTTTGGCGATGCAGGTAAAGAGAAGCCCGGAATTCTTTTGAACGATGAAATCATAGATGTGTCTTCTTTTGGTGAGGACTTTGGTGAAGCTTTCTTTGCCAGTGATGGGATAAACCGGTTGACCGTCTGGTTCAAGTCGAGACAGGCATCGCTCCCCAGGGTCGACAAGGGCGTACGCCTGGGTGCGCCGTTTACGCGTCCTTCAAAAATTGTTTGCGTGGGACTGAACTATAGCAAGCATGCCGCTGAATCGAAGATGCCGTTACCCTCCGAACCGATTTTGTTTTTTAAGTCGACTACGTCGTTCACCGGCCCCAATGAGGATGTCATCATTCCGCGCAACAGCGAGAAGACGGACTGGGAAGTGGAGCTTGCCGTGGTCATTGGAAAGCGTGCGAGCTATGTGGAAGAGGCCGATGCGATGAACTATGTGGTGGGCTTTTGCGTGCACAACGACTATAGCGAACGCGCCTTTCAGCTTGAACGGAACGGGCAGTGGGTGAAAGGAAAAAGTGCTGACACGTTTGCGCCGGTAGGCCCCTATCTTGTCACGAAAGATGAAGTGCCGAACTACGACAACCTACGGCTATGGCTGAAGGTGAACGGCAAGATGTTACAGGATAGCAACACGAACGATCTGATCTTTGGCGTTCCGCACCTGATCAGTTACACCAGCCAGTTCATGACGCTGCTTCCTGGTGATATCATTTCCACCGGTACGCCGGCAGGCGTAGGAATGGGGCTCAATCCGCCGACCTATCTAAAACCGGGCGATGTCGTTGAACTAGGGATTGAGGGGCTGGGAGAACAGAAGCAAGTAGCCCGGGCGTGGGGGTGAACAGGTTGCAAGTTGCAAGTTGCAAGTTGCAGGTTGCAGGTTGCAGGTTGCAGGTTGCAAGGATGCGCGCTCACCGGTCCCTGAGCCTGTCGCGTGAATAGGATTGAAAGGACTAACGACCCATCACCACGCTTCAACATTTTTGAGGTTGCGACACTTAAAACTTAAAACTTAAAACTTTGAACTTTGAACTTAATACTTGAATGCTGCAAGAATTTTCGGTACGAAGAACCCCTCACGATTGCAGACGACTTAAAACTTAGAACTTAAAACTTAAAACTTGAATGATTGATGCCCATCACCATCTCTGGCGCCACGACGCTACCAGGCATGCGTGGATTACGGACGATATGAAAGCCATCCGGCGGGATTTCCTTCCGGGCGATTTGCAACCGTTGCTGAAGAAGCACGGTTTCGAAGGATCGGTAGTAGTGCAGGTAGACCAGACCGAGGAAGAGACGGAATGGCTGTTGTCGATGGCTGCCGACAACGACTTTATCGCAGGGGTGGTCGGATGGGTCGACCTTCAGCATCCACGGGTAGAGGCACGACTGGCCCATTTCTCCGATCGGAAACAGCTGAAGGGCTTCAGACATATTGTGCAGGGTGAAAAGCCGGGCTTTCTTTTGCAGCCCCATTTCGTCAATGGCGTGCAAGCGCTTGGTCGCTATGGCTTTACCTATGATCTACTGGTTTATCACTACCAACTGGAGGATGCGCTGGCGTTTCTGCGGCAAGTGCCGGAGACGAAGATTGTCGTAGATCACCTGGCGAAGCCTTCTATCGTCACGGCCGACCGCAAACAATGGGAAGTGAACATGCGTGAGCTGGCCGCTTTTCCGAACGTCTATTGCAAGGTTTCGGGCATGGTGACAGAAGCAAAATGGCCAGGGTGGAAGTATCGCGACTTTGTACCTTACCTTGATGCCGTCATGAATGCCTTTGGCACACAACGGTTGATGTACGGTTCCGACTGGCCCGTGTGCCTGGTGGCGGCGACCTATGACGAGCAATTTTCGATCGTTCAAAGATATCTCCAAGCATTCTCGACCGCGGAGAAGAAACAGATTCTCGGCGGCAATGCGAAAAGATTTTACAATCTTTAACTATGGATCTGCAACTTAAAGAAAAAGTCATCATCGTTACCGGTGGTGCAAAGGGCATCGGCGAAGGTATCGTTGAAGTCCTCGCCCGGGAGGGCGCACTGCCCGCTATTGTCGGCCGTAATGAAGCCGACAACAAAGCAGTACTCGAAAAAATCGGAGGCAAAGGTTTTCAGGTCGTGGCCGAACTGACACGTCCGGAAGCATGCCGAAATGCCGTCGAGAAAATCGTTGCGCATTACGGTCGGATTGAAGGGCTGGTTAACAACGCCGGCGTGAACGACGGGGTGAACCTTGAAAATGGGTCGTATGAGGCGTTCATGGCGTCGCTTCACAAGAACCTGGTGCATTACTACCTTATGGCGCATCACGCGTTGCCCGAGTTAAAGAAGACGAAGGGCGCGATTGTCAATATCGGATCCAAGGTCGCCGAAACCGGGCAAGGCGCAACGTCAGCCTATGCGGCGTCTAACGGTGGCCGCAATGCACTTACGCGTGAATGGGCCGTCGAGTTGTTGAAGTACGGCATCCGCGTTAACGCGATCATCGTGGCCGAATCATACACACCGTTGTATGAGAAATGGATTCGCACGCTGCCAAACCCCGAAGAAACCCTTCGTGAAATCAACGCGCGGATTCCTCTGGGTAATCGCATGACTACCCCCGAAGAGATTGCCAACATGGCGGCCTTTTTGTTGTCGGAACGATCGAGCCATACCACAGGTCAACTCATCCACGTCGACGGCGGCTATGTTCACCTCGACCGATCCGTCAGTGCACTGAACGCGTAATCTGACACTCCCAGCAGTCAACCCCAGCAACCAACTACCAATAACCAAGATGCTACAACCCGACACTACGCTATCGACGTCCGCGGAGACAGGCAAACGCTACCTCGTTCCGTTTATCCTTGTGACCAGCCTGTTCTTCCTTTGGGGGATGGCGAACATATTGAATGCCGCGCTGATCTCGCATTTTCAGCCCGTCTTTGAAATTGGCAGGGCGCAGGCCTATCTGGTGGAGACGGCTTTCTATCTCGGTTACTTTACGATCGCGATTCCCGCGGGCCTGTTCATGGAGCGCTATAGCTACAAGAAGGGGATCCTCACCGGGCTGTTGTTATACGCATTGGGTGCATTGTTGTTCATTCCGTCGGCGTACCTGTTGACTTTCGGCTTTTTCCTTGTTGCATTGTACATCATTGCGAGCGGACTTGCTTTCTTGGAAACGGCCGCGAATCCTTATGTGACGATTCTTGGTCCGGCGAAGACCTCTGTTCAACGATTGAATTTCTCGCAGTCCTTTAACGGCGTTGCGCTGGTGGTAGGTCCCGTGATTGCGGGGCAGTTCATCTTTGCCGGCAATGAGGGGGAGATGACGACCCTTGCCGAAAAGCAGGCGGCAGCAGAAGCCGTGATCCTGCCCTATGGGATGATTGCGTGCGTGGTGCTGTTGGTGGCATTGTTGTTCTGGATGACGAAGATGCCTGAGCCTGCAAAGACCGAGAAACTCGAGTTTGACAAGGCGATCTTTAAAAACAAACACCTGATGTGGGCCGTGTTTGCACAGTTACTCTACGTCGGCGCGCAGGCGGGTATCTGGGGATTGAGCATCGACTACATCACTGAGTTGATCCCGGGGACCACCAAGGAGATGGCTTCGAAAAACTTTTTTGCGATAGGGACTTTCTTGTTCGTCGCGGGTCGCTTTATCGGTACGGCATTGATGACGGTGATTAAAGACTACAAACTGTTGAGGACGTATGGCGTGTTGGCATCGCTGTTGTGCCTCACAGGCGTCTTCGCCGAGGGCCATGTTGCGGTCTACGCAGTGTTGGCGGTCAACTTCTTCATGTCGATCATGTTCCCGACCATCTTCGCACTGGGTGTGAAAGATCTTGGCAAGCATACTAAGCTTGGATCGTCGTTCATCATTATGGCGATTGTCGGCGGCGCGATCCTTCCGCCGTTCATGGGGATGATTGCCGATAACATTGGTATTCAGCAGGCGTTCTTCCTGCCGGCTGCGTGTTTCCTGGCCGTGGTGTACTATGGCTGGCGTGGGTACAAGATCAAACCCGTAACGGCATGAAGCGATACTGCCTTGCGCTTGACCTTAAAGATGATCCGGCACGCATTGCCGAATATGAACAACATCATAAACCCATTCCCAGGGAGATACTTAAGAGTATCCGCGACTCCGGCATTGAACGCATGGAGATCTTCCGCGCGGGCAACCGCATGTTCATGATCATTGAAGTTGCCGACGACTTCGACTTCGCCGCCAAAGCACGCATAGATGAAGCGAACCCTGCAGTTCAAAAATGGGAGGCGCTGATGTGGCAGTATCAGCAGGCGCTGCCCTTTGCCAAACCGGGAGAGAAGTGGGTGTTGATGGAGAAGTTTTTTGATACGGAGGCGTGAGGTACGGCTATTTGTTATTTACCTAATACTTGAACTATGAAATTATCCATTATTGTTGTTCTGCAATTCTGCTGGCTTGGTTCGTTTGGTCAGCATGATCCTCAACAGATCCTTGATAAGTTTTTTAATCTTTATGGGAAAGAGAGCCCTAATGAGGCAATCGACTACCTTTTTTCTACGAACGTATGGATGGATGATGCGAAAGATCAGATTGAGAATGTGAAATTCAAGCTCAATGGCACCCTTAAGTTGCTCGGTGACTATGCCGGGCATGAATTGATAACTACAAAATCCGTTGGTGACCGTCTGACGCTATACACCTTCATGGTGAGGTATGACCGACAACCGCTTCGATTTTCGCTATTGTTCTACAAGCCGTCAGACGAGTGGAGGCTGCTCAACTTCCGATATGATGATAGCCTCAGCTCTGAACTCGATGAGGCCGCTAAAGCCTACAGGTTAAAAGAAAATCTGGAGTATTAGCGTCATAGCTCGTTCCGCAAGGTCCCTGTCAACCATTACTTTCTGGCCTCGGATTAGCTAAATTTTGCTAACGATTATTTCGTCCGGGAATTAGCTATCTGGTTGTTGCCGATGGATGAGATGAAAGAGGTGAGTTGTCAGGCAATACCGATTTTGCCGACACCGCTTCCCTCCGTATTTTTGCCGCGAAACCAACACAACCTCATCCATGCAGCAAAAACGTGTAGTAGTAACCGGCCTGGGTGCCTTAACGCCGCTCGGAAATACGGTAGACGAATTCTGGAATAATCTCATCGAAGGCAAAAGCGGTGCGGCACCTATCACGAAATTCGATACGACAAAATTTAAAACGAAATTTGCGTGCGAAGTCAAGAACTATGACCCGCTCAACTATTTCGAGAAGAGCGAAATCCGCAAAATGGACCCGTTTGCCCAATATGCGCTCGTCACCAGCGACGAGGCACTGAAAGATTCGGGACTGGACCTGGAGCATGTCAACAAGGAAAGGGTCGGCGTCATCTGGGGCTCGGGCAATGGTGGTTTCTATACGTTTCAGCAGGAGATCAGGGACTACGCACGCGGCGATGGCACGCCTCGGATCAATCCTTACTTTATTCCTAAAGTCATTGTCGATATTGCTTCGGGCTGGATTTCGATCAAACACGGGTTCATGGGACTGAACTTTACAACGGTGTCGGCATGCGCTACTTCGACGACAGCCATTATCGACGCCATGAACTACATTCGTTGGGGTAAGGCCGACGTCATCGTCACCGGCGGCTCGGAGGCGGCTGTCAACGAGGCCGGCATTGGAGGCTTTGGCGCGATGAAGGCGCTATCCACTCGTAACGATGATCCGGCTACCGCTTCGCGACCCTTCGATATTGACCGCGACGGCTTCGTCATGGGCGAAGGCGCCTGTGCGCTCATCCTCGAAGAATATGAACACGCTGTTCGCCGCGGCGCGAAGATCTACGCTGAGGTCGCCGGCGGCGGTATGTCGGCCGACGCCCATCACCTGACCGCCACCCATCCGGAAGGCAAAGGCGCCATCCTCGGCATGAAATGGGCACTCGAAGACGCAGGACTCACGCCTGGCGACGTGGACTACCTGAATCCCCACGCCACGTCTACGCCTATGGGCGATGTCAGCGAAATGAAGGCGGTGACTACCTTCTTCGGCAGCGACGCACCCCACCTGCACATCAGCGCCACGAAGTCCGCCACAGGCCACATGCTCGGAGCCGCCGGTGCAACGGAAGCGCTTATCTGTATCAAAGCCATTCAGGAAGGAATTATTCCGCCTACCATCAACACCCAAAACCTCGACCCGGCCATGCCGCCGGAACTTCACGTAGTATTAGGAAAGAAGCTGAAGAAAGACATCAACGTTGCGCTTAGCAATACCTTTGGTTTCGGAGGACATAATGCAAGCGCCGTCTTCAAGAAAGGGAGTTAATGTGTTGATGGGTTGATGGGTTGATGGGTTGGTGTGTTGGGGTGTTGAAGTGTTGAGGGTGTTAATGTGTTCGTGTGTTCATGTGTTCATGGGTTGAGGTGTTGGGATGTTGATGTGCTGGGGGATGTGGTCACTGTAAACCGAAGATTTTTCTATCCAAATCCCAAATCCCAAACCCCAATTTCCAATGACCAATGTCTAATGACTAATGACTAATGA
>CAYMWA010000118.1:0-11155 GCA_964393795.1 uncultured Roseivirgaceae bacterium
AACGTGGAATCTCATAAGGGTTGGATTCGCGACATCAATGAGACCCAAAACACCGAAGTCAGTTATCCGATCATCGCCGATCCTGACTTTAAGGTATCTAACCTTTACGGGATGATTCACCCCAACGTTGCCGACAAATTCACGGTGCGCTCGGTCTTTGTTATTGGACCGGACAAGAAAGTGAAGTTGACCCTCACGTACCCCGCTTCTACCGGAAGAAACTTCAACGAAATTCTGCGCGTAGTCGACAGTCTTCAACTGACTGCCAACCACTCGGTTTCGACGCCCGCGGACTGGAAACACGGAGAGGATGTCATCATCAGTGGCTCCGTGAAAGACGAAGAAATTCCGACCAAATTCCCGAAGGGTCATAAAGTAATCAAACCCTATCTGAGAACTACCCCTCAGCCCAATATTTAAGTCTACATTGATTCAGACGTCAAGGCCGCGTATGCTACTTCAGTGTTGCGCGGCCTTCTTTTTTGCACGCCTCCGCTTCCTACACGCGTAATAAATATGGAAAATTTTCGGTACCCGGACTGAACCCTCCGGCCCGGTCGTTCGTATAACCCGTTTGTGACGACAATTACTGCAAAAACACTGCATCGGGCCTCACAATCTAATCTTCGAATGTAACAACCCCATTCCCGCATTGGGTCGCGGATATGAACGTTATGGAAAATCACATTAAGCTCACGAGCGGCATCACTTCAAACAGCTATATCAGTCACTTTCAGGTGGCACAAATGAACCTCTACCTGTTCATGCAGGAGGAGAAGATGAATAAGAGGCGATACAGGATGAGACATCCTGTGTCGAAGAGCGGCGAGGAGAGGTAGGGATGGTCCACGGTCGACGGTCGACGGTCGACGGTAGGGTTCCGTGGGTTGAGATTGTTCCGTGTCGGTTGGAAGGTCGCCAGTCCACAGTCCACGGTCCACGGTCGACGGTCGACGGTAGGGTTCCGTGAGGTTAGCTGGTCCCGCGTTGGTTTGGTCGCGTTACCGGATCTTATTCCGGAGGGATTGAATGCGGATCACCAGCGCATCAGCATACTGGTAGATATTCTCGAAATCGTCTTGCGAAACGATTCCTCTGCGTTTTGCAACAAACAGGCAGGAGACGACTTCAATTGCCGACCTAATTGCATAATTGAGAAACTTCTTGAATTCCAGGGTTGTCTGTCCCGTCGAGCCTTCGGCGATATTCAGTGCAACGGAATCTGCGGCACGCTTGATCTGAGCGCTTAACACATAAAGCTCCTTTGCAGGAAATTTTTCAGAGAGGTCGTTGACAAGGCCACTGAGTTCGACAGCCTCGTGCCATACCTCGAGTTTTTCAAACTTGAAAGCCATATAGAGAGGGTTTTTAGGGTCCACAGTCCACGGTCCACAGTCGACGGTTCACAAGTCCACGGTTGAGTGGCTGTAGTTTCCGTAATCCGGCAGCCGTACCCCCAACTTAGTCAATTCCAGTACCAAATTCAAATCTTATCCACCTCCTTGACGGGAAACTACCGTGGACCCCACCGTGGACCGTCGACCGTGGACCGTCGACCCCACCGTGGACCCTACCGTGGACCGTCGACCGTGGACTGTGGACCCCCCGGCAACTCGTCAGCGTAGTAAAACCTAACACCATTCTCCGCCAACGTCTTCTGTGCGCGGCTGATCAACTTATCATCCGAAGCCCTCGTAACCACTTTTCGAATGATGATATGCGTGATCCGGGGTCCGAATTTTTCCGCAGCAGATAAATAAATCGGGAGATCGTGCTGCGTATTATCACCCATGAGAATGAACTTCTTTTCCGGGAACAGCGTGAGCAGCTCTTCAAGCGTCGTGTTCTTATGTAAGTTCTTAGGTGGAATTTTGATATTTAATATGACATCGCGCAGCCTGCGCATTTGCTTCAGGAACAGCGGCCCCTCAGGGAAGCCGTTGTGAATGAGCGTGCGGTAGATCAGTGGGTAGAGATTCTGTTCGCTGTTCGACAAGTAAACAGCTTTCGCCCCCTGACGGGTAAAAGTCTTCAGCAAGCGCTGCATCCGTGTCACCGCTTCGCGTTTTTCCATCGTCGTGAACATGAGTGTTCGCAACTTCCGAAGTCTGTGTCGGATGAAGGAATGCAACAGGGTATCGTCTATGTCGGAGATGACGATGGTATCGCCCTCCATGTAATGAATCCTTCGTGCGTAGAGTCCCTCCATCAACTTCACCGGTTCACCGGGTGTCCGCACCACCGCCTCCAGTTTCCCCTGAACTGAATCTTTCGTAGTCTTGACGTAAAATGCTCCGCGGCGATTGGTCTCAGTGTGGATGCGTCCCGTGCTAAATACCAATTCGATTTTTTCGTTGGCAAACGGACGCGTGCGGTATAGCCTCAACAATGTCCGAAAGGTTTTGCGTGTACTAAAGGCAGTGAAGCTGAGGTCCTTCAGTCGCGTGTAGGTAACCTGACCAAACGCCAGTGTGGTCTTGCCATTCGAAAGCGCATAAAAGCTGAGCAGTAATGGAATCTTTACCGCCACGATCAGATCAGTAGTTTTAAAGCACCGGGCACAATCGCAATATTAAAGTGGTCTCTTTCTCCTTTGTACTCCCCGTCAATTTGAAAGTGGACCTTTCTGTCCACCGTGATCTCTGCCTCCGTACAGGTGATCACATCCGAAAACATTTCTTCGTCAACGAACACATTGATCGCTGTCAGCCCTGCCTTGATGGCCTCCTCCAGCGTTACCTGCTCGACGTTGCAAACTTCGAACCGGCCATCCGACACGGAGCCTTCCGAAATCTGAACGCCCGTTCCATACTTATGTGCGTTGGCAAAGACCGTCATAAAGCCAGCTTTCTCAGTGGTAGACTCGGACGTGCGAACCGTGATGTTGTACGCCGGTGTTTCCTGGATGGCCGACACCAAGAATTTGGCATAGCCGAGCAGGCCGCGCTCACCGGCCGATTCATACTTCTTCACAATCAGTGCATTGACACCGATATCACTCAAGTGCACACAAAGACTGCCATCATCAAAACGCAACATATCGATCGGCCGAACATCGACCGAGCCGATTACCTTTTCAGCCGCCTCGACCGGATCCGCCGGCACTCCCAACGCTGTAGCCAGACCGTTGGCAGACCCGAACGGCAGGATCCCCATCGGCAACGAATAGGGCAGCAGGATTTTGCTGACCATCTGCAACGTGCCATCCCCACCGCCGACGACAACCTGATCCGGCTTGAACTGCTCAAGCGCCTTGCGGATCTGCGACTCATCACCTTGCCCGGTCGTCACCAAAGTGTGCCCGTCATGATCCCTTTCCGATATCAATTTCGTAACCGCCTCCACCGTGTCCCGGTGATCCGTCCCGCCCGCCTTCGGATTAACAACAAGCAATATCTTCATCCCGCCCCATCCCCATTAAAACCTGCATTTCAACTTGCATTTAACCTGCATTTCAACCTGCATTTACCCCGCATTCAAACCACACCCACATTGCAACCCACAACCTTGCAACTTGCAACTCGCAACTTGCCATTCATAAAACGAAATGCCAACCCACGCCAACCGACATCCCCACAGTCGCTTTTATGGCATAATCGTTGCCGCCCCACAGTATATTTCATAATTTCGCCATCCAAACTGTTTTTGTTTTACTTTGAAGAAGATACTCACCTTACCATTCCTGTTAGCAGGAATTTTGTGTTTTGGTCAACAGCTAAAGGTTTACGAGCAACAAATTCCGGGTACAGATGTAAAGTTCAGGATGGTGCCCATCCCGGCCGGAACGTTCACCATTGGCAGTCCGGAGACAGAAAAAGGACGTGATAACGACGAGGGTCCCCGCAAGAAGGTTCAGGTCAGTTCCTTCTGGATGGGGGAAACGGAAGTTACCTTTGCGCAATGGGACACGTTTTTCAAGAACCAGGCGATCCCCGCGACCAAGGCCATTGCTGTTGACGCTGTATCGCGGCCTACCGCACAGTATATTGACCTCACCTGGGGAATGGGCCGAGACGGGCGACATCCCACCAACAGCATGAGCCAGCAGGCTGCCCTGATGTACTGTAAGTGGTTGTATGAAAAAACGGGGGTCTTCTACCGGCTTCCGACCGAGGCTGAATGGGAGTATGCGTGCCGGGCCGGATCCACTGCTGCGACGCCCTTTGGAAATGATCCGAAACAGCTCGCGTCATACGGCTTTTTTAACGACAACAGTGACGGAAAATATCAGCCGACCGCATCATTGAAGCCCAATGCATGGGGATTGTACGATATGTTGGGTAACTTGAGCGAGTGGACGCTGGACCAATATCAGGCAGACGCCTACGCGCAACTACCGGCCAACGCAAAAGATCCACTGGTGCCGCCGGGATCAAAATATCCGAAAGTTGTGCGCGGCGGTTCCTATCTTGACGATGCCGGCGAATTGCGATGTGCCAACCGCATACCGTCGAGTGCTGCATGGAACAAACGTGATCCGCAAATTCCGAAGAGCAAATGGTGGCTGACGGATGGGATGGACGTGGGCTTCAGAATTGTGAGACCGGAACAGGCACCCACGAAAGCGGAAATTGAAAAGTTTTTCGAAGCGTATCTTAAATAAAGTTGCCACTGCATTAACAATCCTCCTTATGGAAAATGACAAATCAACTACATCCCGGCGCGATTTCATGAAGCAAAGCACCATGCTCGCCGGAGGACTTATGGCCATGCCGCTGGCCTCTCAAGCCGGCTACTTTCAATCCGTCGATGACACGATCCGGATTGGAATGATCGGATGCGGAGGACGAGCGACGGGTGCAGCGATGCAGGCACTTTCGACCAAACAGAATGTCAAACTGGTTGCCATGGCTGACGCGTTCCGCGACCGGCTCGACAGTTCCTACCAGGCGCTGACCAGTGGCGAGGAGGGGGACGTGAAACACCGCATATCGGTAACGGAAGAAACAAAATTCGTCGGCTTCGATGCTTACAAGCAGGTCATCCCACTGGTCGACGTAGTGATCATCGCGACTCCGCCAGGATTTCGACCCATCCATTTTGAAGAAGCGATACGCCAAAACAAGCACGTATTCATGGAAAAGCCGCTTGCTACTGACCCTGCCGGCGTGCAGAAAGTCCTGGAAGTGGCCGAGATCGCAAAGAAGAAGAAACTCAATGTAGTGGTCGGATTACAACGTCACTATCAAACCTCTTACCGTGAACTGTACAAGCGTGTGCAGGATGGAATGATCGGCGACATCACTTCCGCGCAGGTTTACTGGAACAGCGATGGCGTTTGGGTGAGACCGCGCAAACCTGGACAAACAGAAATGGAATACCAGATGCGCAACTGGTACTATTTCAACTGGCTCTGCGGCGATCACATTACTGAACAGCACATCCACAACATCGACGTGATGAACTGGTTCAAGGGCGGATATCCCGTAAAGGCACAGGGAATGGGCGGACGAGAAGTGCGAACGGGTCGCGAATACGGCGAGATCTTCGACCATCACTTTGTTGAATTCCATTATGCTGACGGTTCGATCATGAACAGCCAATGCCGCCATATCAAAGGCACCTATTCGGTTGTGGATGAAATGCTCGTAGGCACTAAAGGAACGGTGAAGTGCGGTGCCGCCGAAATACTCGGCAGGGGTGGCAAGTCGCTATACAAGTTCGATAAGAAAAAAGAAAACGAACCTTATCAGAACGAACACGATGAGCTGTTTGCTGCTATCGCAAAAGGAGAATACAAATTCGCCGACACCGAAAACGGTGCCAAGTCGACGATGACGTCGATCATGGGTCGCATGGCCACTTACTCGGGGCAAATCATCGAATGGGACAAAGCCATTAACTCAGGCATCAGCATTCAACCCAAGACGTATGCCTGGGATGCGCCGCCCCCGGTATTGCCGAACGACGACGGGTTCTATCCTGTAGCCAAGCCCGGGGTGACGAAATACTTTTCGTAATTAACAAGGTGTTTCACCATCGTAACAACCGATCAAGATAGAGGCAAGGCGCACATGCAATCATTGTTTTTCTGGAAAGACTGGCCGAGACAGTACCGACCGCTCTGGTATCTGCTTTCTGCCGTCGCTGTTTTCTCCGTCGCCTTCCTTTGGTATAACTGGTTTCAGGGACCTGCCGGAGTAATCGACTGGGAAAGGATCCAGGAACAAAAGGTGATTGAAACATCCGTTCACCAGTTTCGCATCGGCCCGTTCGAACTCGAAGTGCCGGGTGAAAGCTATGTCATCTTCGAATACCTGCAAGGAAACGAACTGCACCACAATACAACTGCCTCCTATATCTTTCTGGCTGTCCTTATCTTCAGTTGCATGGTGATGCTGACGGTCATCTCCACACTGAAAAAGTTCTGGTACTTTCTCGGAATGGCGTTGTTTATCGCTTTCGTTGTGGCCCTAAGGCTGGAGGTGCTGCTCCTCTTTGGTGTCCGTGGCTACATCATGCCGGCTATCGTACTGCTTCTTTTCGGGGCGTTGAGTTTCTATTTCAAGAGTTTTCGGCCTGCTACCGCATTCGGTGCGAGACTCGCAGCCTTCGTCGTCCTCGCGGCTGCCTGGGGATTCATCATCCACTTCTTTTCACAGGTTCCCTTTCCCCTCCTTCACTTGTCGGTCACGGCCTACCTGCCCTCTATCATCCTGAGCGTGTTGTTCATCATCATGGTCGCCCACGAAATTCTGGTGAGCTTCGTCTACCTGGCCAGCCAGGGAACATCGAAGAGTCTGCGGCATTTTTTGGTCATCAGCCTCATCTATCTGGCCAATGTTTTTATTTCGTGCCTCTACGAAATGGGTGTGATCGAATGGGACTTCCTGTATATCAACCTCTACCTGTTGCTTTGTGTCTCGGCCGTGTTGGGGCTTTGGGGCTTCAGGTTGCGAGAGCCATTGTATCAGTCTATTCTCTTCTTCAGCCCGACGGGTGCATGGTTTTATCTCGCATTCGCTTCCGTATGTTTTATCACCATCAGTCAGTTGCTCGGCAACGCCAATGATGCGCCCCTCGCCATCATCCGCGAGGTGATCGTCTTTAGCCATACCGGCTATGGCATCATCTTCATGACCTACATCTTCTCCAACTTCATGGTGATGATGGCCGATAACCTGCCGGTGTACAGACTGCTCTATAAACCCAACCGGATGCCTTTCTTTACCTTCCGGTTGGCGGGCCTGATCGCCATGCTCGCGTTCATCTTCTACACCGGATGGCATCAATACGTCTATCGCGGATTGGCCGGCTTCTACAATTATATCGGCGACCTTTACACCCTTCAGGAAAAGGAAACGCTTGCGCGCGGTTTTTACGAGGAGAGTCGACGCTACGCCTTTCAAAACCATCGGGCCAACTATATGCTGGGCAACATGAATGCCATGCGCATTGATTTCGACGCGGCCCACTACAACTATGCGATGGCAAACGAGGGGAACCCGTCGGAGTTTTCACTGGTCAACGCCGGAAACCTTTATATATGGGAAAAGCAGTTGTCGAAGGCTATCAAGACCTACCGCCAGGGCCTGAACACCATGCCCACATCAGCGGTGCTTCAAAACAATCTCGGCTTTGCATATGGACGAGTTCACGATCTAGACTCCGCCACCTTCTTTATCAACGGTGGTCGACAAGACGACTTGACGAAAAGCGCATCGGAGGGAAATTTTCTCGCGGTTGCTGCCGCGGAATACCTGCCCGTCCGCGCCGATTCGGTCATCCGGATTTTTGACAATCCCTCCCCTGTGGTAGTGAGCAATGCGCTCGCGCTTGCCACGTTGTTCGACCAGGCCATCACCAGCCCGATTGATCCCCTCGCCGTAAAACGGCTTGATCTCTACTCCGCCACACTGCTGAATAACTATGTTATCAGAAACGCGCGCGCCATCGACACGGTGTTCATCAACAACGTCAATAAGATTGCGACCGACTCCATCAACCTTGTGTACAGCGAGGCGCTCAAAGCAAGCCTTTCACATGCCTATTACCTGCAGGGCAACGTCACCCGGGCGCTGCAGATCCTCGCAGAACTTGCTTACCTCACACAGGATTACCGCGGCAAGTACAATTACATCATGGGACTGTGGGCGCTCGACCAGGGTAAACCGGAGATCGCGTCGAGCTACTTCACACATGCTGAAACCGCCGAGTACAAGGACTCAAAATTTTACAACGCCATCGCGCTTACCGAAGCCGGAAAAACCAACGATGCGTTGGCGGCATGGGCGGCCATTGCACAACACGGCGACATGAACGAGCAGGAAATTGCCACGCGCATGCAGCGTGTTCTGAAAATGAAACCATCGGAGGCGCTCACTTCGCCCGACCCCTTCAAGTACCAATATTGCCGTTATAACCTGCGGCTGTCTGATACCGTATTTTTCAACAAGCTTTCGAACACCTTCAACAGCGCCGATTACAAGGCGCAGGCCTTGCTCGATATGACTAAAAGACAGTTTAAGGCAGGCAATATGATCCCGGCTATCCGATATTTGAACCGGATCAGTGGACTTGAACTCAGTGACCAGAACCTGTTCAGCGAAGTACAACATACCGAATTGCTGATGCTGGCCTGGCGGGGTGAACTGAACGTGCTGGCCAGCCAGATCAACAAAGGCATTACCTTTGAACCAGGCCGTGAACTTGAAAAGATGTTGTACACGGCGTTGCTCAGTGAAGCAAGCGGCGAGCTTGACAAAGCGCGGGAGAACTACAAATTGCTCGGCACATGGAATCCCTACTTTGAGGAGGGAATCATCCTGGCTGCCAATTTCTTCCGCAAGCACGACACGGAGAGGCTGGCAGCCTACAACATCCTGGTCGAAGCCATCCAGGTCAACTACAATTCATACCGGTTGTTGACCGCTTACGCTGAAGAAGCCGAACGCCTGGGCTTCGATGAGTATGCCGCGAGTGCAAGACAGCGGGTGCAAATTCTCAGGGAAAATATGTGATCAAGTGATGGACTAGGCTGCTGCGCGCTTCCGGGCAGAAGTCTTTTTTGCTGTCGTCTTTTTGCGCGCCACCTTTCGGGTTGTTTTCTTTTTGGCCTTTGTGGCACTGGCTTTCTTTTCCGCGCCCACCTTCTTTTTAGCCGTCTTCTTCTTTTTAGCGCCAGCCTTCTTTCCGGCATTGTCTTTCCCATTGGCCCGCGATTTCTTTGCCGCCTCTTTTGCTTCGCGCGCCCATAGCTTGAGGTTTTCACGAATCACCTTCCAGTAATCGCCCCCGTAATCGACAAGGATTTCGCCGCCGGCAGGTATATCCTTCTTTGATTCAATATAGGCCCGCTTGCCGTCGGTCACATAATCGCAATTGTTTGTTACGCCCTTCACCCGCACAAGGCCACGCGCATCGTTGGCGTATCGCGCGAGCGCCGACTTTACGGGAAGTGCGTTGATCACATGATTTCGGTTTACATAAAATATGTATCCGTTCTTGCCATCCTCATCTTTTACATCCTTCCATGTGGATATCTTCCCTTTGTATTCTACGATACGGGTTCCCTTCGGAATTGCCTTCTTTGTGAACAGGCCTTTGCCTGCATTGGGAATCGTTGACTTTTTTACAAACAGTTGTTTTTCGAGAAGTGCCATTTAATCGTGGATATAAAAAATTTGTGCCTCTTTATTCTTTGATAAAGCGCGTGAATATAGGCAACAAATACCTGCCGGCAAAAAAACAACCTCCCTCGATGACAAGCGGTTATCCGAATAGCAAGTAGGCAACAACCAATGTGACGAGAATATTGAATCCCTGGGCAATAAGGAACGCGTACAGGGGTCTCTTGTTATCAGCGTGAAAAAGGTCTGAGAACCGCGTCTCCAGTCCGATACTCGTGAAGGCAAGCACAAACCACAACGTCTGAATGCTTTTCAATCCGCCTTTTGTCGCCTCTACCAGGCCGGGGCTCAGGATAAAAGAAAACAGTATGGATGCCGCGACAAATCCGAGTACAAACTTCGGAAAGCGGTCCCACAACAAGCGCAGCGACGGCTTGGTGTCTTCCATTCCCTCCGGTGCCTTTTGCGTGTACGTCCAATAGATGCTGATGGCAAACGCTGCAAGGCCAAGCAACACATTCTGCGAGAACTTGACGATCGTACTGATGTTCACAGCCGTGTCGCCCACAAGCGTGCCGGCAGCGACTACCGCCCCGGTGGTGTCGATCGTGCCTCCGATCCAGGCGCCAGTCACTTCCTGCGACAGCCCCATCATGTTGGCAAGGTAAGGCAGGAAAATCATCATGGGAATCGCCGTGACCAACACGAGCGAGATGACATACGATAGCTTTTTCGGATCGCCCTTGATGGCACCTGAGGTGGCAATCGCAGCGGAAACACCACAGATCGAGACGGCGCTGGCGATCATCATCCGAAGGTCGTCATCCAGCTTCAACCGCTTGCAGATCCAGAAGGCAAAATACCAAACAGACAGTACTACCACCAACGCCTGCGCCATTCCGAGTGAGCCCGCTTCGAGAATGTCGCCAAAAATGATACGCGTACCCAGCAACACCAACCCGATCTTCACGAACATTTCCGCATTCAGCACTGACCGAAACCATTCAGGCAGTCTGAAGAAGTTGCCGATAACCAGGCCGATCGATAAACTGAAAATGACCGCCTCCAGGTTCACCGCCTTGATCGCCGCGTTTCCCTCCAGTATTAAAGCAGCCACGCTGACAATGTAAAGTATCGGGAAAACGCGCAGGGAAGCCTTCACGGGCTTGTTGGTCATGACCGATGCAATGATCGAAAAGACGAACACCAACGCAAACTGAGACAGCATCGTGACAAGGTTGCCCGTTGCAAACACCGTTTCCATCAGGTCCGCCGCGCTGCTCCATTTGTATGCCGGGGCGGGGATGACCATGCCGCCCAGGAACAGGAAAATAATCACGAAACCTAATAGGACGACAGCCCAGTCTTCGTCAATGGTCAGCTTTGATTTTTTTGAGGTCGTGAGCGTTTCTTCTGCGGTGTCTGCCATAAGTGGTGGTTTAGGAATGGCAAATTAGAATTATTTTTTATTTCTCACAGCAAAATGGCGGTTGGTTGTTGGTTGTTGGCTGTTGGTTGTTGGTTGTTAGCTGTTGGTTGTTGGTTGTTGGCTGTTGGTTGTTGGTTGTTAGCTGTTGGTTGTTGGT
>CAYMWA010000119.1:0-11150 GCA_964393795.1 uncultured Roseivirgaceae bacterium
AGCGGGAGTGGGTGTGGTTCAAGGACGAGTTAACGACATGTTGTGTAAGCTTTTTGCTGATAATCTGATTTATGACGTACAGCATCGCATCTATGAACGGGAGCTTCATCGGTACGGTGACGGCAACATAGAGAACGCTGAGTCTTTCTTTTGTATTGACAGTGGCTGCGTTGCCTCTATGCTATCCAATTGTGATGTTGCGAAATTTCAGCAGACGCGATGGAAAATAGCCGTTTTAGGCGTTGATTATTTGCTTGATGATTTTGGGTATCCGGTAGACATGAGACGCGATTTGATGAAGCGATTGAAAGATCCATTGTTTCGAGAGCATCGTTTTGGTGCACCGCAAATGAGGTGGATTAAACTGAAGTATAGGGCTGAAAAGCAGACTATTCGAAAGATTTTAGAACGCGCAGACAAAGAGCTGGAGTTTTGCGATCCCCTCTTCAGATTGAGGGCAGTGCGTCTGGAGCCCGTCATAAAGAAGATGAAAGAAATGGATGATTTGAATGAATTAGGGATAAGTTTTGATTCGCTAATTTCAAGTTTTGTTCATATGTTTTTGAATCGGGTTTTTATGAATAAACCGCGCCTTCAAGAGGCTATTGTTTACGATCTTTTACATATGCATTACAGAAATGAAGTTGCGAGGGCACGACACAATGGTAGTATGATCAGCTGAAATTATGGCAAAGCAGTTTAATGGTTTCGGACGGAAACATGAAGTCGATCAAATAATTGCTGGTCCTCCGATCACGAGCTTTGCGACTGCGGTATTGGCCATATTTGTCATTATGTGTTGTGTGGGTATTGCGAGTATTTTTGTTACCTATTTTAAAGACGAGCCCGTAGATATTGTGATAAGAACAGGCGCTGATGTACAACTTTTTCACCAATTTTCGCCTGGAAATTTTACAGCTGTTCGGAAGAGCGGTGCTTTGGTTCAGAAAGGTGACACAATTGGATACATTGGCCATTACGCGCTTGTTGATTGTCTTTTGCAAACTGAACAAATTGCCAGAGCGAGTCTCAACACTGGTTTTTTGGATGTTAGGCAAATTCGATATTTGAGAAAACAATTCCTGAACTTGTACGCCGATTCTGATATACTGCGCATTGTGGCAGAGTTGGCTGAGTTTAACCAATGGGACGCTAGGAGCCTCAGGCTGTTGGAGTCGTTAAAGGGCGCGATTTGGCGCTGGAAGAAGGACCACGCGGTTTTGGCAACTATTGGTGGAGTGCTAGAATATTACGAATCGTGTCCATCCAATGGTTCTTTTAGTCGCAGCCCTTGGGCTGTTGCGATAATTCCATTGGAAAGTCGATTAGTCTTGACAATAGGCACGTCCAATTGCAAACTCATTCAACAATTGGATGCTAGTGAGTCAGTTTCTATTATGCTTGGGCCCGGACGGCTAAACAAACCAGTAGAGGTACTGGGCACAGTCGTGGCATCTTCAGCGGAGCTTGATAGTTGCTATCTACAGGCGACTTTCTCCTTTCAACAATTTTATGAACAGGACTACGATGTTCCTATGCCCACAAAGGCGCTTGGGAAAATTCGTGTAAATGAGACGCTTTTTGATTTGATGTTGCGGCATTACGAAGGGCTCGGCCGATGATATTACATTGTATGGCGCGGATTATAGGATTTGTTCTTGTGTGCTTGGCATGATTGACGAATAACAAAAACGCAGCGGTATGGCGAATAGTAAAATTTCCAGAATAATTCATCAAACTTGGAAGAGCCATGATATGCCTGAGATTTTTAGTGCGCTAAGTAAAACATGGAGGCAGAAGCATCTTGGCTGGGAATACATGTTTTGGACCGACGACATGAATCGAAGCTTTATTAAAAGAAATAATCCGGAGTTTCTTTCGGTATACGATCGGTATCCTTACAATATTCAGAGAGTTGATGCCGTAAGGTACTTTATTCTTTATGAGATGGGCGGTGTATTTGTTGACTTGGACTTTGAGTGCATCAGGAGTGTGGAGCCTCTAATTGATGGGCATGACTGCGTATTTGGTTTGGAGCCCCAAGAGCACTCGAAAAGGCATAGAAAGAACCAAATAGTATGCAACGCCTTTATGGCTTGTTCGCTTCGGAATGACCTTTTTTTTCGTATCTGCCAACAACTTCAACATGAAAATTTTGAACAAAAAAAGTATAATCGAGATTGGGAGGAAGTATTAGAGTCGACTGGCCCGTTTCGACTGACGGACATTTACGAAAATTACCCAAGGAAAGCGAAGGTTAAATTGTTATCGCCGGAGGTACTATACCCTCTAACGATTTCTGAAACTAGGATTCTTATGAGTGGAAGCTTTGTTGGTGACTCTATTAGAAGTCGGATTGAAAGGGCGTATGCGGTTCATTACTTTTTTGGAAGCTGGTGGCAGGAGTTATAAATTTTGTTGTAATGTCGCGGCGGCTCAACATAATCAAGGGTCGATGCCGACAAAGTCAAAAAGTCTTACGTTGTTCACAACTCTTAGGATGCAATACGTGAGTTGTCGGTCGTGGTTGTCATTTTCAAGCAGTGAATTCTGAATACCTGAGGTTTTGCAAGCGAGTCGGCTCAAAAAAGAGAAAATAAGTGTCAACGCCAAAGCCCCCACTGAAGTCCGCAGCGATTTTGGGCATTCGGTGCGCTTCATTGATCTGATTTGATTATCCCGGAGTCTTTCACGCATTTATTCCCGGAATGGGTTGGCCTAAAAGCTCCCCTTAGTTAGTAGCGCTCAAAACTATTTCCGGAATAGCAGCCTTCAGGAGGTGAAATTATTCAGGGAATATTTATCATCCACCTGTTCTCGAATGCAGCTGTTGCCGGTTCGTCCATCTTATTAATGGTTTTCAAACCAATCCTTTTAATGCTCTCTATTTGGACAACCTTTCTGAGCGCTCGTAGCGCTTCAAGGATCACGTTTCGATAACCCTCCCAGCCTTCATAAGGCGGAAGCTTGTTTACCGTAAAAAGACCGTGAGAAAGCTGAATTATGGCGCTGTTATCCTTGCTCTTGTATTGCACGAGATCGCTTGGCCCCGTACCGATTTGAAACCCTGAAGCATCGAAAGATATTCCAAGACCACCCCTTAGTGCCTGTGTGATATTTGGAAAGTTCGCTTTGACTTCGTTATAAAAGACGCCCGGGACGATGGGGCTCCAATCCTTGGTAGTGAAAAATATTTCGAAAATAGCCTCGGTCAGCGGTGGATTCTTATACTTTTTCGTTATTTCCATGTTGCAATTGAGGGTTGCTGCCGATGGAGTCCGAATTTAGCTCGCAATTCTGAAATGGCCAAATATATTTTCGATAGTAAGATCACCTGCCTTATTGCTGAGCCTGTGCTGTCACATCTATTATTATGAACAAATATATGCCGGATTTCGATCTCATTGTGATAGGCGGCGGTGCCGCCGGTTTCTATGGCGCAGTACAAGCCGCAGAACGATATCGGACATGGAAGATTCTGATCCTTGAGAAATCGGCCAAACTTCTTTCGAAGGTGCGCATCTCCGGAGGCGGCCGATGTAACGTCACACATGCCTGCTTTGACCCTGTAAAGTTTTCACACCACTATCCCCGTGGAGGGAAACAACTTCAACCATTGTTCAAAGGCCATGGCGCCGCAGAGACCATCGCGTGGTTTCAGGCGCACGGCGTGCGGATAAAATCCGAAGACGACGGCAGGATGTTTCCCGTCACCGACCGCTCTGAAACAATTATCGATTGCCTGCTTGACGAGGTGCGGCGGCACAACATTCAAATCCGGACACGTGAAGCAGTGATTCAAATAACACCTGGCGAAGGTCATCACACTGTCGTTACCGATAGCGGAGCTCACTATTCAGCGTCACGGATTTTGATCGCGATAGGTGGCAGTCCTTCTCTCAATGCCTATGCTTTTCTTCGTGCGCTTGGCCATACGATTCGCGAACCGATCCCGTCGCTCTTCACCTTCAACAATTCGCAAAAAACGTTTGCCAATCTCATGGGTGTATCAGTCCCGAATGCTGAGGTAAGAATTGCAGGAACAAAGTTTAAACAACAGGGACCGTTGCTCATCACCCATTGGGGGTTAAGCGGACCCGCGGTAATCAAGCTGTCAGCATGGGCTGCCGAACATTTGAAGACGGTTAACTATGCGTTTACCGCGCTGGTCAGTTGGACGGGCCCGGTGGGAGAAGACGCTATGCGCAAGATGCTGTACGAACAAAAGGATGAACGCGCACGGCAAAAGATTTATGGTCACCCGCTGTTCGGATTGCCCCAAAGGCTTTGGGTGCTGTTGTGTTCGCTGGCGGAAATACCCGAACAAAAGATTTGGGCGGAGCTGGGGCAAAAAAGCATGAACAAACTACTTGAGAAACTGATCAGGTGTCCGTTCTACATTAAAGGTAAAACGACCTTCAAGGAAGAATTTGTAACGTGCGGCGGTGTAGATCTTTCGGAGATCAATCTTGAAACCATGGAAAGCAAGAAAGTCAGCGGCATCTATTTCGCGGGAGAAGTATTGAACATCGATGGCGAGACCGGAGGGTTTAACTTTCAGGCGGCCTGGAGCACTGCCTTTCGCGCTGCTGAATCGATGTCGTAAGCCGGTCCATGATTCAAGGTTCAAAGTTCAAGGTTTAAGGTTCAAGGTTCCGGGTTCAAAATTCAAGGTTCAAAGTTCAAAGTTCAAAGTTTAAGGTTTAAGGTTCCGGGTTCAAGGTTCAAGGTTTAAGGTTCCGGGTTCAAAGTTTAAGGTTCTGCTCTGGGAGACAATTAGACCTTGAGGCTCTTTACCGGATTGATCAATGCTGTTTTAATACTTTGATAGCTGATGGTTGCCGTCGCGATAATGAACGTGATCAGGATAGAGGCGGCAAAGATCACCGGCCCGATCGGAATGTGATACGCGAATTCTTCAAGCCATGTCGTCATGGCGTACCATGACACGGGCGCAGCAACTACAAAGGCGACGATAATCAGCCAGATGAACTGGTTGAAAAATAAGAAGACAATGGAAGACACGGAAGCGCCGAGCACTTTGCGTATACCTATTTCGCGCGTGCGTTGTGTGCCCATCAGTGATACCAGTCCATAGAGGCCCAGGCAGCTGATGAATATGGCGATGCCGGAAAAAAGCCTGAACGCCGTATACATTTGTTGCTCCTGCTTGTACATGTCGGCCATATGATCATCGACGAATTCGTAACGGAAAAGAGACTCAGGATTTAGTCGTGACCACATTTTGTCGATGGCGGCGAGCGTCTCCGGCCAGTTGTTCGGGCCCAGTTTGACACTTGCCTGCCAAAAGGCATTAGGATTGTACCAGATGATACAGCTCCGTATTTTTTTGTGTTTCGATTCACTTTGGAAATCGCGCACAACGCCTTTGATAAATATGGGGTCGTCTCCGACAAAAAACCGGGTTCCGATTGCTTCGTGCGGGTCCTGTATGCCCAGCCTGTGGATCAACGTTTCGTTGACCACCACTTTAGTCACTGTATCGCGACTGGTTTTTGTCACCCCTTCGCCGGCGAGCAGCTCAAGCTTGTACATCGGCATGTAATTTTCGTCCACGTGTTTGATTTCCGTAACATCTGCTTCCATCATTCCCGATTCGGGCGAGGAAAACGGCGCGAAGTTCGTGTTGTATGGCGGCCCGCCGGAAGCGAAGCTCACGCCGGCGACACCGGGAAGGGCCGACAATTCCTGGTGCAGCACCTCGCGGTTGTTTCCCGTAGGAAAGGTGATGATGGCCTCATTGTCAAAACCAATGTCCTGATTAATGAAGAAGTTCATCTGCGCGCCGACGACGATTGTGGCAATGAGCAAAATCTGGGTAATAGCAAACTGAACGATCACCAGGCCTTTGCGCAGGAAAAGGCTTTCCTGCGAACGCATGGGCGCGGCGGGTTTCAGCGCTGTTACCGGCTGCAGACGGGATTGCATCAGCGCCGGATATAAACCCGCCATGACGATCGTTGCCAGCGTCACACTCAGGATCACCATGACAACTTCCGGATTCAGTAGCTGGCCTGCATCCAGGCGCAGGTCCAGTAAGGGCTCTGCATACGGCAGAACGAACCACACGATCGTCAGCGCAAGAACAACGGAGAAGGCGACGAGTACGGAGGTTTCGACCAGGACCTGAACAATAAGTTGCTTTCTGAAGGCACCAAGCGTCTTTCGAACGCCCACTTGCTTTGCCCGTTTCAGCGATTGAGTCGTGGCAAGGTTAACGAAGTTGATGCAAGCTGTGAAAATGATGAACAAGGCAATGCCCGCGAGACCGTACACACTTTCTTTGGACCTCGGCATGCTCACCTGGGCAATGTATCGCTGATCGAAATGAATTTCGGCCAACGGCTGAAGAATGAGGACGGTATTACTGGCGATTTCAGGGCCCCAGTTCTTAGTGATAAACTGTGGGAATTGGTCGGCCACACTCTCTGCCGAGACATGGTCCGGCAAGGTAACGTACAAATAGCCACCGGAAATCCGCCAGAAATTTGAATTTTCGACCTCCTTGCGGATCGTCTCCCACGATACCAGAAAGTTGAAGACCAAGTGTGTATTAGAGGGCAGGTCGCGAATAACGCCAGATACCACCAGGTCGTACTTGTTGTCGAGCCGGATTGTCTTACCGAGAACGTCGTGCGAGCCAAAGTATTTTTTTGCCATCGTTTCGGTGAGGACCACTTTTCCGGGGCCATCCAGGGCCATGGCGGGGTTGCCCGCAAGCCATTCAAACGTGAATACTTCCGGAAATTCTTCATCCGCGAAAGCGTAATGCGCTTCATTGAACCGCTCATCCCCGGTGTTTATGAGGGCGGTATTCCGATAGAAGTATTGAGTCACATGGGCCGTCTGCGGAAAGTCGTTTCGGAAAACGGGCGCAACGGCAAATGATACACTCGGATTGTAATCCAGACTGTGCACTGTCACCCGGTACGTGTGATCAGCGTGCTCGTGAAAACGATCGTAGCTCAATTCATTTCGCACAATCAGGAAGAGGACAATGCTGGCTGCGAGCCCCAGGGTCAGCCCGGCCACGTTGACAAAAGAATAGCCCTTGTTATGAAATATGCTTCGCAGGGCAATCTTGAAGTAGTTCCTGAACATATCGGTCGGTTTAGCGTTGCACACCACCTCTGCTTTCACCAAATGTTGTTTTGTCGTATCTCAGGGTTGGTTTTTTGGATGAGTGAGCGGCTTTGCCGCACGAAAAATGGTGCCAGATATTAAGGTGTCTTATTCGACGGCAAGGACGAACAAGGGCCGTAAGTCTTTGTTCATTACCGGACAACAATCGCGCGGAAGCGACCACATGACGGGCGACGTCGCAGCACGGCACTTCATCAACAATGCGAGGGTAAATTGGAGGACAGATTCTGAGAATTGTTTTATCTTTCTCTCTCAATTTTTCGTATGCATCTTGATATGAAAGTAAAAACACTGATTTGTCTTGTCCTGGTGGGCCTTCTGACCGCGTGCTCGCGGAACGAAGAAAAGCCGAACACGTTCCACGTGCCGGTCACGTATTACAAACTCGATAACGGCCTGAAGGTCGTGCTGTCGGAAGACCGGACCTCTCCAACGGTGGTGGTAGCGGTCTACTACAACATCGGATTTCGGATTGAACCCAAAGACCGCACGGGTTTCGCGCACCTGTTTGAGCACATGATGTTCCAGGGGTCGGAAAACCTCGGAAAAATGGAATTCATCAAACTTGTACAAACCAACGGCGGCGTGCTGAACGGATCGACACGGTTCGACTTTACCAACTACTTTGAAATCATGCCGTCGCATAAACTGGAGACCGCGCTGTGGGCGGAGGCCGACAGAATGCGGGGGCTGGACATCACACAGGACAACCTGACCAATCAACAGGGCGTGGTGAAAAACGAGGTGAAAGTGAACGTACTCAATCAACCCTATGGCGGGTTCCCATGGTTGGATATGCCACAGTATGCCAATGAAAACTGGTTCAACTCACACAACTTCTACGGTGACCTGGCCGATCTCGACTCCGCCAAACTGGAGGACGTTCACGAGTTCTTCAAGACCTACTATTCCCCGAACAATGCCGCGATTGCTGTCGTGGGCGATTTTGACCCCGCGGAGGCCAGGAAATGGATTGAACAGTATTTCGGCGATATTCCTTCTGTTACCCTGCCGGAAAAGCCCGACATATCCGAACCGCGGCAAACGGAAGAGAAGCGCTTCACAAAGGAAGATAAACTCGCCAACAGGCCGGCCGTTGCCATCGCCTACAAGATGCCTGAGCGCAATACACCTGAATATTTTGCGATGGGACTGATTGACCAACTTCTCCTTCAGGGGAATGACAGCAAGCTTTATCAAAAACTGGTGCAGGAAAAAGGCTACACCGGAAATGTGAGCGGTGGCATTAACTATCTCGGCAATATGTTTAACTATAACGGCCCAATGTTGTGGATGACGGATTTAATTCACGATGCCAGTGTTTCACCCGATTCGATCATTGCACAGGTAGACGAAGCGATTGCCGAATTGCACAACATCGACCAGGCGCAACTTGACCTTGCCGTTGTGAAAATGCGCTCCAGTTTTTATGACAACCTGAGTGAACTCTATGGATTTGGGACGGCCGATCTGCTCGCCTCTTTTGCTTTGTTCGATGACAACCCGGCGCGCATCAACACCCTCGAAGACGAATTCAAAAAGATTACGCCGGAAGTGGCGAAGAGGACCGTGGAAGAGTACTTGCGGCCAACGAACCGAACGATACTGGTGCTCAAGCCGGGCGCGTCGGGCATGTAAATGGTCTTGGTCAACGTCATTATTACTAAAGCATATGCTAATGAAAAACATTAATCGATATCTTTTCTTCGCCTTGTCGGCATGCTTCGTTATTGGAGAGACCGCTGCACAAAAACAGGCGCCACCGGAAGGCGGGAAGCCCAGCGAATTTAAACTACCCGAGAAAGACACCAAGCGCCTCGGCAATGGTTTGACGGCTACGATGGTGCAGTTTGGAAATATTCCGAAAGTGGATGTGAACATCATCGTCAAAACAGGGAACATTCACGAAGGACCAGAACAGATATGGCTGGCCGACCTGACAGGTGAGTTGATGGAGGAGGCGACAACTTCCATGGATTTCAAAACGATCGCCGGTAAAGTGGCGGCGATGGGTGGCGAAGTGCACATTGCGACTGGCGCCAATCAAACGACTATTTCCGGTAGTGTGCTGTCGGAGTTCGCACCCGACCTGATTCGCATACTCGGTGATATACTGATTAATCCCGCTTTCCCGGAAAGTGAGATCGACCGCCTCCGGAATGACCTCAAGCGACAACTGTCAGTGCAGAAAAGTGTTCCGCAGGCGCAGGCGGTCGAGAAATTCCGGTCCATTATTTACAAGGACCATCCATACGGTCGCATTTTTCCAACGATGGAGATGCTGGACAGCTACACCGTCGAGATGGTGAAAAACTTTTACGATGAAAACTTCGGAGCGAAGCGCACCGTGGTGTACGTCGTGGGGAAGTTTGATGAAGACGAAGTCGGGCAGGCGATTGAAGAGACGTTTACAAACTGGAAGGAAGGGCCCGAGGTCAACTATCCGGTGGCAGATCCTGCAACTGCCAATGAAGTCGCGATCATCGATCGGCCGGGGGCACCACAAACGACCATCATGCTGGGCCTTCCAACGCTTGACCCTTCGCAACCGGAGTATATCCCGCTAACGGTGACCAACTCGCTACTGGGCGGATCTTTCGGGTCGCGTATTACGTCTAACATCCGCGAAGACAAGGGGTATACCTACTCTCCCCGCAGTGTCATCAGCACCGGGTATCGTTCAGCCGTTTGGTATGAACAGGCCGATGTCACGAGCGAGCACACGGGCGATGCCCTGCGCGAGATCGCCAAAGAGATCAAACGCCTGCAGGACGAACCGCCGTCGCCCGAAGAGTTGCAGGGAATCCAGAATTATGAAGCCGGCGTTTTTGTGTTGCAGAATTCAACGCCCCAGGGGATTATTTCACAGCTGAATTTCATCGACTTTCATGGACTGGATGAATCGTACCTCAATGACCGGGTAAAGAATATACACAGGATCAGTCCGGAGAAGGTTCAGGAAATGGCCCGCGACTATTTTCAATATGAAGACATGACGCTTGTCCTCGTCGGCGACAAAAAGCTACTCGAAAAACAAATCGAGGCACAGCGGAAAGAGCTGGAGGCAAAATAGGCATTTGGTGGATTACAAGGTGCCCCTTCTGTTTGGCGTTGCACTGATCATCGTTTTCAACTGGCTCGATCAGCGACTCGTCAAGCGCTGGCTTGACGGTGCGCAACACGACCATGACGACCGCCATTAAAAAAGGGCGGTCATCCCGCCCTTTTTCTTTTATGTCTTGAAACCGTCGTTATTCGGCCAATGATACGGCGCCGACATCGGTAACTTCTCCCAATACCACCGCCACGTCAGGTTTTTCAATGTCCGGGGTTTCACCGGGAAGGTCAAAGACCAGCGTGTATGTTCCGGCTTCAAGCCCCTGAACGAGGAAAGAACCTTCTTCGTTGCTCGATGTGGTCGTGATCGTTTCTGCATCCGACTTTACGGCGATACTAACGACCGACGCGGGCGTTACACTTCCCTTGATGGCACCGTCTTGCGCTTCGGTAATCGCGCGGATAACGGGCTTCAGTGAGTATGTGTTGGTGCCCGTTTCCACAACGGATTGGGCCGCATCAAAATCAAGCAGTATTTTGTAGGTAATACCCGGGTTCAGCGTTTGATGCAGTTGAACTTTCAATCCTGACTGCTGCGCGCTTGGCGTCGCCAGCGGCAAAACTTCGTCGTTTACCTTGATCGTATTGTTTTCACCAAGCTTCAACCTGATCTGCGAAAGTTTTCCACTGGGAAGGTCCAAATCTCCCAACAGCGTTTCTTCCCCATTGGCAAGTGTCAGCAAGTTGTAAACCTTGGGTGTCACCTCTACCGATGCCCAGCCGCTCTCTGAATCCGTCTCATTCGCATGTACCTCTACCGCCTGCAGGTCGAC
Organism: uncultured Roseivirgaceae bacterium; assembly: GCA_964393795.1. Lineage (GTDB taxonomy): Bacteria > Bacteroidota > Bacteroidia > Cytophagales > Cyclobacteriaceae > Chryseosolibacter. The sequence goes on from CAYMWA010000119.1 coordinate 11,055, forward strand.
GTTCACTTCCTGATAATCACCAGGATCATCGGTCAGCCAGACCTCAATGCGGGCGGATTGCGAATCATCATTGTCATCACAGGCAACGAAAAGCAG
>CAYMWA010000120.1:0-11131 GCA_964393795.1 uncultured Roseivirgaceae bacterium
GCCTTCGCGGTGAAAGACCTACCCTCAGAAACTAATCAACTCCATCTTGTATCGAAACACTTCTGACATTTTTATCGCTCGCAATTTTGCCTCTGAGGCGTACGGACCGGTAAAAAAATCGTCAATGGTGCTGTGAAAGATGGAGAGCCAACGGTCGAAGTGTTGGTGTGTCAGCGGGAGTTTAGCGTGTTTGGGAAAAGGGAGATCGGGGTAAGTCTGTTTTTCGAGCAGGACGCTTTCCCAATAGCGGTACAGCGGTTCCAGCGGATTTGGTCTTGATGAGAATGCGTGAGCGAAAATGGGAGCAAGCAGTTCGTCGTGACTGGCGCGCGCATAAAACGTGTCGACCATTAAGCGGATGTCTTCCTGAGTAGTCAGGTCCCGTTTAGGTTCCCGGATGGTGTTGTTCATATCTGAAATACGTTAAGGCTTTATCGTTGAAAGCTTATCGCTTTAACAGGAATGTTTCACCCTTGACCAGCCCGTCGGCGAGATCTTCGATATTGTTACTTTCCAACATTTCAACCATCTGCTCACGGATTCGCTTGTACTGGAAATGGATAGGACACGGCTTGCGCTCCGAACAGTTTTTGAAGCCAAGGCCGCAGCTCAGGAGCAAACTGTCGCCGTCAATGGCTTTTACAATTTCAATGAGGGGAATCTTTCGATCCTTGTCGTCAATGTAGAAGCCGCCGTGCGGGCCTTTAGATGACGAGACAAGCCCTTGTCGTGAAAGGGTCTGGAGTACCTTGGCTACAAAAGGTTCCGGGCTGTCGGTGAAGCGTGCGATCTCCTTGATCCCCGCCTTTGATCCGTCGGCGGTTTTTCTGACAATGTAGATCATTGCGCGCATCGCGTACTCACAGGCCTTTGAAAACATGAATGTGTCGTTTTATTTTAGTAAGCGTTCAATTGTTCATCAACCACGTCTTTCCGTCATACTGCTCTTCAAGTGCGACCGCTTTGGGAAAGAGGAGGTCGTTTTCTATCATCAAATGTTCGTGCAGGTCGCTTTCAAACGCTTTGAGGGCGTCATAGGTGATCCGGTAAGCACTTCCGCAGTTGTGAGGTGGCTGGTAGTGATGCGACAGCTCGGCAAGCCTGCGAAGACAGGGATCACTTTTCCGATGGTCGAGCATCGCCTCCCGGATAGGGCTGACGGTTGCCTTGTAGATCGCAGGCTTTCCCTTACTTTTTTTCGCCATCAAGCGGATGTATGGAAACACGATCATTTCTTCATGCTGCATGTGGATCATGAGGTCGGCACTCATGGTACCGAACACGGAATTCATCTCGTCGAGCTCGGGATGCTCCTTGCCATACACGCGCGCCAGCCGCGCGAGATTCACGCGAAGAAAGGCGATGTCATCATACATGTACTTGTGGTGATACCGTTCCACATACCGCGTTAACGCTGCCACGTCAAAGGTAGCAACATCCTGGCTGCCTCCACTGTGGTAAAGTTCCGCGTGTTCGATCGTGCGCATCAGTTTGCGGAACGAAACGTTGGCTTCGGCGCAAGCCTCTTTAATAGACTTTCCGCCTTCTGAACAGTAATCAATGCCGTGTTTACTTAAGACCTTTGCAGCTTTAAGGTTCCTGACGACAACGCTGTCGACAGTGTCCGTCATACGAATATTCATGGATGTTTGTGAAGGGTCCTAAAGTTAACAAAGAGATAACCAATAAAAAAGACAAAAAGGTCTTTATTGTCCCGGTTTTTTGAGGTTTCCGCCCGAAACGCATGGTCTGGCTTCCGATCGGCCCGGCACTCCCGGGATGCGCGAGCGTATTTCCATGCCATGCTCGCGCCCAAAAACCATCGGACTGCACCTGTTTTCCACTTCCGCAAACGTTCGAACTTAATATCGGTGAGGGCTGTTCTCTATACAGGACCGGGAAATCAACAATCTTGTGAAAAAAAGGCATCGTCGCAGCCTGAAGGGCGACGGTGGACAATCAGCGGTAGGGCGGCGCCTTGTCGGCGCGGGTTCGTGCTGACCGGTCCTGCGGTATCATTTTTTTGGGACAATCTAAAATTGAGGGTTATGAGAACAAACGACATTTTTCGCGGACAGCGCGATCGAAGCCGGATTGACATCAATGATCCGATCGACGTGCGTTATGTACAGCACCAGTTTCCCTGGTTTTCTGATAAAGAGATAAAGGCGGTAATCAAGAAGCACGGTCCCGACCGTGATGCCGTGGAAGCGGTATTGTCGCGCGGACCGCGTGTAGTGAAAACGATGACCGCAACCAACCGGGCATGATGAAGAAAAAAGTAACGCTTATTCCCGGCGACGGTATCGGACCAGAAATTATTGCGGCAGTAAAGACTGTTTTCCACGCGCTTGAGGCCCCTGTGGAGTGGGAGGAGGAGAATGCGGGCCTCGCGGCGTGGGAAGAGCAGGGATCGCTATTGCCGCAGTCGTTGCTGTCGTCACTGGAAAGAAACCGTGTTGCTTTGAAGGGCCCGATCACAACGCCTGTTGGTGAAGGGTTCCGTAGCGTGAACATACAATTGCGGCAGCATTTTGACTTGTATGCCAATGTGCGTCCTTCCAAAACCAGCGATGCCATTGCTACGCGTTTCAGCGACGTCAATATCGACCTGGTTGTCATCCGGGAAAATACTGAAGGCCTGTATTCAGGGTTGGAATACGTTGACGAGCGGCTGGGCATCGTCGACTCCATTGCGCGCGTAACTACGATGGGGTGCGAACGAATTGTGCGCGCCGCCTTTGAATATGCGAAGCGCAACAATCGCAAACGTGTCACGCTGGTACATAAGGCGAATATCCTCAAGCAAGCGGGCGCTGCGCTTCTAAACGCGGGCAAAGCCATCAAACCCGAATACCCGGACATTGCGATGGATGACCTGATCATCGACAACATGTGCATGCAACTTGTCACCCGCCCGGAACGCTATGATGTGATCGCCACCACTAATCTTTTCGGCGACATCCTTTCTGACTTGTCCGCAGGTCTTGTAGGCGGACTCGGCGTCGCAGCAGGGGCGAACATCGGCGACGACATGGCGATCTTTGAGGCCGTGCATGGATCAGCGCCTGATATCGCCGGCAAGGGGCTTGCCAACCCTACGGCTATCCTCAAATCAGCGGGGATGCTATTGCACCACATCGGTGAAAGCGATCTCGCCGACCAACTCGACGCGGCAATAGAGACTACGTTGCGCAATAAGGCGCATCGCACCCGCGACCTTGGTGGCGCGGCCAGTACGCAGGCCTTTGCCGATACCATCGCAAAACACATTATCGAAGCCCGGCCTGCACTTTCACGTGCCTGACCCTCTTTCGGCTATTGCGTCATCCTCAATTTGCGAATAATTTCATGCTGCCATATAAATTGAGCGGCTCGACTGGTGCATCGAACCGCTCATCTTTTTATTTTAGTTGCATGAAACAATACCCCGACCCTTCAAGAAGAAATTTTATTGGCAAGGTTGTTACCGGCGCCGTGTCGCTCGCGGCGGCGCAGCATATCGGCGGCGCATGGTCCGCCGTTGCCGGCGTCACAAAAAAAAGACATCCTGATGCGTTGCTGCGCATGGAACACAAGTTCGTGCCGGTAATGCTCACCCCCTACAAGGCTGATCTTTCCATCGACTTTGATGCGCTGTCACGCCTGATTGACTTCTACCGCGAAGCTGGTGCCAAGGGCTTCTTTGCCAACTGCCTGAGCAGTGAAATGTACGACCTTGACGACGAAGAAAGGATTGCGTTGGTTAGCCATGTGGTGAAGCGCGTCGACGGCAAACTGCCAGTAGTGGCAACCGGATCATTCGGCGCCGACATTGAAGCACGGGCGGCGTATACAAAACGCATGTATGACACAGGTGTGAACGCCGTCATCCTGATCACGAGTCACTTTGCCGGCAAGGACGAACCCGACAGCGTACTCATCGAAAATCTTGACCGATATCTTTCCCTTACTGAAAATATTCCGCTGGGAACATATGAATGTCCCTCGCCATACAAGCGCATCCTTTCACCCGAAGTATTGAAGTACCTGCTTGCCACCAATCGCCTGATATATCACAAAGACACATGTCTTGATCTAAAGCAAATCCGCGTCAAGCTGGACATCGCGCAAGGAAGCAAGCTCGAGTTCTACGACGCGCATACACCCAATGCGTTACATTCGATGCAGATGGGTGCCAAGGGCATGTCATGTATAGCCGGAAACTTTTATCCTGAAATCTTTGCGTGGATGTGCCGCTACATCGACGACCCGGAAAAGCAGGAAGCGCTGCTGTGGCTGCAGTCGGAATTGACACGCATGGACAGGATCATTTCCCAAGGCTACTCACTCAGTGCAAAACATTTTCTGAACATGCGTGGCGTGCCGATGGAAGTCAACAGCCGCAGGAAAAAGACGTCGCTGAGCGATGAACAAAAGCGTACCCTTGAAGACGTTTACCGGCAGTTGATGGGCTGGCATAGGCGGCTTGGGATATAGATTTGGCCTTTTCACCGTGAAGGGCGCAAAGGTTTTTTTCTTTGTACGAGCAGCTTTCTGTGCCTTAGACAACTGAAGCAAAGACATGCGATTTGTTAAAAAAAAAGAACTTAGCAACCTTGGCATCCACGCGTCTTTGCAGTGAAGTGCCAAGCAAAATACTCTGCGAACTCTGCGTTTTCCCGCCTCTGCGGTGAAAAGGCCGAATCTTTTTAATAGATGTCCTATGGAATACAGATTTCTCGGTGGCTCGGGCTTAAAGATACCCGTGATCACATTTGGCACAGGAACCTTCGGGGGCGGTACTGACTTTTTCAAGGCTTGGGGCTCCACGCGTGGTGAGGAAGCCGACCGAATGGTAGGCCTTTGTCTGGATGCTGGCGTGAACCTGTTCGACTGTGCAGATACCTATTCTCTCGGAATGGCGGAAGAGATTCTTGGGAAGGCGGTCAAAAACAGGCGTGCCGAGGTGTTGATTTCAACGAAGGGTACGTTTCCGATGGGAAGCGGACCGAACGAAGCCGGATCATCGCGGTATCATATTATCCGCGCCTGCGAAGACAGCCTGAGAAGGATGGGCACGGACTACATCGACATTTATCACATGCATGGTTTCGATGGTAACACTCCGGTGGAAGAAACGCTGCGCACGCTCGACGATCTGGTACATAGTGGAAAGGTGCGGTACATCGCTTGCTCTAATTTTTCGGGTTGGCATCTGATGAAATCACTTGCCATTTCAGATCGCTACGGCTGGAACCGCTATGTGGCCCACCAAGTCTATTATTCTCTGGCAAGCCGCGAGTACGAATGGGAACTGATGCCGCTTGCTATTGATCAGAAGGTGGGTGCTCTTGTGTGGAGTCCGCTGGCGTCGGGCCTGCTCACGGGGAAATACCGCCGCGACAAACCGCTTCCGAAAGAAGGACGGGTTGCCCAGGGCGGCAGCCCCGTTCCAGCTTCGGTGATATCCAATGAATTGCTATACGGGGTGATCGATGTCCTCGATGAAATATCCCGGGAAACGGGCAAGTCGGTAGCACAGGTAGCACTCAACTGGCTTCTGCAAAGGCCAAGCGTGTCAAGCCTGGTCATAGGCGCCCGCACGGAAGAACAATTGAAAGAGAATCTGGGTGCCGTTGGTTGGAGCCTTTCCGTCGCACAGATTAAAAAGCTCGACGAGGTTAGCCAGACACAAATGATTTACCCGTACTGGCACCAGGCATCGAAAGACCTGATCCCTCCGCCACCTTTCTACTAGTGCGTTGTAGGCCTCAGTTTTTCTCCACGTGTGCCTTGAAGGAATCGAGGATGGCCTGCCAGCCGCCGCGCTGTACGTCTATCGGATTGATGTCTTCAGCCTCGAACGTCTCTACGACCCGGGTGGCATCGCCTTGCCGCGTGAAGTGAACTTCGACCTGACGGCCGTCTACAATTCTGTAGGCGATGATTTTTTGTGGCTCCACTTTGGAGTAGGTCCCTTCGAAATCAAAGCTGACGCTGCCGTCTTTTGCGGCCATCACGGTTCTAAATTTACCATTGACGCGTACATCGTTTTCGGCGTGTGGTGCGTGCCAGTCGTCTGAAGCGGCACACCATTGCGTGATATGCTCCGGCGCCGTCCAGGCTTCCCACACTTTCTGTACAGGGGCGTTAACAATCGCTTCCACTGTAATGCGCGTTCTTTCTTTCGTCTCCATGTTGTAATGAATTTGATGAACAGATTAAGTTGCGTTTGCATTACAAACATAGCGCTTGCGCCGCAGCTCTTACAGGTGTGAACGCGACAATTGCCGGGCTATATGCGGCTACTTGTGTTTGCCCTTGAATTTGTCAATAATCTTGCTTCCCAGCGCCGCCAGCATTTTCCTGAGGCCGCTGGCATCTCTCTTCTCTTCGCCAATTAGTCGCCCGTAAGGCTTCAATACCTCCACATGGTCGCAGACGATCTTGGTTACGCCCATGGCGGGGATGGCGAGGATCATTCCGGGGATGCCCCACACGAATTCGCCAGCCACGAGCGCAAGGATGGTGAAAAGAGGATTGATGTTGACTTCATTGCCTACGATGAGGGGTTCAAGGATATAGCTCTGAATGAACTGAACAGTGCCATAAGTAATCAATACACCCACGACAACACCAGTGCCGCCTCCCTGTGCCAACGCCATCAGGACGGTTGTGGCGGTGCCCACCAGGTTGCCTACGAAAGGTACGATCTCCAGCAGACCACAGAGGATCGCAAAAAAGACCGCGTTCTCAACGCCGGCAATGGTGAACCCGATACCGTACATGATCCACAAGCCGACGATCATCATCGACAGGCCTGTAAGGTATTTGCGTGCGACCATTTGAGACTTTTCAAGAACTTCTGCCGTCTTGTTCTCTTCCTTTGAAGGAACGATGCGAAGGATGAATCGTTTCAGGTGTTGCCGGAAGTAGATGAGCAGGAAGATGTAGACCAGCACGATGATTGTTGTAGTGAGGAAGCCCCCGATGCCAGCCGCTACGGCAGCTGCGATTCCGGTCATTTGCCCGCCGGACTTTTTTTGCTGCTCTTCTATGAAATCCTCCTGCTTTTCCTTTGAGATACCCAGCTTTTCGTTGACGAACTCCTGCGCCTGGGCGTATTTTTCTTTCGCACGCTGTTCGATCTTGTTGGCATTCTTGGCGATCTCGGAAGCTTGCATGCCCACAAAACTCAGAATGCCTGCGATGAAGCCGACCAGCACCAGGACAGAGAGCAGTGTAGAGATGGCCCGCCCGACACCTTTTCGCTGGAGCCATTCGGTGATGGGCACCAATACCATCGCCAGCAGCGATGCAAATGCAAGCGGTACCAGGAACGGCCTGCCATATCTCAGGATTATACCTGTCAGGCAGATGATCAGCAGAATGGCGACAATCTTGAACAGCTTTTGGTTTTGCATAAGCGAATATTAGCCGCTTATGGTCAGCCTAAAAATCATACCGTGGCGGCATTGGCAGCCCCGTTTTGTGCAGCCGTCAGGATTAACACAAAATTGACGAGATTCAGTGTTTACTGTTCCGATCCCAGGCTACGAAATAGTTCGACATCCTCCTTTGCATGGCTGTATTTTCTATCACTGCGCCTGTACGCAGGAAACCGGAACACGATCTTGTACCTTGAACTGAAACCGGCAGACAGCAACGACACCGTCGACATTGGCAGCCTGACACCGAAATTTAATTCCCTGTCGTATCGTTATTCGGATGCTCCGATTCTCCTTGCGGATGCTCCGAATCACCTTGGGGATGTTCCGCATGTTCCGTACTATCCATTGCGGGATGTTCCGAAGTTGCTTCCTCACCAGTGGCCTCGCTCTTCTTGCAGGAAGTGAGCCCTGCAGCCAACAGCGTGCTGCATAAAAGCATAACCATCGTAAAGGTCTTGGTATTTTTCAGCCAGTTCATAATAATGGGTTAAGGTTTGTGCGATAAATATTAAGGTTTATACGATAAATATACAGCACCCGAAGCGGCCGCACAAACGCACTTTTAAATTCCTGCCAATATCCCTGGAGGCCATCCAACGGTTGCAGTCCAATATCAGCAAATTCATTTTCTATAAAAGCAGTTGCGGTCTCAATATCTTTTGTCACCGCAGACCGGCGTTTGATCTCATCAGAGAAAAGTGTTTACTTTAGATGAAGCTGCTACCGCTGCGCGGGCCTATACCGCAACACGGCAAAGAACGCGCAATGATCCGACGCGTCGCCGCGACAGAGTACCTTCGTTTCGAGTACTTCCCATTGATCGTTGCGCGGATGGAGAATATAGTCGATTTTCTTTACCAGCCCGGTGCGCGTCGAGAACGTATTTTCGAAAGTCGTGTCAGACTCCGCAAATTCTTTGAGAAGCATTTTTATTTCCGCATGATGCGGTTCTGCGTTGAGATCGCCTGTAATGATCATGGGTTTTCCCTCAAGGGCGTGATAGTAATCGAGCAACTGCTTCGCCTGTGCCTGGCGATCTTCAAGCTTCGTCGATAGATGCGTGCAGTTGAAAATAATTTCCCTACCCTTTGGGAGCTTGATTCTTGCATTTGGAATGGTGATCCCGTTAGGCGTCGATTTGTATCCGTGGATCACGTGGATATCCTTCACGGGAAAGCGCGAGAGAATTGCATTGCCGTACTCGCCGCCCTGAAAATCCCGGTGCTTGACAAAGTGACCTTTCAGCCCTGTACGCTCACTGAGTTCTTTCGTAATATCAATCACGCCTGTGCGCTTGGCATTCTTGTCGACCTCTTGCAAGGCCACCAGGTCAGGCTTTACCTCGTTGATGATGGAAGCGAAGAGATCCATATCTATACTGCCGTCAGTCGCCTCGCCGTGATAGATATTGTAAGTGAGGATACGCAAGGTAATGGGGTCGCGTTGCTGCGCGATGGCGTTGAAAGCGATCAGAACAAAAGGTATGGTGAAAGTGGCAAATATTTTTCTCATGTCGAAAGGCGTGAGATGCAAGTTGCAAAAATGTGCAATGAGGCGGGTCACTGGATTCAGTGAAATTCAGTCAGCCTAATTGGCCGATGCCTTGTCGATCCCGTTAGCCGTATCCGCGCCTTGGCCGGCCATAGTGAGGGCGTGCGGGTAGCGGCTTATTTCCTTAACAAATATAAAACAAATACAGACAGTCTTCGTATATTCGGGTAATGAACGACCTGAAAAATCATTCGCTAGGAGAATTTGAAGAGCTTGTGTTGTTGACGGTAGCGGCCCAACACGATGCTGCTTATGGCGTTTCCATCCAGGAAGACCTGGAACGACAACTCGGCAAGACTATCAACATCAGCGCCATCCACGTTTCGTTGAAGCGAATGGAAAACAAGGGATATGTGAAGTCGCGCTTCGGCGGTATCACCGAAGAACGAGGCGGACGCCGCAAGAAGTACTATGTCATCACCGCCCTCGGCAAACGAATGCTCGACTATCAGTACGCCCTCAGAACGTCGCTTTATAGTCGTGTTCCAAAAATGACCTTTAGCAAATGAAACCGATGCCACCCCGATATGCGCACCAGTTTCTGCGCTGGTTTTGCCGAGAGGATTACCTTGAGGAAGTGGAAGGCGACCTCATCGAAGTTTATCGAAACCGGTATAGCGATGCGCCGCACCGCGCGAGACTTAGTTTTATCGTAAGCGTGATTCGGTTGTTTCGTCCTGCGTTTATTAAATCATTTCAACCTTACCCTTCTCTCTATATGTACAGCAACTACCTCAAAATTAGCTGGCGTAATGTCCTGCGTCAAAAAACATATTCGTTCATCAAGGTTGGTGGACTTGCGCTCGGCATCGTGGCCTGTTGCCTGATCGCACTTTACCTCCGCCACGAAGTCAGCTATGATGAACAGTATCCGTCCGACATATACCGTGTTGTGGGTGTATTCCAGGATGATGGTGTGACGGATAAGAGTGTCTATTTTCCTCCACCGTTCGCGGAGGCGCTCATGGAACTTCCGGAAGTGCTCGCTGTAGGGCGATACAATGACGCTTTGCTGTTTGGTGCCGGAGAAGCACTGATCCGTCGTCCGGACGATCCTGCCAACACGCTTGAAGAAGGTTTGGTATTCATGGATGCGTCGCTGCTGAAAATTCTGCAGGTGCCCATGGTGTATGGCAGCCGGGAGCAGGCACTGGCAACACCGGGATCAATCGTGCTTACCAAGCGCAAGGCCGACAAATACTTTCCCGGTGAAGATCCAACAGGCAAGCTGCTTATCGTGAACAACGAGCATGACCCTTACAAGATCGGCGGCGTTATCGGAGACTTTCCCTCAACCTCCCATATTAAGTTCGATTTTCTTGTGACGATGACCGGGCGTGAGTTCTGGCCTGGCGAGCAAACGTGGTGGGGAGCGTCAAACTATCCAACCTACATCCGCGTACAACGGGGTGTTGACCCGGCAGCGCTTGCTGACAAGGCCACAAAGCGAGTGGTTGAAAAATATCTGGTTCCGCATTTGCTCGCCCATAGCAACATGACCGAATCGCAGGTGCGTGAACGCCTGTCGCGAGGTGCGTTGGCGCTACAACCGCTTACCGATATCTATCTCGACAATGATGTACGCGACAATCTTGCGCATGGCGATCGGAAGTTAGTTTGGATGTTCGGTGCCATTGCAGTTGTCATTCTTATCATTGCCTGCATCAACTTCATCAATCTTTCAACTGCGCGTTCGGCGAACCGGGCAAAGGAAGTAGGGTTGCGCAAAGTCATGGGCTCATGGCGTAGCCAATTGGTGAGCCAGTTTATGACGGAGTCGGTGCTGTTCGTTATGCTTTCGTTCGTAGCGGGCGTTGCCTTCGCGGCATTGCTTCTCCCGGCTTTCAACAGCATGACCGGAAGGTCAATTGAATTCCCCTGGACCGAGTGGCAATTCCTGCCACCAGTGCTTGCACTTCTTATACTGCTGGCGATACTCGCCGGCGTCTATCCTTCGCTATACCTTTCCGCGTTTAAACCCATTAGCGTGCTAAAGGGGAACATTAGCCGGGGCAGCCGAAATCCGGTGACACGCGCGGCGCTGGTTGTCTTTCAATTTACGACATCCATTGTTTTGGTTGTTGGGACGCTAGTGATTTATCGCCAGATGCAATTTATGTTGAACAAAAAGCTGGGCTTTGACAAGG
>CAYMWA010000121.1:0-11112 GCA_964393795.1 uncultured Roseivirgaceae bacterium
AAGTAACACCACCATCCTCATAGGTATAATCGAGGTAAATAGTTCTGTGGCTGGCGTCATTGTAGCTTTCGGCCTCCGGGTCGTCTTTGGTGAAATATACGCCCCCGCCGTTCGACACAACTGTGGTCCCATCGAGCTGAGAAACATTCACCTCCTGACTGTCGTGGTCAAATGTGAGCAGCATTCGATATGCGCCTCCTGAATTGGTTCCTCCTACGATGTTCATCACATTTTCAGTCAGCGACACCGTGGACAGCTTCGTCATATTGTTGTCGGTGAGAAACCTGCCGGAATAAGTTGTACTCTCTTCCGTAACCGTATTGGTTCTCTTTCCGCGCAACAGGTACATGCCGTGCATTTCATTGATATACTTTATGGCAAAAAGGGTGTAGTCTTTCGGTGCGATAGCCCAGTCATCACCGACGCGAGGATCCGGATCTTCCGCAAAACTACTCGGCACCCCGCTAAGCACCGAATCCTGTGCAGCGGTGATACGAACCGGAATAACATAGTGTGTCGTCGTTGACAGCGGATCCGCGAAGAAAGCATCCGTCAGATCGACGCGCATCGTTCCCGCAAAAGAACCCTCGGGGATCGTGATTGTCCCGAAATCCGCCTCGTAATAAGACGGCGGAAGCAAGGCCATCGGGTCGCCACCTCCGTTCGTCACATTCGTCATCAGCTCCGGTGCGTAGGCAACCTCAACGGCGCGGTCTTTTTTATTGTAGTAGGCGCCGCCCATGGTGACCCCGATACTGAAGCTTCGCTCGCGGTCAATGGTATTGTCTCCAAGGGCTTCGTCGCCCAGAACCAATGTACGTACAGGTGCCTGATAAGGGAAATAGACGCTTTGATAACCGTAGTCATCGAACGTGATATCCTCGTTCGTACATCCAGACAGCACGCCCAGCGCAGCAAACATGAATAGTAGTTTTCTCATTGTTATCATTTTTCAATTCAACAAGACACAAGGTCTTCAATCGTCACTTTATGTATTACCATCCTTGATTTTGGACGATGTCATATTTCAGCGTTTCAGCAAAAGGTACCGGACCATAGATCTGGTAGTCGTCATAGTTTCGTTCTTCCACTTTGACATAGGTGAATTCGGTCCCATCGGCAGAAATCTGTACCCCGTCAACCGGTTCTTGCATCGTCGTCGTCATCTTCCAGCGCCGCAGGTCCCAGAAACGTTCGTTTTCAAAACACATTTCCAGACGGCGCTCATTTCGGATAACGGCTGCCAGTTCTTGTTGACCGAGTCCGTCGACATACGCAGTTGAAGTGATACCCGCCCGATCTCGCAGCGCATTGATCACTTCGCGTGCGGTGTATCCGCCCACCACACCATCGGGTCCGACCGCCTCATTGGCAGCTTCAGCAAACATCAATAGGGCATCGGTATAGCGGGCATAAGTATAGTAACGGGTACCCTGAGAATTCACTACAGGCGTCAGGTCAACATCGGACACGTTCATGAATTTGCGCAGATAATACCCGGTGACCGTAGCATTCGGATCCGCGCTGCCCACGGCATCCTGACTTCCCTCACGGGTATTGATCGTGATCGTGTTCCCCGAGCGGTTGATGGTCGCACCATCATACAGGATATACATAGCAAGGCGGGGGTCGCGATTGCTATAGGGGTCAGAAGAGTTGAGTTTTGCTTCGGTGACGGGAGAGCCATCCAACATCGGAAACGCATTGACCAGATCCTGTGTGGGATTTGTCTGGCCCGAGCCATACAGTGACGGCGGGTAGTTCGCCGCTTCCCAGTTATTACCTGTCCTGCGCGTAGAATACCAGAACACCTCCGGATGAGAATTGGCAATTGCCACATTCTGGTTGTTGTAGAACCTGAGGTGTCCGTGGTTGGCGGCATTGACATGAGCCAGGCCGTTGTTGAGATCCATGATGGCAGCGGCTTCTTCGGCAGCCTGCTGATAGGTGTAGGTGCCATCGGCATAGGCGGGGCTGGCCGCGTACAATAGTGTTTTCGTTTTCAACAGACGCGCTGCCAAACCATTGATCCGGTTGGTATACTGCTCGCCCATCGCTTCGTCGTAAGTATACTCGCCCGTTGTTTCATAGCGTGCGGGCAGGTACTGGATTGCCATGTCGCAATCAGCAATAATGAAGCTCACTAGCTGATTGAATGTAGCACGCGGTAATTGATAGTCACCCGGATCATCGACATCCAACACGTGATCGACGATAGGGACACCCAGCATCTGACCATTTTCACCAAGACCGGCATGGGCTTGCAGGAGGTGAAAATAATACCAGGCCCGAATACCGTGTGCTTCGCCCAACAACCTTCGTGCATATAGTGAATCGATCTGTTGATCTTTCCACCACCACTCCACATTCGCCATTTCTTCAATAAAAAGATTGAGGTACCTAATGCTCTCGTACGATTGGTCCCACGTCCCATAGGGATTCACGTTGGAAGTCCAGCCTCCGGAAACGACACGTTTGACAACGTGCGCCTGGTTGTTGGTCACCGCGTCATCACTGCCGTAGGCGAGTGAAAAATTGTTGTGGGCAACCGGAAGGTTATTATAAGCGGTAAGGAGAATTCCTTCCGCGTGAGTGACGACCTCCTTGACATCTTCAAGGCTTCTGACGTTGGTCGGTTCCGGTTCCAGGAAATCGCAGCTTCCCAGCAAACCCGGAATTGCGATCACCGCGATCATCACGAGCGTGCGTTTATAAGATATATTTTTCATCAGTATCCTGTTGTTTACTATCCGCTTGTTCTAAAAAGAAGTAATGAGTCCAACGACGATGCTCCTGGTACCCGGCGCCCCTGCGGGATGCACCTCAAAAAACTTTTTGTTCTTGCCCAATACCAGGATGTTGCTTCCCCTGACATATACCTGTGATGGTTTCAGGCGCGAAGACTCGTCCGTACCGCCGAGTTGATACGTAAGCTGCACGACAGGCAAGGTAAAGCGATCGTTTTCATATGTCCAGAAACTTGAATTTCGGTCGTTGTGACCTCCGCTGTTGGCTGACAGTCGCGGATGAATGGCATTGATATCCTTGTTGTCCGGACCGTAAGCCTGTGTAGCATACTCGGAGTACTTCACATCGCCGAAGACGCGGAAGTAGCTTCCCGACCGATAGGCGGAACCGCCGAGTCTTCCGATTCCGAGGATATAGAGACCGAAGTTCTTGTAACGCACATCGATGTAGGCGCTGTACTGGGTACGCACGCCGTGACCGATGGTGCGCTGATCGTTCTGATCGATAATACCGTCGTTGTTCTGGTCGAGATACTTAATATCTCCTGGTTGAACGGCACCAAAAGTAGGCACCGGAAGGCCTGTAACCAGTTCACCGTTTTCAAAATCAGCTTCACTGTACAAACCATCGGCGATCAGTCCGCGCATCGCATCCGTCGGCGTACCCTCCCTTCGCAAGGCGCGGTCGGCACCTTCATATTCAGGCTCATCCCTCCTGGTAATCAGTGGAGCAATGTGCAGCAAGTTGCCTCCTATCGTTGCCGAGAATTTGTTAGCCGTCTTAAACGTATAGCTTAGCCCGAGTTCGACACCTTCTGTTTTGTCGCTGTTGTAATTGCTGTAGACGAATTGCTGAACGCCGAGCAAGGACGGATAGGTGCTGGCCATCGCCGTAATGTTACCCAATGATGTACTGCGAAACACACTGCCCGTCAACTTTACCGAGCGATCTAACATTTCAGCATCCAGGCCTACGAGAATATCTTCGCGCTTTTGCAAGTGAATACTGTTGCTGACCGAAGCATAAAGCGTCGAACCGTTGTTATGGGTGCCGTTGTAATAGGCGAAACCAGGACCCCGGCGAAACATATTCGAATAGAGGAAATAATCGTCCGCCGCGCCGACACTCCAGTTGTCGTTCTTCGATATTCCATAAGAAGCCCGCACTTTCAGGTAGTCGATCGTTTGCACGTTATCCATAAAGTCTTCTTCGGAGAGGATCCATCCAATACCCGCGGAGGGCGCCCACTCCATGCGTTCACCTTCGGGCAACTTCCGCGAGCCAATGGCCATGGCTGACGCTTCCACGACATACCGCTTCCTAAACATATAGTTGGCCAGCAAACCCGTATGAAACAGGGTGTTTTTCTGCAGCTGCCCGTTATAGGCAATCTGGTCACCATAAATCACTGCTGCGGCCGATATATCGTGCTGACCAAAGGTCCGGTCGTAGCCGATGTTGCCGTTGAATGACACCTGCCGGAAAGAATCAGATTGTCCGGGATTCGCAACGTACCTGTTGGAAGGGACATCCACTCCATGCACCACCACCGATTCCACAGCCCCCGTCAATGGATTGAGTACCGGTTCGTATATCGCATACTCGTAGTTTTGCTGCGTAAAGATGGAGTTGTAGAAATTCATCCCGCCGTAGCCGCTGGCGGTTAGCCCCTCCGTGATGAAACTGAGATCAGCATTAAGTCTGCCCCCGAACTGAACATGTCTTTGTTGATATCGCGTACGTCCGTTCTGGATCAAGTCTCCATAAATCTGGTTGTTCGCATAGGTAGAACTACCACCCAAAACTTTTCCGTCTATCAAATTGGCTTCCGTGAGAACCATCTGACGGTCTTCTTCACTCACGATAACGGAGGGGTCCCATAGCACGGGATATTGATTAGGAAGGATTGTTCCAAACGCATTCCAGTAGTTACCAACGTTCGGCCGTTCGTTAAAATGCACGCGCGCTACCGCATCAACAGCCATGCTCAAATAGCGATTGATCTTAAAGTCGAGATTCGATCGGAACCCGAACCGATCAGTTTGGTCCGGAATGTCGGTGCTCAGCCATCCGTCATTTCGCTGCCATGTGGCATTTACATAGTAGCGGGCATTCTCACCACCGCCCTGCAGGTCGGCAAATACATCGATATTCCTGGTAAAGCTGCGAAGATACTCACTCGTATAGAAGTCATTGTCAGGATAGGCTATGCGGTTTGTACTGTTTCGCGTAGAATCAATCAACCGCGAATTGTACCGTACCGATAATGGATCTACACCGTCGTTCAGCTGTGCTTCATTGTATCGGGTCATGTAGTCCGCTGCATTCAGATATTCTGGAAGTGCGCGTGGTGTAGAAACAGAATACTCGCCAGTGAGGCGAAGCTTCTGCGCGCCTGCCTTCCCCCTTTTGGTGTTGATCAGCACGACTCCCTGATCTCCCTGTGCGCCGTACAGTGCCTTCGAAGCAGCGTCCTTTAGAACGACTATTGATTCGACTTCCCGAAGGTTGAGATTCTGATAGAACAAGTCGTCCTGGCGTACCCCATCGACAACGATGACGGCAGGGCCTGTTCCCCATATATTAAAGGCGTCAAAAACGCCGGGAACTTTTCCATTAATAGCACTTCCTACGCCGGATCTTGAATCTCGCTTCAATTCGGCTTCTACGTCAATGTTCTCGACGGATCCCGTAATTCTGTCTGGTGACCGTTCATCGAACACGAGGTCGATCGGATTGAGAGCCTCCGATGCTTCCGTAGGTGTATTCGCGGAGGTTACCTCCCCGACCTGTGAAAATGCATGCGGAGGTATCAATGCGCACAGGATGAGCAGCACAATGATTAAGGTGGTCCTATTTGTCTTCATAAGCATCAAGGGGTTAGCCGATTACCATCCGGGGTTTTGTTCCCAGTCATGGGTGAATTGGATCATATCATTTCTAAAGGGCATCCAATAATGGGGCTCCTTAAACGTGTAGGTACCGTTGGCTTCCGCACTTACGCGCTGGACCGTTGCATTGTCGATCGGTACGTTTATGTTTGTGCTTCCGTTCTCGAGATCGAAGGCAAGCACCTGCAACGGCGTACCATCTTTCAAGTGGGCACGCTTCCAGCGGCGAAGGTCGAACCAATAGTGACCTTCGAAAGCCAATTCAACAGCGCGTTCATTCCTGTACAGCAGACGAAACGGCGGATCAGATTCTAGTTCTTCGCTTTGCGGTATCACCGTGCTGTACGACGGCAGTGTTGCGGCAACATCCGGCTGTCCAGCTCGTGAACGCACCACGTTAACAGCTTCTTCAGCTGTCATCTTACCGCCTGGTGGAACCGTGTTGTAGTTTCCAGTCAACTCGAAAGCCGCTTCCGCATAGGTCAGGTAAATGTCAGCGAGCCGCAACAGCGGAGTGGCATATGCCGTCGTACCAACCGTTGTTCTGTTGGCGCCGTCGGGCAAATACTTCCGGATCACATAGCAATTGATTTGTCTTGCGCGAATTTGATTGCACAGATTCAATCGCATACTTCCGACCTGAGCACCATGGACGTAGAACGACAAATCAAAACGTGGATCGCGATTCTCCCATCGCTTGTCCGGCATTTGATCGTATTCGGGTTTGTAGCGCGTGCCATCAGACATCTCGAACTTGTCAACATACTGTTGCGTGGCCTGGGCACCATGCTGGCCCGTCAGCGGTCTCACACCGTAAACCCGGGCAGCGGTCTGACGAATCGACATCGCGCCGTAAACATTCGTTGGTCGCTTAAAAAGCACCTCCCCGGTGCCCGGCTGCACTCGCCCGCTGAACGTACAGAACATTTGCCGAATATCGGCCCAGGGAGTCAGGCCATCGGCGTTGACGACAGGTACTCCGGCTGGCTGTTGGCCGATCACACTCTTGGCCGCATCAATCGTTGCCTGCGACGCCTGAATGCATCGTTCCAGCAAATCCGCATCATAGCTTGCGTTGCCAGTAGCCTGCTCGTTGAAGAGCGGACTGGCGGAATATTGCAATGCTTTCGCAACATAACCCAACGCGGCTAGCTTCGTTGGCCGACCGTAGTTGATGTTAGGTGAGGGCCAGACTGCCGGAAGCAATTCCGCCGCGGCCTCCATATCCTCTACGATTCGCTCAAATACGGCCTGAACATCCCGATACGTCTTTCCGTTTTTTTCAAGGGTCCAATGGCGCTTCATGTACGCCTGTTGTTGATCCGACGGGATAACCAGGTCGATGTAGGGGATGGTACCGAATGAGCGCACATATTCGTAGTGAAAAAATGCCCTGAAGAAGAGTGCCTGGCCCTTCAGCCAATCACGTTCCTGCTCCGTCGCCTGCGTCAACACACCGGTTTCCAGTTTTTCCAGTGACATGTTGGCCACACGCAACGCTTCCCACATATGGGTGTAGAGACCTGTGGTGGTCTGTTCACCCGGACTTCCATCGTGGACGGGAACGTAGATGGAGAACCGGGCCATCAAACCATTGCTCGCCTGGCTATACTGCCCCAGGTTCGCGAAGATCACCGACTGCCCGTTGATACTGACGCATTCTCCTCCCAAGGATTGAGTCGTGCGTGCTCCATGCCTGTTGTAGTCGACCACATAGAGCATGCATCGGTCAAGAAAACCCTGAAAGTTTTCGTACGATCTAAATACATCTTCTTCATACAGCGCAGCCTCCGGCGGAATGTCCAGATAATCTTCACAGCCGGACAAAAGCAGGACAACCGCGATAAGGATATTGAATTTCCGTATACTCATTTCTTCAATGGTTTTTAATTATAACTGTAGCCTGAGTCCCACATTGATCTGCTTCTTCGTAGGATAGTTCTTGCCATCGTAGTTCGACCCGACGCCGTCATCCGGCATTTTGGTCCACAGGAACAAATTCCGTCCGTTGACATACAGCATCAGCTTTTCGACGCCTACCGTACGCGTTAGCCGAGGCGGGATAGTATAGCCAAGCTGCACGGCGTTAAGGCGGAAATAGGAGCCGTCAAAGAACGGGTAGTGTCCCAGCGGCGTATATTTGTCGCTCAACGCCAGCGCCGGATAGGTCGGATCGACGTGGTTGTAGGTCCAGGTATCGCCCAGAATATACTGAGGAATGTAGGCGTTGTTGTTGAAAAAGGGATTCGATCCAATTCGGCGCGTAACGTTGTACGCACCCACAAACTGCATAGTGAGTTGAACGCCTTTGTAGTCCCCGCCCAATGAAATGCCGTATTGGTTTTGTGGGTTGACGGGATATCCGTATGGCACCTGATCTTCATTGCCCCTGTAAACGCCATCGGCATCGTAGTCGAGCATCGCCACATCTCCCGGCAATAAGTGGGCGGCTTCATCGGCGGCAGCCGGACCGGCGCGGGTATAAAGTTCGTCCCAACTGTTAATGATGCCGGTGGATATCCCCGTCTTGGTTTGGTTGATCGGAAATCCTTCAGGTGCGCGGTGCGCCGGGACGAGCGCCGGTGTCTCCTTGTAAATGACTTCGCTCCGAGCCATAAACCAGTTCGCCTTCACCCAGTAATTCAATTTTCCCAGTATTGAATTCCGGTAAGTAAGATCCAGTTCCACACCTCTCGATTTGGCTTCCCCCACGTTGGCAGCAGAGGCGGGCTTTCCAGCGATGTCGGGCACACCACGCGCGTTGGCAGCCAACAGCATATCATATCTGTACTCGTTGAAAACGTCGGCGGTGAGCAGCACCTTGTTGTTTATCACTCCGATGTCGAGTCCGAGGTTCTGCTTGCGCACGGTTTCCCATCGCAGATCGGGATTCCCCGGTGTATTCTCGAAGTAGCGTGGATAACCGTAGTTTGAAACGGGATATCCCAGATTGTACTGTTCAATCACGTGCGGCGCCCCTGCTTCGGTATAGATCGTCAAGTACGGCCATGTGCTTCCGGTGTTAACGCGATCGTTTCCTGCCAGGCCCCACGAATACCTGATCTTTAAATGATCTAGCCAGGGCAGATTGTCGCCAATAAAATGTTCGTTCGACAACATCCATCCGCCGGCAAAAGAAGGGAAGAAATCAAATCGGTACTGGGGGCCGAACTTTTCAGAACCGTTATATGCGCCGTTGACTTCCAGGAAGTATCGTTCGTCGTAGTTATAAGTAACGCGACCGACCCAGTCTTCCCGTTTGTTAGGCCAATTGCTGCCCGTCTCTGTGTCCATCCGGTTAAACATGGCCATCGCCGTCACGGCATGCTGGTCAAAGTCGCGCGTGTAATTGATACGTGCTTCCCTGTAGAGTGAGCGTCTTGATTGGTTAAGTGACAATGATTCTGCAGTGTAGGAATTCGGTTCTTTCACCCATCCGAATCCGGCCCCGGTAGAACTTACTGAACCATCATGGTAGACCGCCCAACCGGCCGCCTCCATGTCGTATACCGGCTCCCCCTCCAGGATATACATGCCCTGGTCAGCATCATAATATCCGCCGCGGAGATAGAATTCAGGGCTGATGGTTTTCGTAACCAGCCCGTTATCAGAGATCCGCACACCACTGTTTACGAATCGGTTATCGTACGCCAGCATTGCCGAAAAGGAAAGTCCCGGCGTTATCATCTTAAGATCTTGTGTCAATCTGATGTCCAGGTTCAGCGATGTGCGCAAGTCGCGCTGCAAACCATTGAACAAAAGCTCATACATCGGATTGGTTGCAGCGATGTCGGCGTTATAGGCACCATACATGCCATCCTCATACTGCAGCACCATGGAATTGCCTGGCAAATGTCCGGTGGCATCGAAAATACCGTTCAGCGAAGTACCGGGAGGCGAACTTTGTACGCTGTGTATGCCGTAGAAATTGGCGGTCAGGTCGGTAGTCGGGGTTATCTCAAAGTCAAAGTTTGATCGTATGTTCAAACGGTCGTAGTTGTAGGCAGGTGTATATCCCTGTCCGACATCCCGTCCGTTGAGCAAGTCGTCCTTGTGGTTATATCCGGCCATCGCAAAATACTTCACCTTCTCCGTCCCTCCCCGCGCGGAAGCATTTACCCGGTAAGAGCGTGCGAAATCCTTGAACATAAGGTCCATCCAGTCATTGTTCGGATAGGCATAGGGGTAGGCTCCCGTGCGATAGTAGTCTTGTACTTCGTCCGAAACATAGCCATTCAGGACCGACGCACCCTGGATACGTCTGGTGCGGGCGATCGCATGGTTCCGGGCAATGATACCCGCGACCGTTTCGGCGGGCTCCACAATTTTACTAGGCGTTTCGAACGACATTTCACTTTCGATGGTAAACTTCGCTTTCCCTTCTTCACCGCGTTTGGTCGTGATCAGGATAACACCATTACCTCCTTTTACACCGAAGACGGCCGTGGCTGAAGCATCCTTCAATACCGAGATGGACTCCACCGCATTGATGTCAATATCGTTCATGTTGCGTTCAACACCGTCGACCAGTATAAGGGGGGCGGCATTGTTCCAGGTGGTCTTACCCCGGATCAGGATTTCGGTTTCCTTATAGATCCGCTCGTCACCTCCGCCTGCCAATCCCGATGTTGTCAGTACCGACATCCCCGGGATCGCACCCACCAGCGCATCGCGCAGGTTGGAGACGTTACCCTGATGCTTGAGGTCTTCACCTTTTGTAGTTCCGATTGCGCCCACGACACTCTCCTTCTCCTGCACTCCATAACCGACTACCACTACCTGGTCGAGCGTTTTAACATCCGGAACCATGACAACATCTACGCGTGTGCGGCCGCCAACGGCGATTTCCTGTGTTTGATAGCCGATAAAGCTGAACACCAGTACGGATTCGCGGCCTACTTCCAGTGTATAGTTGCCCTGCGCGTCCGTCGCGGTACCGGTTGTCGTCCCTTTTACCAAAACATTAACCCCGGGTAACGATGTCCCTTCATCTTGGGCGGTGACGGTACCCGAAACGGTAAACGCCTGTCTGGCGCGCGCGGGATTAATATCGTCGCCAGACGTAGAAGGTGTCGCCGCAACGCCTTTTGTGGGAAGATCCCTCGCCTGTAGCGGATCGGCAGGCCAGAGCACAAGCATGCCGGCGCAACACGGAATAATCGCAATGGTGAGCAATTGGTGCAGTAAACGTTTTACATCCATAGCATTAATTTTTGTCAATAATCCCGATCATTCCTGAAGAGATATGACCGCTCTGCTTTTGCGGAAACATCGTGATTTCCGCTAAATAAAATCTGTCGGTAAGGTATCGGGAAGACGTTAACAAAAGATTAATAAACTCTTAACGGAGGGGAAGAAAATCGCGGGATTAGCCATTAAAACCAAAAATACACTCGAAATGAGGGAGTTAACGCAGAATAAAATTTCGAAAAAAAAGATTAGGAACGGATGCACAATTTGCACGAATGAGCGA
>CAYMWA010000122.1:0-11067 GCA_964393795.1 uncultured Roseivirgaceae bacterium
CTGCGCCTACAACCCACACCAAAAGCGGTAGAGCGATGACCCTATCGACCATCGCTCTACTCACTTTAAACTTTACTTTGAACTTTGAACCTATTCCAGCCACCACGGCATTTCATCAATCTTGTCGTTTCCTTCCCCAAACTGTCTGGTGATAGCCAAATTCACATTTTCAGTATTGTTGTTATACTCAGACTGTGGATAGATCCAGCGATACGGCACTTCTACACCTTCCGGTCGATAAAACGAAGGATAACCGGTTCTGAGGTGGTCAAAGAAAGCCGTCCAGCCTGACTGGAAAAATGACTGCAGATATTTCTGCATAATAATGAGCTGTATCTGCGCGTCTTCATCCGCCGCAAGCGAAAAATCGTTGATCGCCTTCGAAAGATACGTATCGGCTGCAGTTTCGGTCAGGTACTGCGAGTAGTCCTCTGCATACATTTCGTAAAACTTGAACGATGCTTTCACACCGGAGTTGTAGAGCGCTTCGGCATCAGCGGTAATCCACTGCCGGACCGCCGCCTCTGCAAGAATTAACTGTTGTTCGGGGAAGCCCAGCAACACGTACGGCTCGTTTGTCGGATCTTTGTAATAGCGCTCGTTCGGCTTAGAGAGACCGGTAGCATTCACCTCGGCATAAGGCTTTACCGGATCCCCGCCTTTGTAGGCGCTGAAATCGTTAATCGGTTTGCCCGCCTCTTTCCCCTCTTTGCTCTGTGTACTGAAGGTGAACAATCTCGGATCTTCCCGATCCTGAAGGCGCCTGATGAACGTCGAATCCATGTAGAGACCGGAGCCAAAACTGCTGTTGTTGAAGTCGGGATAACGGTTGCCCTGCTGGTCGAGGAACACGAGTTGTCCGTTATCCGCTACACTCTCCATCAACGGCTCATTTTGATAGATGGAAGCGAAAGCACCCAGGTCGATTTCGTCCGACTTCTCCGATAATGTAAGCAATACCTTCAACCGAAAAGCATTGATCAGCTTTCGCCATGCAAGTACATTACCTGAATAAATGATATCCCCGGCGATAAGCGTGTTGCTTTCCGAAAGGATGTCATTCGCCTCCTTCAATTCCAGAAGGATACCCTGAAACACTGTTTTCTGTTCATCGTAGGCAGGGCTAAAGTCCGACTCGCTTTCCCCTTTCAGCGCTGCACTGTAAGGCACATCGCCAAAAGTGAGTGTAAGGTAATAGAAGTAGTATGAGCGGAAAAACTTGCCTAATGCAACATAGGTCATGTCGCCGATGCGCTCACCTTCTTCCATCATCTTGGTCACATTCCGAAGGGTTCCATATTCATCAAAGCTTTCCCTGTCCCATTTAAAATACTGGCTCGAATTTTCGCCGTCTGTTTGAATCATCATTTTGATGGCGTAAAGCGGCGACCAGCCTTTCCTTGCCTGGAATGCGTCCCACTCAATGTTGGTGAGCAATAACTGCGGGTGCGTTTCTGTTGGTTGATTCGGGTTGATGTTCATCTCCTGCAAGTCCTGGCAGGAAGTCAGTGCACCAATGATCATCAGTATACTTAATATCTTTTTCATCTTCTTCGCGTTTTTGGTTAGGATCGGTTAAAAAATTGCCTGGAGGGAAATGCCCACATACCGGGAAGAAGGATCCTGGAGGTTATTGTCATCTCCATAGTCAGGATCGAGGTACGGCAGGTTCTTCCACATCGCGAGATTGTAACCGAAGACAGAAACGTTCAAATGATCAAGGCTTTCCGACGACAGAAGTTTCATCAGATCATAGGAAACGGATACGCGGCGCAACTTGAAATACGAGCGGTCGTACACATTGGCAAAGAGTTCACTCTCGTCTTCCGTGACCTGTGCCCGGTATGGATAGTTCTGCGCCCATGTCTGCCAGCTGACCGCCCTGGTGTTAGGCGTATAGCTCCGGCTGTCGGAAATAACGTTTCCGTTAACGTCGCGCACCAATTCGCCCTCCGTCACGATAACGCCTTTCGGCACGTACACGGGCTGTCCGGCCGCATATTCCGCGTCACGGTACAGCACAGACTCAGGATGCTTTCCTCCCCACCACATTTTCTCTATCGTCAGCGAACGCATGAGTCCGCCCCACACGCCGTCGATGTCTACTGCGATGCTGAACCCTTTGACCTTGAACCTGTTTTGCAAACCGAGTCTCCACGAAGGTTCGATGTGTCCCAGCAATCCGGGGTACGGATCCCTGATAGGCAGACCGTTGCTTTCGCTCAGAATCAATTCACCGCTAGCGCTTTTCTGCCACACAGTCGCATAGTAGGCGTCAGCACGATCACCGACTTTCAGATTCCCGAACTTGGGATTGTTGTTATAAATGCTGGTCAACGTCTTGACGTACCTTGTCCAGTTTACACCGATATCCCAGGCAAAAGTTGACCTTTTGATCGCGCTGTAATTGAGCATCACCTCAAATCCGTGTGTGGTGTACTCATTGCCGTTGACTTTACGAGAGTCAAAGCCGGAGGCTTCGGATACATCCAGGTCAATGATCTGGTTTTCATCCAGTATCCGATAATAGGTCAAGTCAAGCGCCAGCTTCCTTTGCACGAAGGACGTTGAAAGGCCCAATTCGAACGAAGTCGATTTTTCCGGCATGATTTGCGAGTTCACCAACCCTGACGGATAATAAACCGATGGCGTAGCACCATAGGTAACACCCTTCGCATAGGCCGAGTAGATGCTGTAAGGATTCAGGTCACTTGACACCTGCGACCATGAGCTGTACAGTTTCAAGTAATCGATACTGCGCGGCATGGTCACAAACTCCGAAATCACAGCACTTAAAGAAGCCGAAGGATAGAAATAGGAGTTGGTGGATGTAGGCAGCGTAGAGGACCAGTCATTCCGGCCGGACGCGTTCAGGAAAATACCGTTAAAGAAGTCGAGGTTCACGGAACCATAGAGGCTTCGTATCGTCTTTTCTTGAAAATAGTTGGTAGCAATAACAGGCCCTTGTGTGTTAGCAAGGCTGTATACGTTGGGCACGATCAGACCATCACTCGACGCATACTCCTGTTGATACTTCCTGTAAAAGCTCGACGCACCCGCGTTGATGGTCAGGCCCACTTGTTGGGTGATATCCTTTTCATAGGACGCAAGAAAGTCGGCATCGAGGTTCAGCTGCGAAGTGTTCCACATTTTATAATCGCCGTTTCTGGAATCACCATAGTTCATGTACGACTTCGGGCTTTCCATGTCCTCGAACAGTCCCTTCTCACGGGCAGACACGCGACCTTGGATGGACAAATCGGGCGTAATCTGATACTTCAGCTTCAGTTTGCCATCGAGGATGTTCCGGTTGTGAATCTGGTTGAGTTCATAGGCGGCAAAGTAAACGTTGTTATACCATGCATAGTTGTAGTTTGCTTGCCGATAACCCTCAAATCCGGGCACCCACATATGGTTCTTCAAATCCTGGCCGTTGACATCGTCACCCATCCAGATCAATATGGTGTACATGTGGTTCTTCGGTCCATATCCGTAACGGGGATAGTTGGGCGAGAAAACTTTGTTATAGCCGAGGGTGGCGTCAAGCTGCAGTTTATCCGAGAGGTCGAAAGAGGAGTTGAATGTCAATCCTCCGGTATGCAACGAACTGTTTGGAACTTGTCCTTTTTGATAGGCATAGTTCCCGGAGAAGTAGAACCGCGATCTTTCTCCCTGGTAGGCGATAGACAAGTCGTTCTTGGTAACGACCCCGGTGCCGAGGAAGTCCCTCAGATTATCATGCCGTACCCAGGGAATCGGAACGCGCTCATACCTCGATTTGTCGTCGTAGACGGTACCCGCTACGTTGCCATACCACTCAATGACTTCGCCGGTTTGCTTATCCCTAATAGGGCTGTTCCACTGTGGGATTTTGACCCCCGGTTCAAACTTTGGTCCCCACATCATGTCGCCGTCGGAGATACCGCCGTCAGCGCCATCCCAGAATTCATACTGACCATTCGATCCATCTCCGTAGTCGGTCTGGGTTTCAGGAAACACTGTAAACCCTGCAGTCACCATGTTACTCGTCGAGGCCGTTACCGTGAGCCCTTCTTTTGAGGCGTTCTTACGGGTGATGAGAATGGCCCCATTTTTACCGCGGGATCCGTACAACGCAGAGGCCGCACCGCCCTTCAGCACGTTGATGCTCTCAATGTCTTCCGTGGAAACATCAAAGAAGTCCGTTTCAACGGGCACACCATCCAGCACAATCAGCGGGGTCTTCCCTCTCAGAAGGAAGGACGGTGCCTGAAAAATACCCGTCTGGTTCGTTACGGTGAGCCCCGCAACCTGTCCGGAAAGCGCATTACCGAGGTTCATGGTGGCCGCCTCGCTCAGCACCTCCGTCTCGACCTCCTGCGTGGAGTAGCCGAGCTTCTTCTTTTGTTGCTTGATACCAATCGCCGTGACGACTACTTCATCAAGACTCTTCTGTTCCGGCTGCATCGTCAGGTTCACCGTGCTCCTTCCGCTTACGGCAATCTCCTGAACGCCAAAGCCTACAAAGCTGAAGACCAGCGTTGCATCGGAAGGGGCGCTGATCTGGTAAGTTCCGTCGGCATCGGTGAC
Organism: uncultured Roseivirgaceae bacterium; assembly: GCA_964393795.1. Lineage (GTDB taxonomy): Bacteria > Bacteroidota > Bacteroidia > Cytophagales > Cyclobacteriaceae > Chryseosolibacter. The sequence goes on from CAYMWA010000122.1 coordinate 4,570, forward strand.
CGTACCGGTAGCCGTTCCTTTAATAACGATGTTCACGCCAGGCAGGCCCTGACCGCCATCGTCGGTTACTTTACCGCTGATCTGTGTCTGGGCATGCACGAGGCAAACGCTCAACATCAGCAGTGTGAAAAGCGTAAAATGTCTTCTCATTGTGTTTAATTTTTTGGTGGGTTTAATAATTCGCAAGGTATCCGATAACGGATATCACCATCCGGACTGGACGGTTACCCTTTCATTAAGAAAATGGAAAATGAAAGGTTATCTCAAAAGGTATGTGTAGGCGGTCGCGCTCCAGTCCCGTAAGGCTGTCGTGCATGTGTGGTGTGCCGGTGGTCAAAAACACCGAAGGTTGAAAGGGGATTAGTGGGTTTGCAGGTCATGGTACGTTGTTTGATTTGATGGCGGTCCATCTAAACACCTGGCTGCTTCTTCCCTTCTCTCGTACCACTTTTCAGTGGCACATCCGGATTTAAAGTACCGAAAGCGTTGGAAAAATCAAAAACATTTCCCGCAAAAACGTGGTAGGATTTTGCTCCGGCGCCTTGTCACAACGCACCGGATGGGCGCGAACGGACAACAGAGGCTTACCATCTTGAAGAATCCTCAAGTGAAGAGGGCTGTCGCGCGGCAAGGGGAACAATATGCCGCCGTTCATTTTGTCGTGTGCCCTAATGCATCTATTTTTGAATCCCGATTATTCACTTGCCATTTGGCGAATAAAAAAAGTAAGCATGCAACTCACCGCTAAACTCATTCACATACTCCCACTTCAGACCGGCACAGGTCGAAACGGCGAATGGAAGAAACAGGACATCATTGTTGAAACCGATGGACAGTATCCGAAGAAAATCTGTATTTCCATTTGGGGCGACAAAATCAATCCCGGTCAGCTCGCGGTCGGGAATACGCTCCGGATCGACTTCGACATCGAAAGCCGCGAATACAATTCACGCTGGTATACCGACGTAAAAGCATGGAGGATAGAGGTGGTGGGTGCCGGAGGCAGCGGGCCCGAGGAGATTCCCCCGCCGGACTTTGAACCGGTCACCAACAACAACGACGACATTCCTTTCTAGTCTAGTCATCGCAGGTGCCATGTATGGGATGTCATGCGCGTGAATAACGCCAGACATCCGGGCCGGGGGGATCAGCCTGTTGCCATGAGTAGAAAGTTGCCCTTCATACAATGGATAAATTGCATTCACTTTACAGCTTTCTCGACCTCGCAGGAACTTTCGCGTTTGCGATAAGCGGCGCCACGGCGGCAAAACAGCGCCGGCTCGATGTCTTCGGAATTTGCACGCTGGCATTTGTCGTGGCCTGCGGCGGGGGCATCGTTCGCGATATTTGTATTGGTGCCATTCCCCCTGCGGGGATTTCAATCTGGTATTATCTGGCCACGGCGATGCTCGCTGCCGCAATCACAATGGGATTGTACCCCCTGGTGCAGCGCATGAACCAACCGGTGTTACTTTTCGACGCGGCCGGACTATCCCTGTTCGCCGTTACGGGTGCACAAAAGGCACTTACGTTTGGACACAATGGCGAAGTCGCGGTTCTTTTGGGAATCACTACAGCTGTTGGTGGTGGGGTACTTCGCGACGTGCTGCTCAACAGGATTCCCGTGATATTAAAAAAAGAAATTTATGCATCGGCGGCGCTAGTTGGGGCGTTGATTGTCGTGCTGGGAGGTCGTATAGAAGGGCTGTCGCCTGACTGGATTGCCATGACGGCGTTGGGGGTATCCTTTACGCTTCGGATGCTGGCGCTGCGATACCATTGGAATCTGCCCGTTCCAGGTGATGGAAAACTGGATAACTAAACGGGTGTGGTCTGTGTCATTTTTCAAATCAATGAGTGGAGATAATCCGCGGCATTGACCAACCCTCTGTTGCGAAGAATGTCTAACATCTGATACACATCTACGTCTGGACTTGTTCGGTGTGCAACCATTGTGACAAATGCCTTCTTAGCCAGATTCGTATTCAAATCGATGGTATCAGTAATGAAGTCATCTGCACTCTTGGCATTGAGGCCAAACTTCGATAGATATTCATTTTTGAAGTCCTTCAAATTGTTTGTGACGATCAAATTTGCATTACACTTGATGGCCGCTGCGAGCACATGGCAATCCTTTCTGTCAGGTAGAGACAACGTTGCAATGAGCTCCTGATAGTTGCTGACCATTGCATCAGGAAAAGCGAAGTTTATTCTATTAATCTGTTCGTTAGCTATGTCCGAAGGCATTCCCTTTTCCAACATTATCTTTGACAGTTCATCAAAGATTGTTTGGCTCCATTTTGGTGTATACAAATCGAAGTAGGCGAACCACAGCAGGATGTCTCTAATGTCAATAGGATATATGACACATGTATCAAGGACGCAAGTGAAACGTGTACTATGAATCATACATGTTGTAGGCTTCGTCCTGCTTCATCATCTCAATCAAATATTTCTTCTGTGAAGCCTTCAATGCCTTTTTATACCTCTGCAAATCTTCGAATTTCACTCGCCTGTGTCGACCGATCTTTGTAAAAGGAATCTCTCCTTTTTCGAGCAGTCTGACGAGATAAGGCCTTGAACAACCAAGAAAATCCGCCGCTGATTGCGTTGTCACCTCCATCGCTTGGGGGACAATGGATATGGGCTTGCCTTGCGCCGTCGCATGCAGAATTTTTGACAAAAGTTTCAATGCCTGAATGGGTACCTTTATTCTTTCTCCCGTTTCCTCTATCTCAATCTCAGGTGTCTCGGAAGAGATTTGTTTTAGCACGGCGTCCAACGCATTGTAAGATTCCAGCGCAACTTGCTGGTCTTTCTTTGAGGGCTTTTTGATTTCTTCCAATGAGTTCATAACTATTGCAATTTGCAGGGTGAAACTACCAAATATTCGAAATAAACGAATGAAAAGTTTCTTATATTAATCAGCGCAACTATAACAAGCTGATTTACAGATATAAGTGGTACAAAGCATTCGAAATATTCGAAACATACATTTGCATAAAAACCGTACCATATCCCCATATCCCACGCCGCACGGGGCGCCCATCGCAGCGGCAGTTCGTGAGGTGCGCCTTCAAAATATTCTCGTAACTTGTTGTTTCGACAAATGTATTGGTACTGAGTTGATCTGAAGTTATCCAGAGATTGCGTGCCGATAAGAATAGCGTCATGAAACTCACTACAACCGGCTTTCAACTTTCACCTACCGACCTTTCCAATCACCTGAGTTGCGCGCACCTTACGCAGCTGCGGCGTGCTGTCGCTGAAGGAAGGGCAGACGAGCCGCACTATCACGACCCGGCGCTTGAAGCACTAAGCAAACGCGGACAGGAACACGAAGATGCGTACGTAACGCATCTGCAGGCAAAAGGTCTGACGGTTGTGAACCTCCGGGGGAAGAGCGTCACTGACACCGTAGCGGCTATGGCGTCGGGAGCCGATGTGATCGTCCAGGCGCAACTGGCAGGGGGCGCATGGATGGGCTATGCCGACATCTTGTTGAAAGTAAACGGCGCCAGCAAATTCGGTGATTGGTCTTACGAAGTACAGGACACCAAGCTTGCCCAAAACACACGCGCCGCAGCCATCCTGCAATTGTGCTTTTACACAGACGTCCTCACCGACCTGCAGGAAAGTGCTCCGGAAGCGATGTACATTGTAAAGCCCGGCAAAGACTTCCCCACCGAGGTGTACCGATTTGCAGAATTTCAGGCCTACTACCGGCTCATCAAAACGAACTTCGAAAACGTCATGTCGGGAGATCCGCTGGAAACCTATCCCGATCCGACCGAACATTGCAACATCTGCCGATGGTGGAAAGTGTGTGACCAGAAGCGTCACGTCGACGACCACCTTTCGCTGGTCGCGGGCATCCGGAAACTGCACGCCACCGAGTTGCAAAAGCAAAACATTTCTACGCTGGAAGCTTTCGCGACAACACCGGTCATTAATAAACCTAAACGTGGAAACTACGATACCTTCCTGCGAAAGCAGCAGCAAGCGAAAATACAGCTTGAAGGTCGACTCGAAAACACCCTTAAGCACCGCATGCTTGACGCCGAACCTGGACGCGGCCTTCACCGACTGCCTGTACCGAATGAAGGCGACGTCTATTTCGACATCGAAGGAGACGCATTTTATCCTGACGGCGCGCTCGAGTACCTACTGGGTTATGCGTACGACGACGGAAACGGGTCCCTCCGATATGAAAAGATATGGGCAACAAATCGGAACGAAGAGAAGAAGGCCTTCTCCCATTTTATGGAATTCCTCACACGTCGATGGCAGAAGTATCCCAACATGTACATCTATCATTTTGCGCCCTACGAGCCTTCGGCACTCAAACGCCTGGCGCGGGTACATGCGGTGTACGAGATGGATGTTGACAAACTTCTTCGTGCCGAAAGGTTCGTCGATCTTCACGCTGTGGCCAAAGAGGCGCTGTTGGCAAGTGTTGAGCGATACTCGCTCAAAGACCTTGAAGGATTTCCGAAGTACATTCGCAACGCCGACCTCCGCGATGCCGGAAAGGCGCGCCGCGCGGTGGAGTACGCCCTCGAACTCAATGACTTCAAGTCGCTGCCAGGTGAAGCACTGCGACTCGTGGAAGACTACAACGAGGACGACTGCCGCGCAACGGAGGCCCTACATGCATGGCTGGAAGGACTTCGCAAAGACGGCGTCTACACGCGGCCGGAACTGAAGTTTGGCGAGGCCAACGAAAAGGTTGAAAACCTCGACACACGCGCCCAGGCGTTGTTTCGGGCACTCGTAGAAAAACTACCGGAGGACCGTGACAGCTGGACTGATGAACATCGTGCATTGTGGTTACTTGCCCACCAGGTCGACTATTTCCGTCGGGAAGACAAGAGTACATGGTGGGAATACTATCGCGTGCATGAACTCGAACATGAAGAACTGCTTGACGAACGGAAAGCGATCACCGGTCTGGAGTTTGTTGCGGAATTACCCAAAAAGAAAGGTGACCGAAATCCAACACACCGTTATCGGTTTCCCGAACAAGAAGTGAGTATTGATACAGGCGATAACGTCGTTGCCATCAAGGGAGAAAGCATTGGCACTGTCCAGCAGATATCCATAGAGACGTCGACAATTGATATTAAGAAAACCAAAAAAGCAATCGACATCCATCCCAAGGCCGTACATGTGTCCGAACGCGTTGATCCAGGACCACTGGCGACGTCATTGATGGAACTTGCACTGGAGATTGATGAAAACGGGCTTGCGCCGACGTGGAATCACCGCGCATCGAAAGACCTGTTGATGAAGCGCCCGCCGCGTCTGCAGGATGGGAAGTCGATGGCTGACCTGCTCGTCGAAGACCACGTCGCATCGGCTACCTCCATCGCGATGGCGCTCGACGACAGCATACTGCCTATTCAAGGGCCACCCGGCTCTGGCAAGACTTACACAGGTGCCAGAATGATTCTGGCACTCCTGAAAGCAAAAAGAAAAATCGGCATCACGGCCACCAGCCATAGCGTTATCAAAACGATGTTTGAAAAGGTCAGGCAGTTGGCCGATGAAGAAGGGACGACTGTGGAATTTGTTCACAAGGTGTCGGAAGTTACTGACTATGCCGATTGGGTCACCGAAGAGAAAGACGGCGGCAAGGCGCTTGCGGCGCTCAATGCAGGAAAGCTTGTTGGCGGGACGGCGTGGTTGTGGTCCAGCGATGCCGCCGTAAATACGCTGGACTATCTTTTTGTGGATGAAGCCGGACAAATGTCGTTGTCGCAGGTCCTTGCGGCCTCCCGCGCTGCACGGAACCTCGTCCTGCTCGGCGATCCGCAACAATTGGAGCAGCCGCAACGGGGTGCCCACCCGGAAGGCAGTGATGTTGCCGGCCTGACGTACCTGCTTGACGGGCATGCGACAATGCCGCCCGGCAAGGGGCTCTTCCTTGACACAACGCGGAGGATGCATCCTAACATTGCGGCGTTCACGTCCGAACTGTTTTATGAAGGGCGTTTGAAATCCCTGGAGGGTTTGGAAAACCAGATCATCAACGGCGGAACACCGATCGACGGCGCCGGCTTATTTTATCTGCCTGTCACGCACACAGGAAATCAGAATAAGTCGCCGGAAGAAATTGATGCGATTGCCACCATCGTCGATCAGATCCTCGCAACCGGACAGTGGAGTGATGCGAAGGGAAAAACCCGCGCGCTCACAAAGGAAGACATCCTGATCGTTGCACCGTACAACGCACAGGTCGCCGGACTTATCGAGCGCATGCCTGACATGCGCATTGGCACGGTCGATAAGTTTCAGGGAAAAGAAGCCCCCATTGTAATCTACTCGATGACCGCGTCAACGATTGAAGATGCCCCGCGCGGAATGACTTTTCTTTTCAGCCCCAACCGATTGAACGTCGCCACGAGTCGTGCGCGCAGTGCATGCATATTGGTCGCGTCACCCAAGCTTCTGGAACCGGAATGTCACACGATCGATCAGATGCGCTGGGCGAATGGG
>CAYMWA010000123.1:0-11010 GCA_964393795.1 uncultured Roseivirgaceae bacterium
TATTTTTCATAGTGAATGGGTTTCGTGGGCGGAAATCGTGAATCGTGAATCGTGAGTCGTGAATCGTGAGTAATTCGTCATTCGAAATTCGTCATTTGTTCATGGGGTGCGGATTTTCAGGCGTACCCACAGTTGGAGGCGCCGAATAGTCGACGTCCAGATCCAGGTCCTTCCAATAATACTTCAGTGCATCGACTGCCGGCCAGTTTTTGTAGACGCCATCCCAGTCGATGCAATGAAGATGTGGGCTCCGAATTGATACCGGTCCGATCTTTTTGTCTTTCATCGCCTGGAACCGACAATCCATTGACAGCCGTATGCTGCCCGGCGTATTGTTGTCAATGCCCTGGTGTATGGTATGACTGTGAAACATGAGAACGTCACCCACCTTGAACGGACTCGTTACCCATGCTACATCTTCCGGTACGTCGACACTGGTAAGGCCTGCTCCCTCGGCCGGATGCTCGGGCAGCAATCCCCAGTGATGGGAACCAGGCACAACGGCCAATCCGCCAAGCAGCGGCGGGCAATCGCCAAGGGGCATCCAGCTTGTCCAGGTATCCTCCGTACCCCGCACATGATAGAAGTCCTGATGTGGCGGAGTGGTGTGCTTCTGCGCCACGGGAAAAATGGTCCGCAGGATTTTAAGCGGATGCACAAAGGTCTCGCCATCAAACAACACGTTCAGTGCCTTCAACAGGTTGGGATGATGAGCCAGTGCATGAAACGAACGAAGTTGTTGAATGTCTTTATAGTAGTTGGTGTAGTCCGGATCGACAGACGACTCGATAATGACAAAGCCCGGTCGTGCGATGCCATCCATGAGTGGTGCTGATTCATCGAGAAAGCCTTGTCTTTTGCAAATCTCAAGTACCTCTTTCCGTAGTTGAAGAAGGTTGTCCGCTGGCAGCAGGCCCGGAAAAAACAGGTAGCCTGTCTCGCGGGCCCTTTGTCTGAGTTGTGCGGGGTTGTCGATAAGGTCGGTCGACTCCTCGAATGGCGCCATTCGTTTGATCTTGTTCATTGCCATAATCATGCGTTGTTTTTCAGTAGTATGATCGCTTATTAAGGTGTCTTTAATGATGTCTTGCGAAGTGCTGTTTTATTCGCATTGCATCGCAATTTTCTGTTTGCTTGTACAAATAAATCGTATTCCGGCTGAAATCCTACTATTTTCGCATGAAAAATATTAGCTAAGATACTGTAAATCAGTTAATTGAGTGCGAAAATGATGCGTAATAGTCGCACGGTTATTCGCCTGATAGTGTGGCGGTTAAGAAGTGATTTATCAGTAGAAAAATACACATTAGTCGCAATGTATTGGATGTTTTGTCCTTCGGGGCATCTTGTGCAAATTGCGGTTAAAATGTGTTAATGTGTTAATGTGTTAATGTGTTCGTGTGTTAATGTGTTCGTGTGTGCTTTGCCCGACGTAGCCTGCGCGGGACTGAGGGTAGTGGCGAAGTCGGGTTAACATGTTACTAAAATAGTTGAAGGTATGCCTGCAAAAAGCCTTAAGACCAAAGACAATCGCACGGTGAAGGTGCGCAAGAAGCCGACGGCCGCACTGCCGATGGAGAAAATTTTCAATGAAATTCCGATGCCTGTCTTTGTCAAGGACCGGACGCACCGCTGGATAATTTTCAATGATGCGCTGTGCCGTTTGCAGGGGAAGCAGCGCAATGACCTTATCGGTAGGAATGACCATGATTTTTTTCCGAAGGTACAGGCCGACAAATTTCGCGAAGAAGAAAAGATGGTCTTCAAGACGCGCAAGGAGTTCTTTAACGAAGAGACGTCAATCAGGAACGGAGCCGAGTCCTACGTACTGATCAAGAAGACTGTGGTGACAGGAGATGACGGTAAAGATTACCTGGTGGGCTGTTGTATCGATATCACGGAACGCAGAAAAGCCGAGCTGGCGCTGGTGGAAAGCGAACGGCGGTTCCGCGCCCTTGTGCAATATTCACCCGACATCATCAGCATTCTTGAAAAGGATTATACGATACGCTACATCACGCCTTCGTTTTACCGGACATTCGGCTTCAACGAACATGATGTGATCGGACACTCAGTTTTGGAATTTATTCACCAAGACGATATCCCGAATGTGGAAGAAAAGGTGAGACGCATAGCCGAGCGTGGTGAGACGCGTACTTCCATCGAATGCCGGTTTAGGAAAGCAGATGGGGGATGGCTTATCCTCGAATCTACGTTTAGCGATCTGTTGAATGAGCCTGCCGTCAGCGGCATCGTTATCAATTCGAGCGACGTCACCGAATTCCGAAACCAGGCGAACGAAATTCAGCGCATGAACCGGTTGCTCAAGCAAGACAACAAGAAGCTGAAGGTGGACTTAAAGAAAGAGGCGAAAGCGCGCGTGAACCTGAAGGCGGTGAACTTTAAAGAATTCAAGAAGATTTACCCGGACGATGCCGCCTGTCTGCAGTACCTGTCGCATTTGAAGTGGAAGAACGGCTACGCCTGCAGGAAGTGCGGCAACACGCGGTCATGCAAAGGCAAGCTTCCATTTGCAAAGCGGTGCACGGTTTGCGGATATGATGAATCGGCAACAGCGTATACAATCTTCTACCGGATCAAGTTTCCGATCATCAAGGCGTTGTACATGGTCTTCCTCATCAATTCGCAGCGAAAGATCACGGCGAAAAAATTGTCGGCACTGGTGTCTCTGCGGGAAGGGACGTGTTCAGTTTTCAAACGGAAGTTGTTGATGATATTGAAGAACAAGAAGAACGCTGGCAAAATGATACACGCTACCGATAGTCTGTTGCTGATGCCGTTGCACCCTAAACGCAAATGAGGATGGATTGAAGCCGACTCGCTATGTCTTTCGGCGCTTTCACAAAAACCAATAAAATTCCGCAATAAGCGCAAAAGATAATACCACAAATCTTGAATTTCATTTGATAGCTTTGGCTGAGAATGTGAAAAATGTGAAACACTTGAAACACCTTTTGTTTATCAGCTGTATTGTCTTTGCGAGCGCAGCGCAGGCGCAAAAGCTTGCGGTGGAGAATCTCGTATGCGAGTACATGACCAACCCGCTGGGGCTTGACGTATCGCGTCCGCGTCTTGGATGGAAACTCGTATCGCCTGCGCGCAACGTCATGCAGACTGCGTATGAAATCCGCGTAAGCACATCAGCAAAATCACTCCCGTCGCGGCGCGACCTCGTCTGGCAAACAGGGAAAGTAGATTCCGATCAATCCGTTCACGTTCCTTATACCGGCCCAACGCTGATGTCGGAACAACGGTATTACTGGCAGGTGCGGGTATGGGACCAAAACGGAAAGGCGTCCGCATGGAGCAAAGTCAACTATTGGCAGATGGGACTACTCAACCCATCCGACTGGAAGGCGAAATGGGTGGCGACGGATCATCCCGATACGCTACACAGTCCGATGTTCCGCAAGACAGTTTCGCTGCAGAAGCGCATCGCATCTGCGACAGCGTACATCACGGCAAGGGGTGTTTACGAAGCGACCATCAACGGGAAACGGGTGGGCGATGCTTACTTTACCCCGGGATGGACGAGTTATCGACACCGTTTACAATACCAGGCGTACGATGTGACTTCACTGCTGAGCGAAGGGACCAATACCCTGGGGGTTGTGCTGGGAGGCGGGTGGTATCGTGGCAGCATCAGCAAGAACGGAGACACGTACTGGTATGGCGATGACCTGAGCATGCTGCTGCAGCTGACGGTGCGGTACCATGACGGCACCACCGAGGTGATCGGATCGGATGAGACGTGGCGCTATTCGTACGGTCCCATTGTGTATTCCGACATCTACAACGGCGAGGTCTATGATGCGCGCCTGGAGAAGGCGGGTTGGGATACGTCCACCTACCAGGAAGATGCGTCCTGGAAAAATGCGATAGTAGTTGAAGGAGGGACTGACAACCTGATCGGTATGGTGGCGACGCCGGTGCGCATGCATGAAGTGCTGAAACCCATAGCGATCATCACTACCCCCCGAGGCGAAACGGTTGTCGATTTCGGTCAGAACATGGTGGGGTGGGTGCGCCTGAAAGCAACAGGAGAATCGGGCACGGTGATTACCGTCAGCCATGCGGAAGTTCTGGACAAAGTGGGTAACTTCTACACTGAAAACCTTCGCGCAGCAAAGCAATTGAATACGTATACGCTGAAGGGTGGCGGTGAACAAACCTTTCATCCTCACTTCACCTTTCAGGGTTTCCGCTACGTTCGGGTGGAAGGCTATCCCGGCACACTCGAACCCGACGATATTGAAGCGGTAGTACTTTATTCCGATCTGGAAATGACCGGCAAGTTCTCTACGTCCGATGCGCGGCTCAATCAATTACAGCAGAATATTGTGTGGAGTCAGAAAGGCAACTTTCTCGATATACCGACCGATTGCAATCAGCGCGATGAACGGTTGGGATGGACAGGCGATTCACAACCTTTTTTTCGCACCGCCTCTTTTAATATGGACGTTGCCGCGTTTTATACCAAATGGCTGAGCGACTTGAAGGCTGATCAGCATGAAAACGGGAGTATTCCCTATGTGATACCCAACGTCCGCAGATGGGGGTCGGGTGTGGCGGGATGGGATGACGCCGCGACCATTATTCCCTGGGAGATGTATGTGGTCTACGGCGATAGACGCATTCTTGAAAACCAGTATGAAAGTATGAAGGCGTGGGTAGACTACATGAAGAACACCAGCCACGACTACCTGTGGAATACCGGTTTTCAATTCGGCGACTGGCTATCGTACTGGCCGGAAGACGATCTTTTCGGAACGCCGGCAGTCACGGACAAGTATCTGATTGCGCAGGCCTTCTTTGTACATTCCAGCGAACTGCTTGTGCGGACAGCGCGGTTGCTAAACCGTAGCGCAGACGTTGCAGCCTATTCAGCACTGCGCGACCGCGCAAAGAAAGCGTTCCAGGATGAATATGTAACGCCGAATGGCAGGCTTCTCTCAGACACGCAGACGGCTTATGTGCTGGCGCTGCACTTCGACTTGCTACCCGAGAAGGACAGGGCAGACGCCGCTGCGCGACTGGTGGCTAACATCAAAAAGTACAGGCACCTGACCACCGGCTTTTTAGGAACACCGTACCTTTGTCTCGTGTTAAGCCGGTTCGGGTATACCGACGTAGCCTACAGTCTGCTTCTGCGCGACACGTATCCGTCGTGGCTTTACCAGGTAAAAATGGGGGCCACCACCATCTGGGAAAGATGGGACGGCATCAAGCCTGACAGCACGTTGCAAAACCCGGAGATGAATTCATTCAATCACTATCATTATGGCGTGATCGGCGAATGGATGTACCGCGTGATGGCCGGCATTGATACCGCTGAGCCGGATGCCGGTGTTGGTTACCGCAAAGCGCGGATTGCACCACATCCCGGAGGGGAACTGGAATTCGTGAACGCCGAACTCAATACCCTGTATGGAAAGATCAGGTCGTCGTGGAGGATAGAAGACGGACGATTTTATCTGGAGGTTACCATCCCACCCAATACGACGGCGGAAGTTGTCTTGCCCGGTGCCCGCGTGGGGAATGTCATGGAGGGCAAGACCGCTATACGAAATGTAAACGCCATAGCTGGTATTGCGCAGCAGGGCGATGATGTGACGCTTACGATTGGCTCCGGGGTCTACCATTTTGAATATGATCGTTAACGACGAGGCTATGCGACACTTTTTTTATTTTAGAATTATCGTCAAGGTTATTGGCTGCCTGACCCTGTTTTGCCTGTCGACTTTATCGCTGTCCGCGCAGAAGGTGAATCGCCATGACAAGAAGGGCACGCAACGCAAAGCTGCTGAACCGCTAAGCAACGTCATTGTGATCGTCGGCGATGACCACGCCGCCTATGCCCTGGGCTGTTACGGGAACGAAATCGTCGAGACGCCAAACCTCGACCGGTTCGCCTCGCATGCTTCGCGCTTCGAACGCGCGTACTGCAACAGTCCGGTGTGCACCCCTTCGCGACAATCCTTCCTGACAGGCAAGATGCCCCATGCCACGGGCGTAACGTTGCTGCCGACCGCGCTGTCGGATTCTGTCTATACAATTCCCGAACACCTTCGAAGTAAAGGCTTTAAAACCGCGGCCATCGGCAAGACCCATTTTCAAAGTGATCTTGATCACGGATTTGATTATGTCATCCGGCAGGATGATCCATCGCCAATGGCGCCCGCGTACAAAGCCTATCTGGACAGTGTCGACGAAGTCTTGCCCGACGGCATGACGCTTCGAAAAAAACACCATCCGTTTAAGGAGCCCGCCCGCTTCTTCTGGAACGCAGATGGTTTGCCCGCGCCGCATTATGATGCGAACGAAGCCGGAACCTTTTTTGCCAATAAGGCAAATGAATTTATCGAGCAGCATCGCGATGAACGGTTTTGCCTGTGGGTGGGTTTTCTTGAGCCGCACGCGCCGTTCACTTTTCCTATTGAGTACGCCGGCCGCATTGATCCGGAAACCATCGTGCTCCCGCAAGGCACTGATGCCGATGATCGCTGGGTGCCATTGATTTTTAGGTCGCTCACTGACGAGGATAAACGGGGCATCATTCGTTCGTACTATACTTCTGTCGAATACCTCGATAAGAACGTCGGTTTGATCCTGGACAAAGTCGAAAGTCTGGGGCTCACACGCAAGACGTTGATCATTTACCTGGGCGACAACGGCTATTTGCTCAACCATCACAAGCGATTTGAAAAACATACAATGTGGGAAGAAGGCGTCCGGGTGCCGCTCATTATACAAGCGGGAGGTCTGGCGGAGAATGGTGAACGCGCGCAGCCGAGCGTCATCACAAGCCTCACGGAACTTGTCGATCTTGCGCCGACGATTTATGAGGCCCTGGGTATTGAAGCACCGGAAGGGCTGCACGGTAAGTCGTTGTGGCCACTCCTCACGGGGAAGAGCCGGTTTAATAAAGACATCGTTTTTTCGGAGTACACAGTTGACAATCGCGCGATGGTGCGCACAGAAAGATTCAAGTACGTGTATACGAACGGAAAGGCTGACCTCGGCCTTGGCTATACCACAGGACATCCGCCGTCAGGTATCCGCTATGAGCTTTACGATATGAAGAACGATCCGCATGAAACGACAAACCTGGCGTATCAGGCCCGGTACCAAAAGATTGTCAAAAAACTGCGGCAGCGTTTGCTTGATCAATTCAGGCGCACCCATCCTTTGCGGGGTGTGGTTCTCCGCGATCTACCGATCGACGAACAACTTGCGATGTTTTGTGAGCCCATTGAGAACCGAGGCGCGCGAGAGAAGTAACGATAGGCCGGCTCGTGTGGAAACACGCGGCTATCCGGTTGGTCCCTCAGCATACCTGAGAGACTGAAGGTGTTCAGTTCCCTGAAACTTGACTGACAGTGATTGGCGGTATTCGGCAGGTGTCACTTTCTTAAGTTTCTTAAACTGGCGGTTGAAGTTGGAGGTGTTCTTGAAACCACTCCGATAGCCAATTTCGGAGATATTCATGTCTTTTTGTGCCAACAATTTGCAGGCATAACCAACGCGAATGTTGTTGAGGTAAGAAACAAACGTTTCGCGATAGTATTTCCTGAAGAAGGTGCAGAAGTTGGTAGGCGTCATGCTCGCTACTTCAGCAATCCGGGTCAATGGTATGTCCCTGGTGAAATTGTTCATCATATATTCAGTCACCTTTCTTACGCGATCTGATGCCGACACGTCAAAGTTGTTCAAAAAGCCGGGACTGGCGAGCGGCGCATAGTCAATCGTGTTGGCCAATTGATCGAAGATCGACAGCAGGGAAATAAGGCGTTGCAAGCCATCCATCTCCACCATCGCAACCATCAGGCTTGCCACGCGAGCGCGGGTTGTTCCGCTGATCTGCAATCCCTTCGACGACTTTTCTAAAAAATGACGAAAGGACTCAAGTTCCGGCGCTTGTGACAATACGTTGCCGAGAAATTCGGGCAGGAACTGAATCACGATCGCCTCTGCATTGAGCCCCGGCACACCGGTCATATAGAGCGGGTCGTTGTCGTACACGTGTGGCAGCTGTGATCCGATAAAGACGAGATCGCCCTCCTCAAAATATCCGATATGATCACCGATAATGCGCTTCCCTGTGCTTTTAGTGATGAGCACCAACTCGTATTCCGGGTGGTAATGCCAGGGAGAGGAGAAGAAGGGTTCTTTCTCATGGTAAACGATAAATGATTTATCGGGCGCTTGCACCAGTCGTTGAAGAATAAGTTTCATGGCTTGCCGGAATCAAAACATTTTGAAATCATTATAATAAGATTTAGCCATTACCACAAAAAATAGTATCACAATGATTGCCGATTCCTGAATAGATTTGAATGTTGCGATGGACCTGTTTGAAACGGCCAACGGAAGAGGAGCGGTGACGAAAAAAACTTAAGCATTATGATTAACAAAGAAACAGACCCTGAGCATTTGACCATTGGGATCGTTGGTTTGGGTATGATGGGATGCAGCATTGCCACCTGCCTGTTAATGGCGGGTCATCCTGTTGTGGCGGTCGCGCCGATTCCGGAAGACATGAAAACCGCGGCACCGCGGATAAGAGGACACTTGCAAAAGTCGCAGGAAGAAGGCCTGGTGAAGGCGTCGCCCGAGGAATGTTTCAGGCGGCTAATCATCACGGAAGATTACCAGCAGCTACAAGACTGTGCGTTGGTGATTGAGTGTACGATTGAAAATCTGGACATTAAAACGTCAGTGTACGGCAAGATTGAGGCCGTCGTTCCGGACGATACGCTTATCACAAGTAATACATCTGCCATTCCCATCAGTATTTTGCAAACAAGCACGCGGCTGCCGGGGCGTTTCTTCGGGCTGCATTGGGCGGAGCCGTCGCATACCACGCGTTTTCTCGAAATCATATGTGGCGAACGGAGCGATCTGGAGAAAGCAGAGTGGTTGTACAAACTATCGCACCGGTGGGAAAAAGAGCCGACGCTGGTGCGCAAGGATATCCGCGGTTTTATCACCAACCGGTTGATGTATGCGATGTACAGGGAGGCGTTTCACCTTGTGGAAAACGGATATGCCACAATCGAAGATGTAGACCGCGCGTGCAGGAACAACCCGGGCTATTGGATGACCTTGCTTGGCGTTTTTCGCTGGATGGACCTTACCGGGGTGCCGGCGTACCATGCGGTCATGAAGGATTTGTTTCCCACCCTCAGCAATGAAACGATGATTCCCAAACTCATCGATGATATTGTGACGGAGGGCGGAAACGGCATCCGGAACGGACGAGGGTTCTACCAATATACAGCCGAAGAAGCGGAAATGTGGCACGAGACGTTCGAAGAATTCAGCTTCGAAATCAGGCGATTGGCCAGGCGGTATCCTGCAGATGTCGTTCAAAAGAGGCTTGCAGATAGAAAAAACGGCGATAATGAGGGTGTGGCGCCAGAGAAAGGAGGCGAGTAGGAGATTTCCTGATTTTTCTAATATCAGATTTGTTCTGACGGCCGCTTCAAGCGGCTGTCCTAGTTTTGGGGCATACCAGGGACGGAAATCTCGTCCGGCCCGGGCAATGAACCAAACAAACCAATTGTCTTATGAAACGCTTATTTCCCCGAAAAGCCCTCTCTCTGGCGATTTTGTTGGCTGCAATCACGTTCCAGGCGGCCTCTGCCCACTACTATGTTGTCATCGGAAGCTTCAAACTGGAAGAAAATGCCGTCCGGTTCACCCACTCGGTGCGCAATGTTTTCCAGGACGTTTCCTACTCCTTTGACAAAGACCGCGACCTTTTCCTGGTCCACGTGTTCAAAAGCCACCTGAAAGAGGAGGCGCTCGACTGGAGCACGTACGTAAAGAAGGAAAAAGGATTCAAAGACGCCTGGATCTTCGCGGGTGACGCGGAAGAAGTCAAATCGTCCGCGCCGGCGGTCGAAGTTGAGCCGAGTCGCGAGCCCCGTTTCGGGATGTCGACCTTCAACGAAAGTCGCAACAACAACCGCGTACTGGCCTCCGCCAGCGGTAGCGAGAACATGGGAAAATATGAAGCGGGTGCCTTGA
Source organism: uncultured Roseivirgaceae bacterium (assembly GCA_964393795.1). Classification (GTDB taxonomy): domain Bacteria; phylum Bacteroidota; class Bacteroidia; order Cytophagales; family Cyclobacteriaceae; genus Chryseosolibacter. Next base: position 10,054 of record CAYMWA010000123.1, read on the forward strand.
ACGCAGCGTGGACGCACAAAGGCGGGTTTAGCTTCCTGCGCAATCCCGGCAACTTCAGCGGACTTGCAATGAACGCGGAAGCGATGGGTCCTCAGTTCAGGTTCATCATTGAAGACCCCACGGGAAACCCGGTCGACGGTGAAGTGCTGCTCGTCGACTTTACAAAATCGAAGGTACTCGCCGGTTTTCGTCCGGGCGAACACGTATTCATCAAGGGCACGCGACGGGGCCAGATGATCACGTTCGTTTGCGAAGTCATCGGCTATGGCATGGAAACGCGGATGTTCAACATTGACCACCTGTCGCGTGGAAAAGACATTGTCCGCACGGAGGATGGTATATGGGAGGTGCACATCAAACTGGAGGAAATGGCCGTGAACGACCAGGCGATCCTGTACAACACGGCGTTCGCCGATAATTCTACCGCGCTGAAGCCCACTTCGAAAGAACAATTGGACGAAGTGGTCATGATGATGAAGCTTCACCCGGAATACGAGATCATGATCCATAGTCACTGCAACAAAGGTCCTCGCCGGGAGATCGCGCTTGCCGACGACTTCTTCGGAACAAGTGTGTCTGAAGTACGCAAGGGCGGCGACAAATTTCTGACACGCCAGCGTGCACGGATGGTGCGCGAGTACCTCGTCAGCAATGGCATTGAAAAAGAACGAATCGGAACGGTGGCTTGGGGAAGCACCGGCATGATCGTGAAGCCGACGTCGGACGATGTGCGGTTGAATGAGCGGATAGAGATGGAGTTGGTTGCGAAGTAATTCCTGCCCGGTCCCTGAGCCTTGTCGAAGGGTCCGGGTTGGTGCTACGAAGGAGATGATGTGTTCATGTGTTCGTGTGTTCATGTGTTCGTGTGTGGGGGAGAGACAGGGTAGTATGGGGGCATTGGATGTGATAATGTGTTGGGGTGCATTGCCCGACGTAGCTTGCGCGCGGCAGGCAGGC
>CAYMWA010000124.1:0-2889 GCA_964393795.1 uncultured Roseivirgaceae bacterium
AACCCGCAACCTCTATGGACCTCGTAAACCGTAACCTCCGATTCCTCCGTCAGAAAGAAAAACTGACACAGCGCGAATTTTCTGAACGTCTCGGTCTAAAACAGGCCACCCTCGGAGCCTATGAAGAGGGACGTGCGACGCCTCCGCTGACGTGCCTTACGGAAGTGTCGCGTATCTTTAAAGTGAGCCTCGACAACCTGATCAGTGCTGATATCGCCGCGCTCCCGGAAAAGTCCTGGCGGATTTCCGGCAAGCCCCGGCGGGAGGTGCTTGCCATAACGGTCGACGCGCACGATCGTGAAAATGTCGAACTGGTCACCCAGAAGGCATCGGCGGGCTACATGTCCGGGTTCCAGGATCCGGAATTTGTCAAGGAACTCCCCAAGATCAGCATGCCGGTGCTGCCCAGAAACAGAACGTACCGGGCCTTTGAAATCCAGGGTGACTCCATGCTGCCCATACAGCCGGGCAGCATCATCTTTGCTGAATATGTCGAACGCCTGGACGCCATCAAAAACGGGAAGCTCTATGTTCTCGTCACGCGCAACGATGGTATCGTCTTCAAACGCGTATTTAATTTTGCCGGCGAAGAACATAAACTGCTCCTGGTTTCTGACAACAGACTCTACGAACCCTACGGCGTGGATGTAGCCGACATTCTCGAAGTGTGGGCGGCAAAGGCGTTTTTCTCCAACCAGTTTCCGGATGCCGAAGCCGCTGGTCCCTCGCCCCTGGCAGAACAGCTCGCGCTACAGGTGTTGCAACTGCAGAAAGCAGATAAGACGGCGAAGCCGAAAAAGCCCTGACGCGCAAACGACGGCTAGTGCCGGTTGGAGCGGAGCGTCGCATCTTTTACCTTTATTGATCCTATCGCATGGAGGTAAGAAGAACACTTTTGCAGGTCGTCCTCTGGGTCGCATTCCTGTCCGGTTGCCCATCGGCCCTGGGCCAAAGCATTGTTTCGCTTCGGGATTCCGTGCCACAGTATCTCTTTTCCTATCAGGAGATCGAATACCTCGAGGATGCCAGTGGAACGCTGACCATTGACGATGTGACCCATCCGGCGGTAGCCGAACGCTTTCGCGCGAGTCCGACGTTCAGTCCCGAGAACTACAACCGTAGCTCCGCCTATTGGTACCGCATTCGCGTTGCCCATAATCCGGAAAGCGCTCATCAATGGCAGATCGAATTCTTTGATCAGACTATTGACCGGATCGATTTCTTCACGCCTCGTGAGGACGGTGGTTTCTCAAAACAAAGCTTTGGCGATGGCTTTCCGTTCGGCGCCAGGGCCGTCAGGCATAAGAACTTTTTTGTCAAGTTGCCGCATGAATGGCCCGGCGTGCATACTTACTATTTTCGGGTGGAGTCCCGGCAACAAGCCAACATTCTCGTCGTGCTCAGAACTTCCGGGTATTTCATCAACTACGCGCTCGACGAATATTTTTTCTTTGGCATTTTCTACGGGATGATCCTTGTGTTTTGCTTTTACAACCTGCTCATGTTCACGGCGGTCAGGGAAAGGCATTACATATTCTACGTCTTGTATCTCCTGAGTATCGGTCTCTACGAAATGAGTGCGGATGGTATTGCCTATCAGTACCTGTGGCCGGATGCGGTGGAATGGAATCAATATGCGGCGGGATTTATGCTCTATTTCGCATCCACCACAGCATTGTTGTTTGCCGCGTCGCTCCTGAACCTGAAAGCGAGCCATCGCAGACTTTGGTATCTGCTGGCGGGCGTTTTTGTTTTCCGGACGCTCTTTCTCTTCGCCAGCCTTACCGTGGCGGAAGAATGGTTCCGGTTCCGGTTTATTGAGGTCGTGCCTTTTGCGACCGCTTTTTTTACTGCCATCTATTGCCTGCGAAAGGGATACCGCCCGGCACGTTTCCTCGTAGTCGGATACGCCTTTCTTTTCCTGGGTATGCTGATCAAGCTCATTCAATATCTCGACCTGAACTGGCTGCCCCTCGGGGGCATGACGCACTACGGTTTGGGATTCGCATTTATCATGGAGATGCTCTTCCTTTCTTTTGCCAACGGCGACCGGATCAGGGTCATGCGCATTGAGAAGGAGCGTGCGCAACGGCGCATGATCGAACAGCTCCATATCAACCACAAATTGAAAGACTCATTGAACCGGCAACTGGAGGACCAGGTCCAAATCAAAACCCGGGAGCTGGTCGAAAAATCGGACTTCATTGCCGCGCAAAATGCCCAGCTGGCAAAGGCGAATCAGCAACTGGCGCGACAGGCGGAAGAAATCGTTGCGATGAATGCGCTCCTCGCCCAGGACAATATTCAACTGAAGCAGGATGTGGAAGCCGTAACCGAAGCGCGGCTTCTTTCCCGGGATGTGGACTTCGAGGAGTTTAGTGCCATGTATCCGAACGACGACAGTTGCCTGAAGTTCCTGGCCAATATCAAGTGGCAATCGGGTTTCCGGTGTTCGAAATGCCATCATACCAACTACAGCGAAGGCAGAAGTCCGTACAGCCGGCGGTGCAGCAAATGCGGATATGACGAGTCGGTGACGGCCTACACGCTGCTTCAGAACACGCGACTACCGATCAACAAGGCGTTCTATATCATCTTCCTGGTCTATAATTCGAAGGGTAGCATTTCGTCGCACAAACTGTCGGCAGCGCTCAACATCCGCCAAAGCACGTGCTGGGCCTATAGCGCCAAGATAAGGAAGGCAATGAAAGCAAAGGGCCAGAATGGTCCGGTCAGACATGCCGGGTGGGATTCAATTTTGCTTACGTCAAGTTTGAAGTTCAAAGTTTAAAGTTTAAAGTTTAGAGCCGGTAGGAGATCCCGCAGGGTTGCTGTGACGAAATAGGTGAATCCATCATTCCCAACTGCCAACCGCCAACCGCCAACAGC